>NZ_JAEMQX010000144.1 GCF_016463645.1 Sphingopyxis sp. | reverse complement strand
CGCATCACCGGCGCGGCGGGCTGATCGTCGGGCTGTGCGGCGGATATCAGATGCTTGGCCGCCGGATAGCCGATCCGCTGGGGATCGAAGGAGAGGCTGCCGAAGTCGCGGGGCTCGGCCTGCTCGATGTCGAGACGATACTATCGCCGGCCAAGACACTGCGCCATGTGAATGGCACCGCTCTTGGCGTAGCGGTGGAGGGATATGAAATGCATATGGGCGAAACCCGCGGCCCCGGCATCGCAAGGCCCTTCGCCACGCTGGGGGATGACGCGAAGGATGGGGCCATGGATGCAGCCGGAAATGTGATCGGATCCTATCTGCACGGCATCTTCGCCTTGCCAGAATTTCGCCGCGCTTTGCTCGCGCGGATCGGCGTTGCGGGGAGTGGCGGCGACTATACCGCCGATGTCGACGCCGCGCTCGACGACATCGCCGCCGAATTTGCGGCGCATGCCGACATCGACGCGATGCTGTCGATCGCGGGGGTCGGCGCATGAGCGGAGCCTCGCTTTTCGTGATCGGCGGCGCGCGCTCGGGCAAGAGCCGCTATGCGCAGGCGCGAGCCGAGGCGGCGGGGCGGCAGCTCGTTTTCGTCGCGACCGCCGAAGCCTTCGACGACGAGATGCGCGACCGGATCGCGCGCCACCGCGCCGACCGCGACGCACGCTGGACCACCGTCGAGGCGCCGCGCGACCTGCCCGCTGCGATCGATGCGCTCGGCGGTGGCGGAGCAGTCGTACTCGTCGACTGCCTGACGCTCTGGGTGTCGAACCTGTTGCTTGCCGACGCCGATATCCCGTTGGCCAACAGGCAGCTATGCGACGCGATCGCCCGCTTCGACGGCACACTGATCCTCGTCGCCAACGAGGTCGGCCTCGGCATCGTGCCCGACAATGCGCTCGCCCGGGCGTTTCGCGACGCGGCGGGGCAGCTCAATCAGTCGGTCGCCGCGACCGTGGATGAAGTGGCGTTGCTGACCGCCGGACTCCCGCTGACGCTGAAGCCGCGCGGGGTTTAAAACGCCCTTGTTTCCGGAGAGAGGAAATTGGCCGCGACAAGGCAATATTAAGGTTGCCGCGCGATGATGACCGTCAAAAGGAGACGCGCGGTGAGATCCTTGCGAGCCCATATTGCGGGACCGGCCGAAACGGCCGACCGGCGGCGGACGCAGCGCCGCACGCTCCGGCTCGACGTCGCCGCGCGATCGGCGACCGCCGAATCGGCCGTCATCATCCGCGACCTCTCGCGAACCGGGCTGCTGATCGAGACCGACGCCGCCTTTGCGGTCGGCGAGACCTTTCTGCTCGTGCTCCCCGAACTGGGTGCCGCACCCGCGCGCGTCGTTCGTAACGAAGGCCGGCTCTTCGGGTGCGAGTTTCTGTCGCCCGTCCCCGCGAGCGCAATCAGCGCGGCGCTGCTCAAGGCACCCCACGACGGGGAAGAGGGCGCGGCTCCCGAATTCGCTGCGCCGGGCGAAAGCGACGGACACTATGCCCGGCGCCCGGCGAGCGCGTTCCTGTTTACCGCAGTGACGGCGCTGTTCGCGGCCGTCATCCTCCTTTTCATCATCGCGCTCGCCACGCTGAATTTTTCAGCGGGCTGACGACAGCCGCGACGATCCCGACGACCGGATCCGTCGGCGCAGGACGAACAGCCCCGCAGCGAGGAGCGCGGTCGGCACCAGCATCGATGTAAAGGCCGTCCGGCCATCCAGATGGGCGAAGAGCGCCCCGGTGATGATCGATCCCGTCGTCCCGCCCAGCGCCGAGAAGACGACGACCAGACCCATCAGCGGCGGATGCTGGCGGTTCGGCATCGCGCTCAGCATTACCGAGATGATCGTGGGATAGACGGGTGCGAGCGCGATCCCGATCAGCGGAAAGAGGAAGGCCGCGGCCGGCGCATCGGCCCAGCTGTGGATCGCCCCCGGCGTCAGCCCGTCAGCGAGCGGCAGCACGAGGATGATCAGCGCGGCGAGCGCGGCGAGGCATGTGTTCAGCACCGGATACCAGTCGAAGCGCGCCATCACCGCGCCGGCGCCGAAACGCCCGATCGCGAGGCAGGCCGCGAAGAGGCTGGCCGCCTGGACGCTCATCTGCGCAGGCAGGTGCAGCACCTCGTTGTTGAAGGTCGGAAGCCAGCTCTGGATTCCCTGCTCGATCAGCACGAACAGGAAGGCGCAGGCGACGAAGATCAGCACCAGCGGCAGGGCCGCGAGCTTCAGCATCGCGACGAACGGCGGGCCGTCGCCCGCATCGGCTTCGCCGTCATGCGCGCGATGCTCGTCGATCGGCGCGGTCAGCAACAGGACGAGTGCCAGCGCCGTGATCGCGCCGAGCACCCAATAGGCATTGAGCCAGCGCAGCCCGGCGGGATCGATGAAGGCGCTGAACACCCAATAGGAGGAGAGCACCCCGAGCATGAACATGCCCTCGATCAGGCTGGTCAGGCTGGCGTGCGCGCGCGGACCGTCGGTGACGAGGCCGATCGTCGAATAGACGACGACCTTGGCGACCGCGAACGCCGCGCCGACCATTGCAAAATGCAGTTGCGCGACACCGAAGCCACCGGCGATCGGCATGACGATGCACGCCATGATCGCAAGCGACAGCGCGCCGATCAGCGCGTTGCGAAGACCAAGCCGCGGCAGGTAGCTCGCGGTCAGGAAGGACACGATCGCGATCGTGATGTCCTTGAACCCCTCGAGCGTGCTCGCCTCGGGTTTGGTCACGTGGAAGCTGGAAATCGACTGGAGGATGACCGTGCCGACGCTGTTGAGCAGCATCGCGAACGCGACATAGGTCAGGATCAGCGCGGCGATCAGTCGGGTGCGTGCCATCGGCTGTCCTTAGAAAAAGAAGGGCCTCGGGAAAAGAAGAGGTGGCCGCGAAGAGGCCGCGGCCACCCAAGGGAGGGATGATCCCTAGAATTTATAGGCCGCGCTGAAGCGGAACGACCGCCCGAGAATCGGCCGCGCGTTGACGACCTCGCCCCCCGTCTGCCCCAGCGTACGCGGATCGCCCTCGGTCAGCCCGACCTTGTCGGTCAGATTGTCGGCGGTGACAGCGAAGGTCAGCGCCTTGTTGACGTCGACGGTCACGCCCGCATCGATCTTGAAATAATGCGGCAGCGACTGGGTGTTCGCGGTGTCGGAGAAACGGTCGCCGACATAGGAGAAGGTCGAATAGAGCGAGACCTTGCTGTTGTCGCCGAATTCGATGTCGTACGACGGGGTCACGCGCCACTGCCATTTCGGCTGGCGTTGCACCCGGTTGCCGCTGAGGTCGATCGTGCCGCCGCCCGCGAAGAAATCGCGGTACTTCGCGTCGAGCCAGGTGCCCGAAAAGGCGATCGCGAAATTGTCGACCGGTCGGATCTGACCCTCGAGCTCGATGCCCGTGCTGCGCGCGCCGCCGATGTCGGCAACCGGCGCGCCGTTCTGGATCACCGTCGTCACCAGCCCCTTGAACTTCGTATGGAACAGCGTGGCGTAGAGCGACACGAGGTCGGTGCGGACCTTCAGCCCGCCCTCGAAATTGTCGACGCGCGGCGACACGAAAATCCCGTCGCGCAGATTGTCGAAGAAGGGATTGGTGTTGCCGCGATTGTAGCGGACATAGGCACCGACCGACGACGAGAAGTCGTAGTTGAGCCCCGCGGTCCACGACCAGGCGCCCTTCTTGTACGCGATGTTGCGGAAGGTGCCGTTGAGTACCGCGGTGCCATTGTCATAGAGTGTGTCGGGATCGCCGTCGATGTCGACCGAGCTGTTGTTCTCGATCGTGCCCGTCGCCTTGTAATTCTGATAGCGCAGGCCCGCGTCGAAGCGCAGTTCGGGGGTGATCTGATACTCGTCGACCGCGTAAAAGGCATATTCGCGGCCGTCATAGGCAGCGTTGACGTTGAAGAAGGATCCTTGCGTATAGCCGTTGTTCGTCGCGACCTGGCCGTTGGCGAGCGTCAGGTCGAGCAGGCGACCGTGGTTTTCGGCGGTCAGCAGGTGGACGTTGCCGAGATTCCACTGATCGTCCGACGAAAAGTCCGAATAATAGGCGCCCACGGTGAACTTGTTGTTCCCGCTTTCCCATTCGACCGCGAGGTCGTTGGTGAAATCCTCGATCTGCTTGCGCACGATCCACGTGCCCGCGCGGATCACCTGCTGATCGCCGGCCACCGCCTGCCCCCCGTTGACATAGGTCAGGCTGCCGACCGTGCTGCCGAGCGAAGCGGCATAGGCGTCGGCGGTCATCGCGGTGCTGGCGGGGACGAGCCCCGTCGTGTCGGCATCGCCCTTGAGGTAGCTCGCGCGATAGCGCAGCTGGAAGCCCTCCCCGATCTCGTAGTCGAAATTGGTCCCGAGGTTGATCAGCCTGGCGCCGCGGCCGTCGGCAAGGTCGGCGCGCGTGCCGTCGGGCAGCACCGCGAGGCGCGTTTCGGGACCCGCGAGCACGCCGGTGCCGGGGTCGATATTGCCGAACTGGCGCACCTTGTCGCCGTCGCGGATCACCGGGATCGGCAGCAGCCACTGGCCGCGATCGTTGAGGTAGCGCGCGAAGACGAGGAGCGAACCCTTGTCGAGATCGTGGCGGATGTTCGCGGTGATCTGGCCGCCCTTCTCGGCGGTGAAGCCGGGGCTGCGGATGCCTTCGCCGCTCGAATAATAGCCGCCGACCATGAAGCTGGTGTTTTCGCCGAGCGGGCCCGACAGCAACATGTCGCCGCGCAGGTCGCCATAGTCGGTGATGCTGGCCTTCACGAGGCCTTCGAAATCGCGGCCGCCCTCCTTCTGGACGAAGTTGACGGTGAGGCCGGGCTGGCCATTGCCGAACAGCGCGCCGGTGCCGCCGCGGACCGCTTCGACGCGCTCGATCGTCTCGTCGATACGGATGAGCTGCGTGTTTTCGAGAAACGACAAGGTCGGCGGCGAGAAGAAGGGAACGCCCTGCACGGTCAGCGTGACGAATTCGGCGTCGCCGCCCGACGGATAGCCGCGCACGAAAATGTTCGCACCATTCTGGCCGCCCGAGCTTTCGGCCGACACGCCGGGGATGACCTTGAACAGGTCGGCGGTGCTGTTCGGCGCGGCGCGGTCGATCGCGTCCGAGCTGATGCTGGTGATCGCGAAAGCTGCATCCTGGCGGTTGATCCCGCCACCGGCGGTGCCGGTGACGACGATTTCCTCATTGGCCGCGGCGCCGTCGTCGGGCTGAGGCGCTTCCTGGGCGAACGCCGTCGTCGGCATCGCGAGAAGCGCGATCGACGACAGCAGATGGGTCCGTTTCAACATGGCATATCCTCCACTTTACCTGTTCTGATTGACAGGCGCCCGCGCGCCGCCGCTTCCCGTTCTGCCGACAGGATGCGTTCGAGCGTCAGATCGCCTATGGCGGGGACGTTGATCTCGGCTTCGGGCAGCGCCTCTTCCGACCCGATGCCAATGGCCACCATGCCCGCCGCATGAATGGCCGCAATTCCCGCTTGCGCGTCCTCGACCCCGACGCACGCGTCGGGGGGCAGGCCCATGCCGTCGGCGCAGGCCAGAAAAATGTCGGGGGCAGGCTTGCCGTGGGCGACGGCGCCGGCGTCCGCGATGAAATCGAACTGGTCCGCGATGCCGAGCAACCGCACGACATCGCCCGCGTTGCGGCTCGCCGAGGCGAGGCCGATCCGGAGCCCGGCGGCGCGCAGCCCGGCGAACAGCTCGTTCACTCCGGCAAAGAGATTGGCCGGCGAATAGACGGCGAGCCGGGTGCGATAGATGGCGTTCTTTTCCGCCAGCATCGCGTCGAACACCGCAGTATCGACCTTTGCCCCCGCCTGATCGAGGATCAGGCGCAGCGAGCTCGCGCGGTCGACCCCTTTCAATCGCTCGTTGACGATGCGGTCGAACACGAGGCCATGTCTGTCGGCGAGTGCCTGCCACGCCTGATAATGATCTTCCGCCGTGTCGGTCAGCACACCATCGAGATCGAAGATGACACCCTTCAATGTGGGGCGCGGCAGGAAGGCGGGATCCGGGCCAACCCGTACCGCGCGGCCATGATCGAGGATGTCGAGCGGCGTGCCCGACAGCAGGCGATATGTGCAACCCGCCCTGTCGACGGCAAGCTCGATCACGCTGCCGCGCCATTGCATGCGAAAACGATAGCCGGTCCAGACCGACGGCAGCTTGGGCGCAAAGGCCGGCACCGGTCCGTCGAGCCGCAAGCCGCCCCACCCCTGCGCCAGCACCAGCCAGCTTCCCGCAAGCGCCGCCATGTGGAGCCCGTGCGATGTATTGCCGTGACGGTTCTCGAGGTCGACGAACGCGCATTCGCGCATGAAGTCGAGCGCGGCTGCCTCGTCGCCGAGCCGCGCCGCGACGATCGCGAAGGAAACCGACGAGAGCGTCGAATCATGCGTCGTGACGCGGCCGTAATAGTCGAAATTCCGGCGCTGCCGCGACATGGGCATCGGCACGAGATCCATCGCCATCGCCTGGACGACATTGCCCTGTTTCGCGACCTGATGCCGGAACAGGATCATCGGGTGATAGCGCATCAGCAGCGGTCCGTCGCCCGTGCGCGCCGACGTCAGGCCGGGCAGCTCGGGACGGCCCAGAAAGGCGTCGTCCTGCGGATTGATGCCGAGCGCCGGATCGACCGGCAGCCACATCGCCTCCGCCGCCCTGCGCCATGTCGCCACCTCGTCATCATCAAGGTCGATTGCGGAGGCCAGCGGCGCAAGATCGCCGCGCGATCGCAGCCAGTCGGCGGTCTCGGCCGCATAGGCAAGATGGCGGCGCGCGATCGCGTTGGTGTAGAAATCATTGTCGACGAGCGCCGAATATTCGTCGGGCCCGGTTACGCCGTAAATGCAAAATGCGCCGCCGCGCCGCGCATCGAATTCGCCGATCCCGATCCACATGCGCGCGGTCTCGAACAGCATTTCGGCGGCTTCGGCGCGGAACGCCTCATCGCCCGAAGCCGCGACATAGAGCGCGAGCGCATAGGCGATGTCGCCATTGATATGATATTGTGCCGATCCCGTCGGATAGTGCGACGAACATTCGTCGCCCGCGATCGTCCGCCACGGGTAGAGCGCGCCGTGCGCATGACCCAGCGCCCTCGCATGCGCGCGAGCGGCGGCAAGCTTGCCGATGCGATAGGCGAGCAAGATCTTCGCCCGCTCCGGCATCTGCAGCGCGAGCACCGGCAGCATGAAGGTTTCGGCATCCCAGAAATAATGGCCCTCATAACCTTCGCCGGTGAGTCCCTTGGCACCGATACTGTGGTTCGCATCGCGGCTCGCCGACTGGTGGAGCTGGAACAGGTCGAAGCGTAGCGCCGCGGTCAGCGCATCGTCGCCGTCGATCGCCAGGCTCGCGCGATCCCACAGCGCCTGCGTCGCGGCACGCTGGTCTTCCGCGATTGCGTCGAAATCGACCTCGGCGCCGTCCAGCGCCGCGAGATCAACCGGGCGGCCACGCGCCGCGGCGAGCGTCACCACCCGGTCGACGGTCAGGGTGCCGCCGCCAACCAGCGCGCCGCGCACGACATGTCCCGCATCGACCCCCGCAACCTCGGCGGCGGGACAGGCGACATGCTGGCGATAGGCGATCTCGACGGCGTCCTGGGCGAACCGGACGACGGGGGACGGATCGCCCGGCAGGGGGGGAGTGACATGCCATGCAGGCCGCAGCCGTGCTGAAATGCGCGGGTCGTCGATCTCGGCGGCGCCGGGGTTCGCGCTGTCGGTCCCGTAGGTCAGCCGTGCCTCGATCGCGCCGCCAAAGTCGATCGGGCGGATGCGGATTCGCGACGCGACCACGGCCGCGCCCGTCAGGGGGACGATGCGGTCGACCGCGATTTCGAGCATCCGCCCGCCGGCGAGTCGCCACCGCGAGCGGCGGCGCAGCTGGCCGAATGCGAAATCGAGCGTGCTTTCGGTGTCGACAAGCTCGGCCGCGTGGAAATCGACCGGCTCGCCATCGATCCGGAGGCGAAGGAGCACGGGGCTGGGGCAGGCGATCCGCGTGTCGGTCGCGGTCGCATAGCCGGGAAAGCTTTCATGATAGGTGATCGGCCGGCTGACATAGGCGTCGGGCAGATAGGCACAGGGCATGTCGGCACGTTCGTCGATCACACCCTCGACCCCGACGAGCCCGCCCGCGAGGGCGAAAAGCGCATGCGCCTCCGCACCGGTCGCCGCCGCACCGCGCCGCACGAGCTGCATCGCTTCGGAATGTTCGATATGCGCCACGCCATCCTCACCCGTGGCAAAGACTCACCGGCCTTCGCTCTCGAACGACGGTTTCCCGCAAAATGGTATCGATGTCAAGGTATCGATACCATTTTGCATTTCATGGCGCGCCACGCGGCACCTTCGCCAACTTCCGGCTAACTCTCGCGGATGATCAATTCCACCGGCATCGCCCACGAATCCACGGCTTTTCCGGCCACCAGGTCGAGCACTTTCTGCGCCAGCAACTCACCGCCGATCCCCCAATCCTGGCGGACG
>NZ_JAEMQX010000143.1 GCF_016463645.1 Sphingopyxis sp. | reverse complement strand
CCGGCCTGCGCCAGCGCCTCGACGATGAGGACGCCGGGCATGATCGGCCGGCCGGGGAAATGCCCCTGAAAGAAGGGCTCGTTCATCGTCACCGCCTTGACCGCGTGGATCGTGGTGTCCTTCACCATCGAGACCACCCGGTCGACGAGCAGCATCGGATAACGATGCGGCAGCAGCGTCAGGATCCGGCGGATATCCACCGGCCCCATTGCGCCGTCGGTTATTTCCCCGTCCGCCATCGGGCTTAGCGGGTCGTCGGCGCGGTGCCGGTCGGCGCGGGTGCGGGCGTCGTCGTGCCCTGCGCGGCGCGTGCCTGATCCATCAGCTGCTGGTTGCGCTGCTGGACGAGCTGGCCCGGCTGGTAGCCGGCCGGAACCGCAATCGAAACATTGGGCAGGATGCGATTGAGCTCGGTCACCACCGCGTCGGTGATGTCGACATTGTTCTCACGCGCCAGCACCGCGTCGGGGTTGAGCAGCAGGTCGATCTTCTTCGCGGTCATCGCCGCCTTGATGGCTTCGTTCATGCGAACGCTGATCTGATCCTCGACATAGGCGATCGCGAGATCGACCGGCGCGCCGATCTGGCCCAGCTCGGTCTGCGCGGCCTGGCGCTTGTCCTGGACGGCCTTTGCCGCGGCCTGGAGCGCCGCCTGGTTCTGCGGCGTCTTTTTCGCCTCTTCGTTATATTTCGCGATCAGGACGTTGATTTCGGCCTGCAGCGTCTGGCCGCGCGACTGCTGCTGGTCGATCTGCGCCTTGTAGGTCGTCTCGATCTGTTTCGACGCGGTCTGGAATGCGTTCGAACGCGCCGCGGCGATGCGGACGTCGGCGACGCCGACACCCTTCGCCTGCGCGATGGCGGGAGCCGACAGGATGGGCGAAACCGACAGCGTGGCGATCGCCAGCGCCGAAGCGACAATAATTTTCTTCATCAGAATTGGGTTCCTACGTTGAATGAGAAGCGTTTGGTGTCATCGCCCTCTTCTTTGCGAAGGGCGTAAGCGAAGTCGATCCGGAAGGGACCGAAAGGAGAGTTCCAGTTCACCCCGGCGCCGATCGACACGCGCGGCATCCAGGTGTCGCCGAAGAAGCGTTCCTCGAACGGATTGAGGAGCGAGAAATTTTCCGGGCAGGTCGTGTACTGGCCGGTGCCGGTCGGGACGCCGCCTTCCGGCGTCGTCATCGTTTCCGTTGCGAACTGGGTGGCCCCCGTGCTCGCATTGCGGCAAAGCGACTTGGTCAGGCCGAAACCGGGCGCATTGGGGTCGGTTTCCTTGAAATTGGCAAGCGTCGTCAGCGTCGGACGGCGGACGCTGAACACCGAGCCGACGTCGAGGAAGATCGACGGACGAAGTCCCATTTCCTTCGCGCCGGTGCCGAGCGGGATATCGAGCTCGATCCGGCCCTGATAATAGGCGCGGCCGCCGAGCGCGTCGTCGATCTGGCCGCGATCGCTGCGGCCGTCGGTGACGACGATCGGATTGGCGGGATCGCTGTTGTCGACGCCATAACGAATGACGCGCGGACCGACGCCGCGAATGTCGAAGCCGCGCATCTGCGGTTCGCCGAGGAAGAAGCGGTCGGTCAGGCGGACCTTGTCGCTGGTCGGGGTCGGGCGCCCGCCGAACGGGTAGATATAGCCGCCCTCTGCCGAGACGTTGAGGATGAAACGGCTGCCGAGGTTGAAGTGCTTCGACGCGTTCGCGCGTGTGCGGACATATTTGACGCTGCCGCCGAGGCCCGCGAAATCCTGACTCAGGGACAGCGACTGGCCGCGCGTCGGGCGCAGGCGGTTGTCGCGGTCGTCATAGGCGAGCGTATAGCCGATCAGCGAGGTGGTCCGGTTGCCGATCGCGTCGCAGAGGTAGCGGCCCGCAACGAGCGGATCGCACTCGCCGCCGAAATAATAGATGTCCCGGTCGAGCGTCACATCGTCGAAGTTGATGCTGTAACGGCCGAAGAAGGACATGAATTCGGTCAGCGGGACACCAACGTTGACCTGTGCACCCGTCGTGATCTGCTGGAACGTCGTCCGGCGATCATTGTTGATGAAGTTGAACGAATTGAGGTCGCGGCGATAGACGCTGCCGCCGATCGAGATGTTGCGGTCGAACAGATAGGGTTCGGTGAAGCCGAGTTCGATCGACTTCGAATAGCTCGAATAGTTGACCGAAGCCTGCAGCTGCTGGCCGAGACCGCGGAAGTTGCGCTGGCGGATCGAGGCCTGCAGCAGGAAATTCTCGATCGACGAGAAACCGGCCGACAGCGACAGTTCGCCCGTCGGTTTTTCCTCGACATTGGTTTCGAGGATGATGCGGTCGGGCGTCGTGCCTTCCTTGCGCTCGATTTCCAGATTCTCCTGGAAATAGCCGAGGCTGTTGATGCGGTTCTCGGTGCGCTTGATACCGAAGCTGTTGAAGGCATCGCCTTCGTTCAGGCGGAATTCGCGGCGGACCACCTTGTCGTGGGTCAGCGTGTTGCCGTTGACGTCGATGCGCTCGACGTAGGTACGCGGGCTTTCGGCGACGTTGAAGGTGATCGCCATCGTCCGCGTTTCGGGGTCGCGGCGGAATTCGGGATTGATATCGGCGAAGGCGTAGCCGAACAGGCCCGCGGTTTCACTGAGGCTTTCGACCGTGTCCTCGACCAGCTTGGCGTCGTACCAGTCGCCGGTGTGCATCGGCAGCAGTTTCTTCAGCGTCTCGGGCTGGAAGTCGCGGATCTCGCTCTTCACGTCGACGTCGCCGAACTTGTAGCGCTCGCCTTCCTCGACGACATAGGTGATGATGAAGTCCTGCTTGTTGCTCGTCAGCTCCGCAACCGCCGAAATCACGCGGAAATCGGCGTAACCGTTGGTCAGGTAGAAGAGGCGCAGCTTCTGCTGGTCATAGGCGAGGCGATCGGGGTCGTAGCTGGTGTTCGACGACAGGATCGTCATCAGGCTCGACTGCTTCGTCGCCATCTCGTCCTTGAGATCGCCGTCGCTGAACTTCTCGTTGCCGATGATGTTGATCTGGCGGACCTTCGACTTCGGCCCTTCGTTGATCTCGAACACGACATCGACGCGGTTCTGGTCGAGCGACACCATCTTGGGTTCGACCGTCGCGGCGAAGCGGCCCTGCCGCTTGTAGAGCTCGATGATGCGCGCGACGTCGGCGCGGACCTTCGACCGGGTGAATATCTGGCGCGGCGCGAGCTTGATCTCGGGACGGATCTTGTCTTCCTTCAGGCGCTTGTTGCCTTCGAGGATGACGCGGTTGATCACCGGGTTTTCGGTGACCTGGATCGTCAGCGCACCATTATTGTCGGTGATCTGGAAATCCTTGAACAATTCGGTGGCGGCCAGGTCCTTCAGTGCCTGGTCGAGCACCGAGCGGTCATATTGCTGACCGACGCGCAGGCGCAGATACGACAGGATCGTCTGCGCCTCGAGCCGCTGGTTGCCGACGACGGTGATCGACTGGACCGTCGTCGCCGCCGGCGCGGCTTCGGGAGCCGGTGCGGGGACCGTCGGCGCGGGGATCGGCGGCGGCGCAGCATCCTGCGCCATCACCGGCGTCGCAAGCATCGTGCCGGCCAGAAGAATCACCGACAGCTGCGTCCGGCCCGGATATTTGTGTGAAGCCACGCTGTTCATCCCGAAAAAATAACTCAAATGCGACAAACCCGCCTGACCGCGGGTTTGCGCGCCACTCCCTGCCCCAGACTCGCTAACCAATCAAGCGGGCGATCCCGTCCCACACGCCAATTGAGCCCAAATCGTTGAAAGTCACGACCAGCATCAACGTCACGATTGCCGCAAAGCCGAATCGGAACGCCCATTCCTGCGCCTGCGCGGGCGCGGGACGTCGCCGGATCGCCTCATAGGCGTAAAAAGCCAGATGACCGCCATCGAGCATCGGCAATGGCAAGAGGTTGATGAACCCGAGATTGATGGAAATGAAGGCGGTGAACAGGATCAGATCCTCAATCCCCAGCGACGCCGCCTCACCGGATGCCTTTGCGATTTTAACAGGGCCGCCCATTTCCTTGATCGAACGCTGACCGGTCAGGAACTGCTGCATGATCGAGCCGGTCAGGCGGACGATACCGACGGTCTGGTTGACACCCACGCGCAGAGCCTCGACCGGACCGACAGCCGTATAGACGGGCTCGCCGGGCCAGATACCGAGAATTGCGCGTTGCGATCTGTTGCCGAATGCATCGGTCTCGGTAATCATCTGCGGTTTCAGCGTCAGCGTAAAACGATCGCTACCGCGCTCGACGACCAGTTGAGCGGGCTTCGCGAGATTGAACGAGATGGCACGCGGAAGATCGGTGAACAATTCGATAGACTGCCCATCAACCGATATGATCCGGTCACCGGCGAGCAGCCCGGCTTCGGCTGCCGGCCGTCCGGCATCGACCTTGCCGATGACGGGCAGTGTGCGACCGACACCGTAAATCATCGCAAAGACGGCAAAGATCGCAATCGCGAACAGGAAATTCGTGACAGGCCCCGCCAGCACGATGAGCATGCGCTTCCACACGGGCTGCGCAGGAAAAGTATGCGATTTCTGCTCGGCGGGCAGGTGCTGCCACGACGCATCGGGCTGGCTCACCGCATCGCGGTCGCCCGCGAACTGGACATAGCCGCCGAGCGGCAGCCAGCCGATCTTCCATTCGGTGCCGCGCTTGTCGGTCCAGCCGAGTATCTTGCGCCCGAAACCGATCGAGAAGGTGTCGGCCTTCACCCCGCACCAGCGGCCGACGATGTAATGGCCATATTCGTGCACGAACACGAGCGGCCCCAGCACCGCCAGAAACGCGATCGGATAAAGCCAAAGCGGTACGTCAAGCATGTTCATACTGGTCCACAAAACGCTGCGCAGCCGCGCGGGATGCGGCATCGACGCTGAATATGTCCTGAAGCGATGCGGGCACCGCGGGCGCCTCGGCATCGATCACGCGGCGCACTGTGTCGACGATCGCGGGGAAGGAAATCCGTCCGCCAAGGAAAGCGGCGACCGCCACCTCGTTTGCGGCGTTGAGCTGCGCGGGGCGCGCACCACCCTCGGCGATCGCGGCGCGGCAGAGCGCGGTCGCGGGAAAGCGCACCTCGTCGGGCGCCTCGAAATCGAGCCGCGCGATGCTGGCAAGATCGAGCGGCGCGCACGGCGTCGCCATGCGCTGCGGCCAGGCGAGCGCCGACGCGATCGGGATGCGCATGTCGGGCGAGCCGAGCTGCGCGAGCGTCGAGCAATCGATATATTCGACGAGGCTGTGGATCACCGACTGCGGATGGACGAGTATCTCGATGCGGTCGAGCCCGACGGGGAACAGATGATGCGCCTCGATCAGTTCGAGCCCCTTGTTCATCATCGTCGCCGAATCGACGCTGATCTTCGCGCCCATCGACCAGTTCGGATGCGCAACCGCCTGTTCCGGCGTCACCCGCGCCATGTCCGCGGCACTCATGGTGCGGAAGGGGCCGCCGCTCGCGGTCAGGATGATCCGGCGCACCTGGTCGACCCGCCCGCCCGCAAGGCACTGGAAAATCGCATTATGCTCGCTGTCGACAGGCAGGATCGTCGCGCCCGAGGTGCGCGCGACCGCGGTCATCAACTCGCCCGCCGAGACCAGCGCCTCCTTGTTGGCGAGTGCGACGTCATAACCGGCCGCCAGCGCGGCCATCGTCGGAGCAAGGCCGGCGGTGCCGACGATGGCGGCCATGACGAGATCGGTCGGGCGCAGCGCCGCCTCGACGAGCGCGGCGGCACCGGCGGCGGTTTCGATACCCGTACCCGCGAGCGCCTCCTTCAGCGCTTCATGGCAGCTTTCATCGGCAACCACCGCGATATCGGGACGGAATTCCTTCGCAAGCCTCGCCAGTTCCCTGACGTCGCAATTGGCGGTGAGCACGGCAACGCGCCAGCTTTCACCGTCGCGGCGGACGAGATCGAGCGTCGACTGCCCGACAGATCCCGTGGCCCCGAACAGCGAGAGGCGACGCTGCCTCATTTCAGCCCGCCGCCCGCACGGCGATCTGGCTCACGAACGCGAGCGCGCCGAGCAGCAGCGCGACCGGCAGCACCCCGTCGACGCGGTCGAACAGGCCGCCGTGTCCGGGAATGAGCTTGCCCGAATCCTTGACCCCCGCGCGCCGCTTCATCCAGCTTTGTGCGAGGTCGCCGAGCTGCGCGAGCAGCCCCATGAACAGGCCGATCCACAGCGGCACGCCGACGATGCCCGCGCGGTCGCCGATGGTGGCACTGGCGATCAGCGCGGCGACCATGCCGCCGATGAGCCCCGACCAGGTCTTCGACGGGCTGATCCTGGGTGCGAGACGCGCTCCGCCAAAGGCGCGGCCGGCGAAATAGGCGCCGATGTCGGTCGCCCAGACCATGCCGAAGACCCAGAGCGCGGCAGTAACGCCCAGACGGTCGCGGATGAACCAGAGTCCCGCCATCGCGCCGAGCACGAGGATGGGTCCAAGGATATTGAGCGCAGTCTTGCTGCCCCCGCCAAGCGTCATGCGCTTCACGAGCTGAAACCATTCGACGAGGACGAGCGCGCCGCCGACAAGGAGCAGCAAGCCGAAGGCGATGCCGCCGAACCACAGCGCGGTGCCCGCGATCGCGAACAGGACGATCGCCGATCCGATCCGCACCCACAGGTCCGATTTGCCCGCTGCCGTCATGCCCTAAAGTCCCCCGTAGCGGCGATCACGGCGCGCGAAATGGTCGAGCGCCGCTTTCAGATCGGCCGGTTTGAAGTCCGGCCACAATATGTCGGTGAAATAGAGTTCGGCATAGGCCGACTGCCAGAGCAGGAAATTCGACAGCCGCACCTCGCCCGACGTGCGGATGAGCAGGTCGAGCGGCGGCATGTCGGCGGTATCGAGGTTCGCCTCGATCGCCTCGGCCGTGATCTCGCCCGATGCGGCCGCAGCGGTCGCCGCGCGCACCAGTTCGTCCTGCGCGCCATAGTTGAGCGCGACCGCGAGCGTCGTGCGCTTGTTGCCCGAGGTGCGGTCGAGCGCATTCTCGATCAGCGCGACGACGTCGGGCGCAAGCGCCCGCCAGTTGCCGATGACTTTCAGCTTCACATCGTTCGCGGCGAATTCGTCGAGGTCGGACAGGATGAAGCGCTTCATCAGCCCCATCAGGTCATTGACCTCTTCCTCGGGCCGCTTCCAGTTTTCGGAACTGAAGGCGTAAAGCGTCATCGCCTCGATACCGAGGTCGCCTGCCGCGCGGACGATCGTGCGCACCGCCTCGACCCCCGCCTTGTGGCCGGCGACGCGAGGCAGCAGACGCTTCCTAGCCCAGCGGCCATTGCCGTCCATGATGATGGCGACATGGCGTGCGCCGTGGCTGGCGGCTGGTGTCGTCATGATCTGTACAGGGTCCCGGAAACCGACCGATCCACTAGCCCAGGATTTCCTTTTCCTTGGCGGTCGCGGCGGCGTCGATTTCGGCGATCGTCGCGTCGGTCAGCTTCTGGACCTCGGTTTCCGAACGCTTGCGATCGTCCTCGCTGATTTCCTTCTTGTTCTCGTCTGCCTTCAGATTGTCCATGCCGTCGCGGCGGACGTTGCGGACGGCGACGCGCGCCTTTTCGGCATATTGGCCGGCGAGCTTCGACAGCTCCTTGCGGCGCTCCTGCGTCATTTCGGGGATCGGCAGGCGCAGCATCTGACCATCGACGATCGGGTTGAGCCCGAGACCCGCCGAGCGGATCGCCTTGTCGACGGGACCGACGTTCGACTTGTCCCACACCTGCACCGACAGCATGCGCGGCTCGGGCGCGCTGACCGAGGCGACCTGGTTCAGCGGCATGTGGCTGCCATAGACCTCGACCGTCACCGGATCGAGCAGCGCGGTGTGCGCGCGACCGGTGCGCAGGCCCGCGAGGTCGCTCTTCAGCGATTCGACCGCGCCGTGCATGCGGCGTTCGAGGTCGGCCTTGTCATATTTCGCCATCTGTCTTTCCTCTCTTGATTTGGTCAGCCCGCGTCGGTGACGACGGTGGAAACGCCCTCGCCCGCCAGCACGCGCGCCAGATTGCCCGGCTCGCGGATATTGAACACGACGATCGGGATATGATTGTCGCGGCACAGCGCCACGGCGCTCGCGTCCATCACCTTCAGATTGTCGGCGAGCACACGGTCATAGCTCAGCGTGTCGTAGCGTACCGCGCTCGAATCCTTCTTGGGGTCGGCATTGTAGACACCGTCGACGCTCGTGCCCTTGAGCAGCGCGTCGCACTTCATTTCGGCGGCGCGGAGCGCGGCACCGCTGTCGGTCGTGAAATAGGGCGCCCCGACGCCGGCGGCGAAGATCACCACGCGGCCCTTTTCCATATGGCGTTCGGCGCGGCGGCGGATCACCGGCTCGCACACCTTGTCCATCTCGATCGCCGACTGGACGCGCGTTTCGACGCCAAGCTGCTCGAGCGCATTCTGCATCGCGAGCGCGTTCATCACGGTCGCGAGCATGCCCATATAGTCGGCCTGCGCGCGGTCCATGCCCTTGGCGGCGCCCGCCATGCCGCGAAAGATGTTGCCGCCGCCGAT
>NZ_JAEMQX010000244.1 GCF_016463645.1 Sphingopyxis sp. | reverse complement strand
AGCTCGGCGAAAAGATGTTCCTCGAATCGAACACGCTTACCCCGATCCTCAAGAAGCTCGAGCAATCGGGCTTCGTCGAGCGCCGCCGCGACCCCGCCGACGAGCGCCAGGTGCGCATCCGGCTGACCCCGAAGGGCAGCGAACTGCGCAAGGAAGAGATCGGCAACGAGTTGTTCGACGCGACCGGGCTCGGCGACAGCTTCCTCGACGTCCAGAAATCGGTCGCGAAGCTGCGCGACAATCTGATCGCCTCGCTGGCTGATTGAGGGCGCTCACGCGGCGTCGTGGAAGATGATTCCCAGCGTGTGGCGCCGTCCCGACCGGATCGCGCTCACCCCGTGGCGCATCGTCACGCGGTAATCGCCGCGGCTTCCCCGCACGGGCCGCGCGTTCACCGCAAACACCACCGCATCGCCCCTTGCCAGCGGAACGACGGCGGCCCTCGATTGCATCCGCGGCCTTTGCTCGGTCAGCACGAACTCGCCGCCGCTGAAATCCTCGCCGGGCGCCGACAGCAGCACCGCGGCCTGCAGCGGAAAGACATGCTCGCCGTACAGGTCCTGATGCAGGCAATTATAGTCGCCGGCGCCATATTGCAGCAGCAGCGGCGTCGGTCGCCGCTGTCCCGCACCATGGCAGCGCGCGAGGAAATCGGCGTGGTCGGGCGGAAAGCGCACCGCCATCCCCATCCGCTCGTGCCACCGGTTCGCGAGCGGCGCGAGCCGCGCATAGAGCATCGCGCGCAGCGCCTCGACCAGCGGGGGCAGCGGATAGGCGAAATAGCGATACTCGCCGCGGCCGAAACCGTGCCGCGCCATATGGACCTGGCTGCGAAATCCCGCGGACGCATCATAGAGCGCGGCAAGGCGGCCGCATGCCGCGGCGTCGATCAGTCCGGGCAGGACCGCCCAGCCTTCGCGGTCGAGCGTTTCGCCGAGTGCGTCGGTCGCCGCCGGCGCGCCTGTGGTGTTTCGATCGGTCGTCATGCCGCGATCATGGCGTCGCGGCGCGGCCGCCGCGCCCCGTTTCTTGCGCTCAAACACGCCCATGTGCTTCAATTGCAACCCGAAAGCCCCTAGGCTGCCCCCGGAAACAGCCGAAAGCCCGCCCATGAGCCTCTCCGCCCTTCTCCTGCTCCTCGCCGCCCGGTCCGCCGCAACCCCTGCCGATCCGCCGTGGAGCGGGCAGATGCAGTGCGGCGTCACCTGGACCGATCCCGCCGACGCCGAACGCAGCTGGATGCTCTCGGTCGCGAGCGACACGTCGAACATGAAGCTCGCCATTTCCGACCGCGCCCGCGCGGGCGACCCCGAACCGCCCGAAAGGGACGAGAGCCGCGAACTGAAGCCGCGCGAGGCGAAACTCGCGATCGCCGGCATCGGCGACGGCAAGGTCGAGGTGACGAGCTATCCGATCGGCGAGGGGCGCATGTGGCACGACATCGCGCTCGGCCATGTCGAGAATCTCGACAAATTCCCCGCCGATCCGACGCTGACCCTCAGCATCGGCGGCGCCGCTCCGATGACGATCGAAATGCGCGACTTCGGCGGCGCGCGCGCCTATCTCCAACGCTGCCTCGACCGCTGACGAACAGAAAGTCCTCCATGCCCCGTCCCATCATCGCCGCCCTCGTCCTTGCCGCCATCGCCGCGCCCGCATCGGCGGAGCCGGGCATCGACGCCGCCAATCTTGCCGAAACCGTGCGCACGCTCGCGTCGGACCAGTTTCAGGGCCGCGCCCCGGGCACCGTCGGCGAAGAGCGCACGACCGGATATCTCATCGGCCGGTTGCAGGCGCTGGGGCTCGAGCCCGCGGGCACGGACGGCGGCTGGACGCAGCCGGTGCCGCTGCTCCACACGCGCCTCGGCACGCCGACGACGCTCGGCTTCGACCGCAAGGGCGCGGCGACGCCGCTGACCTTCGGCACCGACATCTATGTCTCGACGCTCCAGCCGAAGAGCGAGGCCGTCGTCGCGAAGGCGCCGATGATATTCGTCGGTTACGGCGTCAGCGCGCCCGAGCGCGGCTGGGACGATTTCAAGGGGCAGGACCTGAAGGGCAAGGTCGCGGTCTTCCTGATCAACGACCCCGATTTCGTCGCGGCGAAGGGCGAGGACGGCTTCGGCAAGTTCGGCGGCCGGACGATGACCTATTATGGCCGCTGGACCTACAAGTTCGA
>NZ_JAEMQX010000142.1 GCF_016463645.1 Sphingopyxis sp. | reverse complement strand
ATCGTCTACGACAAGGATCTCGACCAGATCTATCTCGGCGTCGGCAACGGCAATCCATGGAACCATGGCACGCGCTCGAACGGCGAGGGCGACAACTGGTTCCTCTCGTCCGTCGTGGCTCTGGATGCGACCACCGGCAAGTACAAGTGGCACTATCAGGAGACCCCGGCCGAGACGTGGGACTATACCGCGACCCAGCCGATCATCCTCGCCGAGCAGCAGGTCGACGGAAAGCCGGTGAAGGTGCTGTACCATGCGCCGAAGAACGGTTTCTTCTTCACGATCGACCGGACGAACGGCAAGCTGATCGATGCCAAACCCTTCGTCGACGGGATCAACTGGGCGACCGGCTACGACCTCGCCACCGGCCGTCCGATCGAAAATCCCGAGGCGCGCTTCTACCGGACGGGCAAGCCCTTCATCGCCATCCCCGGCGCGCTCGGCGCGCACAACTGGCATCCGATGAGCTATAACCCCACGACGGGTCTCGTCTATATCCCCGCGCAGCAGATTCCGCAGGGCTATCTTGCCGACATGGACGAGCTCGACAAGCGCAAGGTGCTCGGCTTCAATGTCGGCACCTCGCTGAACAAGACGCTGCTTCCCGACGACAAGGCCGCATTCAGGGCGGCGATCGCTGCGACCACCGGCCGCCTCGTCGCCTTCGACCCGCGCACCGGCAAGGTGGCATGGAGCGTCGACCATCCCGCGGCGTGGAACGGCGGCACGATGACCACCGCGGGCAATCTCGTCTTCCAGGGGACGAGCACCGGCCGCTTCCGCGCCTATGCCGCCGACACGGGCAGGCAGTTGCTCGACCTCGACATGCAGTCGGGGATCGTCAGCGCGCCCTCGACCTTCCGCGTCGGCGGCGTCCAATATGTCGCCTTCCAGACGAGCAAGGGCGGCGCCTTCCCGCTCGTCGCCGGCGTCGCGGGCGGTG
This sequence comes from Sphingopyxis sp., assembly GCF_016463645.1. Classification (GTDB taxonomy): domain Bacteria; phylum Pseudomonadota; class Alphaproteobacteria; order Sphingomonadales; family Sphingomonadaceae; genus Sphingopyxis. The sequence continues at coordinate 7,644 of NZ_JAEMQX010000142.1, read as the reverse complement.
TGACACGCAAGGTTCCCAACATCCCGCGCCTCGTCGTGATGAAGATCGGCGGCGCGATGAAGCTCCCCGCCCCGCCCGCCTCGACCGCGCTCGCGTGGAACCCGCCGCCGCAGTTCGGGACCCCCGCGCAGGTCGCGGCGGGCAAGGCCCATTTCGGGCGCTATTGCATCGTCTGTCACGGCGACAGCGCGATCGGCAACGGCTTCACCCCCGACCTGCGCGTCTCGGGCACGCTGGCCAACGCCGACGCGTGGAAGTCGGTCATCATCGATGGTGCGCTCAAGGATCGCGGCATGGTGAGCTTCGCGAGGGTGCTCACCCCGCAGGATGCCGAGGCGATTCGGGCCTATGTCATCGAGCGGTCGAACTGGACCAAGGCCAATTTGCCCGACGCATCGGCCCCGATGGGGCGCTGATTGCTCAAAAATTAGGCACTCGGATACCGCCGCTGCCCACCCCTTGGGCAGCGGCGGTATTTCGTTTCAAATTTCTTACCGAAACCTCGCGATTCGCCAATTGGCACGGCTTTTGATTGGTGCAAGATGGCGGGACACCGCACCGACTCACGGGTGAACCGGACAGGCAGACCTGATCCGGCTTTATGTGCGAAGGGCGGCGGCCAGCCCAAAGGGGGACGAAAAGCGTGAAGAAGATTGAGGCGATCATCAAGCCGTTCAAGCTCGACGAGGTGAAGGAAGCGCTGCACGAAGTCGGTGTCAGCGGGATCACCGTCACCGAAGCCAAGGGCTTCGGCCGGCAAAAGGGTCACACCGAACTCTATCGCGGCGCCGAATATGTCGTCGACTTCCTGCCCAAGGTGAAGCTCGAGGTCATCGTCGAGGACTCGATGGCCGAACGTGTGGTGGAGGCGATTGCCGCCGCCGCGCAGACCGGCCGCATCGGCGACGGCAAGATCTTCGTCATTCCGGTCGAGACCGCGCTCCGCATCCGCACCGGCGAACGCAACGAGGATGCGCTTTAATCAGCTCATAATTTTCGAAAACCCGACAACCCCCGGCACGCCGGACCATTTCGCAAGAAGGAAGCATGGACGATGGCTACGAAGCCCAAGGATATCATCGCGCGGATCAAGGACAACGACATCGAGTGGGTCGACCTGCGCTTCACCGACCCCAAGGGCAAGTGGCAGCACCTGACCATGGTCGCATCGATCCTCGGCGAGGATGAACTCGAGGACGGCCTGATGTTCGACGGCTCGTCGATCGAGGGCTGGAAGGCGATCAACGAGAGCGACATGATCCTGAAGCCCGACCTCGACGCGGTCTATGACGATCCCTTCTCGGCAACCCCGATGCTCGTGATCTTCTGCGACATCGTCGAGCCGTCGACCGGCGAAGGCTATGCCCGCGACCCGCGCACCACCGCGAAGCGCGCCGAGGCCTATGTCGCCTCGACCGGCATCGGCGACACCGTCTATGTCGGCCCCGAAGCCGAATTCTTCATGTTCGACGACGTCCGTTTCGAAACCGGCTACAACAAGTCGGGCTTCGAGATCGACGATATCGAGCTGCCGACGAACACCGGCCGCAGCTACGAAGGCGGCAACCTCGCGCACCGTCCGCGCGCCAAGGGTGGTTATTTCCCCGTCGCACCGGTCGACAGCGCGGTCGACATCCGCGCCGAGATGGTCTCGACGATGCTCGAAATGGGCCTGCCCTGCGACAAGCATCACCATGAAGTCGCCGCGGCGCAGCACGAGCTTGGCCTGACCTTCGGCACGCTGACCGAAACCGCCGACCGCATGCAGATCTACAAGTACGTCGTGCACCAGGTCGCGCACGCCTATGGCAAGACCGCGACCTTCATGCCCAAGCCGATCAAGGACGACAACGGCAGCGGCATGCACACCCACATCTCGATCTGGGAAAAGGGCAAGCCGCTCTTCGCCGGCAACGGCTATGCCGGCCTTTCGGACATGTGCCTCTATTTCATCGGCGGCGTCGTCAAGCACGCCAAGGCACTCAACGCCTTCACCAACCCGACGACGAACAGCTACAAGCGCCTCGTCCCGGGCTTCGAAGCCCCGGTGCTGCTCGCTTACTCGTCGCGCAACCGTTCGGCCTCGTGCCGCATCCCCTATGGTGCCGGCGCCAAGTCGAAGCGCGTCGAATTCCGTTTCCCCGACGCGATGGCGAACCCCTATCTCTGCTATTCGGCGCTGCTGATGGCGGGGCTCGACGGCATCCAGAACAAGATCCACCCCGGCGACGCGATGGACAAGAATCTCTACGATCTGCCGCCCGAGGAACTGAGCGAAGTCCCGACCGTCTGCGGTTCGCTCCGCGAAGCGCTCGACAGCCTGATGGCCGACCACGACTTCCTGCTGAAGGGCGACGTGTTCAGCAAGGACCAGATCGAAGCCTATGTCGAGCTGAAGTGGGACGAGGTCTATCGTTTCGAGCAGACCCCGAGCCCGGTCGAATTCGACATGTACTACAGCGCCTGATCGCACGCGATCAGCGACGCCAAGGGGGGCGTCCGGTTCGGGGGAACCGGACGCCCTTTTTGCGTTCCCCTTTGCGTCAGCGCGTCATCATGCCGCGTTTGCCGATCGCGACGAACGACCCGAGCAGCATCATCGCCGAAAGCGTCGTGACGACGTCGATCGGGGTCAATGTCGCCCCGAAGCCGAGGAAGTCGGCCGCCGCCCAGAGCGACAGCACGACCCAGCTTATACAGAAGGCCCAGAGGCAACCTTCGAGGCCGAGCTGCCAATTGAGCTCGTCGAACGCATTCCGCCAGCGCCAGCTCGCGAAGACCCCCGCCACCGTCGACAGAAGCAGCGCCCCCATCGCGACTTCGGCGGACACCGGGCCGGCCGCGAAACCCGGCGAGCGCGCCAGCGCAAGCAGGAGCAGCAGCGCACCCGTAACGCCCATCACCGCAACCGATCGCGCCATTCCGGCGCGGTCGTCGCGCAGCTCGTCGGCATCGCCCACATTGAGGAGTTTGGCGCCCGCCTGCGGCGCGGCGAGCCCGAAGGCGACGAAGCCGCCCATCAGCAGATAGACCAGCCCGACCCCGGCGAGCGCAACCCGCGAAGGCCCCATCGCGTCGAGCAGTCCGGCACCCGCCAGCGCGAGCGCCGCCGCCGAAACGCCGCCGCCGACCGCGGCGCCCACCAGCATCTTCAACGCCGACGCCCTGAACTGCGACACCTTTTCTCCGGTCATGGCCTTGCTCATCCTTCACCCTCCGGCATCCAATGATCGATAAACAGCTCGCGCACTTCGAGCCCGAACAATCGGGCCATGCGGAGCGCAAGCGGCAGGCTGGGGTCGTATTTGTCGGTTTCGACCGCGTTGATCGTCTGGCGCGAGACGCCGAGCCGCCGGGCGAGTTCGCCCTGACTCCATCCCGCCCCTTCGCGATACTGTCGAACCCGATTTTCCAAAGCCCGCCCCCTGTAAAGAGTTCTTTACATATCGAAGCGCCGCCTGTCAAATATTCTTTACACCCCCGCAAATCCCCGCGGAGAACTCGGGAACCCGCCTGACGTGGGGCCGGCCTTGCGCGAATGTTGGCAAACCGGCGCCCTTGCGATCCCCTTCGCCGGGTGGCAGGCTCCCGCCGCGTCGGTTTGTTCGTGAAAGGCTGTTCCTTCATGCGGTTACGCGTTTTTGCCGCCCTCACCCCCTTGCTTCTGACTTCTTGTGGAGGCGGAGGCGGAGGCGGCGGCGGCGGAACCCCGCCGACCGCTAACGGCCCACCCGCCTTCACCTCGCTCCAGACCGTCAGCGTCGCCGAAAACACGACCGCCGCCTATCAGGCGACCGCGAGCGACCCCGATGGCGACGCGCTGACTTTCGCGATCGACGGCGGTGCCGACGCGGCGCGCTTCTCGATCACCGCCGCCGGCGCGCTGCGCTTCAGGGAAGCGCCCGACTACGACCTGCCGGGCGATGCCGATGGCGACAATGTCTATGCCGTCCAGCTCCGCGTCAGCGATGCCGGCGCGAGCGCGACGCAGACGGTCAACATCACCGTCACCAACAGTCGCGAGGGCATCTCGGTCGCGCGCGTCGGTTCGGGGTTCGACCAGCCGACATATCTTCTCGGCATTCCGGGAAGCGGCGATGTCTATGTGCTGGAAAAGGCCGGGCGGGTCTATCGCCTGACCCCGTCGACCGGCGCAAGGACGCTGCTCTTCACGGTCGGCGACCTCTCGACCGACGGCGAGCGCGGATTGCTTGGCATGGCGCTGCTGCCGAACCCGGCGAATTCCGATCGCTTCATGATCTATTGCACCAATGCCGCGGGCGATATCGAGCTTCGCGAATATGGCTCCCTCTCCGGATCGCCGCGCGTGCTGGCGAGGCTCGTCATCCCGCATCCCGGCGCGAACAACCATAACGGCGGTTCGATGGTCTTCGGCCCCGACGGCTATCTGTATGTCGGGGTAGGCGACGGTGGCGGCGCGGGCGATCCCGGCAACAATGCGCAAAACCCCGATTCGCAGCTCGGCAAGATATTGCGGATCTGGGTCGTGCCCGACCCCTATGCCGGCGCCTCGGTGCCGTCCGACCGGGATTTCCTGAGGCCCGCACCCGGCAATCCCTATATCGGCGGTGGCGGCGACCCCTATGTCTATGCTCTCGGCCTCCGCAATCCGTTTCGCACGTCCTTCTCGGGTACGTCGCTGATCATCGCCGATGTCGGTCAGGGGGCGCGTGAAGAAATCGACCTCGTCACGACGACCCAGCCGGGGCTCAATTTCGGTTGGCGCTTCAGGGAGGGAACCCAGCCCTTTACCGGCACGTCGCCCGCCGGCCTCACCGATCCCGTCGCCGAATATGGCCATGGCAGCGGCCCACGACAGGGCAATTCGATCACCGGCGGCTATGTCTACCGCGGCCCGGTAACCTCCCTGCAGGGCCAATATGTCTTCGCCGATTTCGTTTCGGGCAACATCTGGTCGATCCCTTTCGCCAGCCTCGTTCCCGGTCAGACGCTCGCCTCGTCGCGCTTCGGCCGGCGCAACGAGGATTTCGCGCCCGACGCCGGCGCGCTCAGCCAGATCGTCTCCTTCGGCGAGGATAGTGCGGGCAATCTGTTTATCGTCGGCCTCGGCGGCGATATTTTCATGGTGCGGCCGGGCTAAGCGCTTGCGGGGGCCGGAGGCGCGCGGCACAAGAGCGCTCCAGAGGAGGCCTCCCCATGAAATCATTGCCGTTCGTTGCGCTCGTCGCCCTTCAGCTCGCGTTCGCGCCGACCGCAGAGGCGAAGCTGTCAAAAGCCGAAAGCGCGATGACCGGAACGGTCGCGGCCGAACAGGACCGTTCGCTCGCCCTGCTCGAAAGGCTCGTCAACCAGAACAGCGGCTCGCTGAATCTCGAAGGCGTCGAGAAGGTCGGGACGATGATGCGCGCCGAACTCGAACCGCTCGGCTTCAGGGTCGAGTGGAAGCCGATGCGCGACACCGGCCGCGCCGGCCATCTGATCGCGACGCACACGGGCAGGCCCGACGGGAAGCGCCTGCTCCTGATCGCGCATCTCGACACCGTGTTCGAACCCGACTCGCCCTTCCAGAAATTCACCCGCAAGGGCGATATGGGTGAAGGTCCCGGCGCGGGCGACGACAAGGGCGGGATGGTCGTCATCGTCGCGGCGCTCCGCGCGATGCAGGCGGCGGGCACGCTGAAGGACGCCAATATCGAAATCCACATGACCGGCGACGAGGAGGATTCGGGCAGCCCGATCGAAAAGGCGCGCGCCGACCTGATCGCCGCGGGCAAGCGCAGCGACGTCGCGCTCGATTTCGAAGGGCTGGTCCGCGACAATGGCGCCGACATGGGCTCGGTCGCGCGGCGATCGTCGGATAGCTGGACCGTCACCGCGACGGGGAAAAGCGCGCACAGTTCGGGCATTTTCAGCGCCGCGGCGGGCGACGGCGCCATCTATGAACTGACGCGCATCGTCCACCGCTTCCGCACCGAACTGCCCGAACCCAACCTGACCTTCAACGTCGGGCTGATCGCCGGCGGGCAGCAGGCCGATCTCGACGCGGGCGGCATCCGCGCCACCGTCAGCGGCAAGACCAACATCATCGCGCCGGTCGCGGTCGCGCGCGGCGATCTTCGCGCGCTCTCGCCCGAACAGATCGAGCGCGTGAAGGCGAAAATGGCGGCGATCGTCGCCGACCATGCACCGGGCACCGACGCGAAGATCGCCTTCGACCCCGGCGGCTATCCCTCGATGGCGCCGACCGACGGCAACCGCGCCCTGCTCGCCAAGCTCAACGGCGTGAACCGTGACCTCGGCCTCGCCGAAATGGCGCCGCTCGATCCGCTCAAGCGCGGCGCGGGCGACATCAGTTTCGTTGCCGCCGACGTCGACGGGCTCGCGGGACTCGGACCCTACTCGACCGGCGATCATGCACCGGGCGAGGCGGTCGATATCCCGAGCATCAGCCGGCAGGCGACGCGCGCTGCCATCCTGATGTCACGTCTTTCTGCTGAAAAACGCTGAACTGCCGTCTTTGGCAGTTGGCCGCGCTTGATTCATGGGGCACAGTGATTAGGTAGCAATCCGAGACGGAATTGACCGCCGATGGGAGAAGAATGATGAGCACCGAAACGCACCTCAAACAGAATTACATCGGCGGCCGCTGGGTCGACAGCAAGGGCGGCAAGCTCCACGACGTCATCAACCCCGCGACCGAGGAAGCGGCGTCGACCGTCGTGCTCGGCACCGCCGCCGACGTCGACGACGCCGTCGCCGCGGCGAAGGAAGCGTTCAAGAGCTTCTCGCAGACGACGCGCGAGGAACGGCTCGACCTCCTGAACCGCATCGTCGAGGAATATAAGAAGCGCGCGGGAGATCTCGCCAAGTCGATGGCATCCGAAATGGGCGCTCCGGTCAGCTTCGCGGGCACCGCGCAGGTCGGCGCCGGTATCGGGGGCTTTATCGGCACGATCGCCGCGCTGAAGGATTTCAGCTTCACCGAAAAATATGCCGCGGGCATGATCGCCTATGAACCGATCGGCGTCGTCGGCATGATCACCCCGTGGAACTGGCCGCTGAACCAGATCGCATTGAAGGTCGCTCCGGCCCTGGCGGCAGGCAACACGATGGTGCTCAAGCCCTCCGAAGAATGCCCCGGCAACGCGGTGATCTTCGCGGAGATCCTCGACGCCGCGGGTGTGCCGCCGGGCGTCTTCAACCTCGTGCAGGGCGACGGCCCGACCGTCGGCAATGCGATCAGCGCGCATCCCGGTATCGAAATGGTGAGCTTCACCGGTTCGACCCGCGCGGGCATTCTCGTAGCCAAGGCGGCGGCCGACACGGTCAAGCGCGTCCATCAGGAGCTCGGCGGCAAGTCGCCGAACATCGTCCTGCCCGACGCCGATTTCGCCGCGGTGCTGCCGCCGACGGTGCAGGGCGTGCTCGTCAACACCGGCCAGAGCTGCATCGCCCCGACGCGCATCCTTGTCCAGAAGGACCGCGAGGCCGAAGCCGTCGGCGTGATCAAGGCGATGTTCGACGGGACGCAGGTCGGCGATCCGCAGGCCGAGGGCGGCCATATCGGCCCCGTCGTCAACAAGGCGCAGTTCGACAAGATCCAGGGTCTGATCCAGTCGGCGATCGACGAAGGCGCGACGCTGGAGACCGGCGGCACCGGCC
>NZ_JAEMQX010000141.1 GCF_016463645.1 Sphingopyxis sp. | reverse complement strand
CGGCGGGGCGGCCATTGCGGCGCTGATCGACGCCGGGGCATTCGAAAGGCTTTGATGATGAACAATCTGGTCACACTCTATGGGCGCGGCGTGGCGTTCGTCGCCTCGCGCGGGCCCGAATCGGTGGCGCTTCTTCTCCTGCGTGCCGCGCTTGCCGGTGTGTTTTGGCGGTCGGGCCAGACCAAGGTGATCGAGGGCAGCGTCCTCCGGATCGACCCGTCGCAATATGATCTGTTCGCGTCGGAGTTTTCGGGATTGCCGCTCGACCCGGCCATTGCGGTGCCGCTAACCACCTATGCAGAGCATATCTTTCCGGCCCTGCTTTTCTTCGGGCTTGCCACGCGCGTTTCCGCCAGCGCGCTGCTGGTCATGACGCTGGTGATCCAGATTTTCGTCTTTCCCGATGCGTGGTGGCCGGCGCATTCGCTGTGGGTCGCGATGGCGGCGATCCTGACCGTGCGGGGCGGCGGGATCTTTTCGCTCGACGCGCTCCTCGGAAAGCTTCGGACCGGCCGGCCGGCTGTGCCTGCCTCATCGTTGTGACCGGGTTGCGCCGCAGGTGAGATAAACCGGATTGCCGACGAGCAGCGGCTTGCCCTTGCCGTCGCGTACATTGACCGCCAGCCAGCCACAGGCCTGCCCGGCGGTCAGCGCCCATGTCAGCCGCGCGTCGTCCGGGCCGACCGGCTGGCGCGCGCCTGCCGGCTGGCCGTTCACGACGAGTTCCGCGAAAGCACCGGCCGCATCCACCACATGCGCCGCAATCGTCGTGCGGCGGCGGCCGGGCAACGTTTCGCCCATTGCCGCGCGCTGGCCGCCCGCCGCCGCTTCGACATCGAGGAGGCGTGTGTTCGTTCCTTCGATGTCGAGGAACACGTTGCCGGCGCGAAGGCCGTCGAGGATCGCGGGCGTCGACAGGGCTTGGGCGCGGACGACGGTTCGCGGCCGGCCGATCGGTGCCGGGCCCGGGGCCGGGTTGCCGGGCACGACGTCGGGATCGTGATTGTCGCTGGCGGCGATGCCCGTCAGGTGGTGGCCTTCGTTCAGCCGCGCATACCAGAAGCCGAGCCCGGCAAAGGGCCCCTCGGTCATCGTGCCGTTGATCGCCTCGATCGCGGTGACGGCGCTGTAATCGGTGCCTTGCCAAGTCCAGCCGCAGCCCATGCATTGTTCACCGGAGGGCAGGGCGGGATGGTTGATTGACAGGATCGCGCCCGACGTTGTGACGTCGCGCTGCAAGGCGCCGATGTCGGGTACGCCGGACGTCCCGACGCGAAAATCGACGAAGCGGGCCGGGCCGAAGATATTGGCGTGGCCGCCGAAGGTGGTGATCTCGATCCCCGGGATCAGCAGCATCGTGTCGAAATAGGGCTGGAGTTCGCGCAGGCCGCCGAAATGCGCGGTGGTATTGTGGTCGGTGACCGCGATGAAATCGAGCCCGGCCTCGGCCGCCGCGGCGACCGTACGGAAGAGCGGGCAGGGTATTTTCCGCCCGGCGCGGCTCCGGCAGCTGCCGTCGCTGTGGGCATCGTGCATATGGAGATCGCCGCGATACCAGCCGGGTCCGGCCTTGATCGGCAGATCGGCGATCGCGGCGGCGGCGCGCCGTTCCGTAGCGCTGTCGAAGAAGACCTTGACCGAATAGGCCGCGCGGCTGGCGGGTCGGGCATTGGGAACGCCCAGCAGCACCTTCCATCGCCCGGCGGGCAGCGCACCGGCGAGGTAGCCGGGCGTCGCGTCGCCCGGCGCAATCGTGAAACGGTCGCGCGTGCCGCCGCTCCAGCCCCGAAAGCGCGCCGGATCCCACACGCCCATGTCGACCACGGTCTTGTCCGACCTGTCATAGCTGAGCATCACGGTGATACGTTCGGTGCCCTCGGGGACGTCGAACGGCACCTCGCGATAGGTCTGATGGTCCGCGCCGGTGATCTCGCCGGCGACCATGACGTCAGGAGCCGGCTGCCCGGTCGCCGCCGCCGCGCCGGCGATCGCCAGCGCCGCGGCGAACAGGATTGCGCGAAACAGCATCAGAAGCGGAAATCCACGGCGAAGCGGAAGTTGCGGCCGACGATCGGGCGCCCGATGAACAGAAGATCATTGGCTTGTCCGCTGGTGAGTTCGCCCGCGCGCGGATTGCCCTCGGTCAGCCCGATCTCGTTACCGAGATTGTCGCCATAGGCCCACAGCGTGATCCGGTCGGTGAGGCGGAAGCGGACGCTGGCGTTGAGGACGGTATAGGCCGGAAGCTTCGATATATTCGCCGCATCGGCATAGCGTTTCGTATAATGCTCGACGTCGAGCTGCGCGCGGAGCCGGTCGCCCAGCAGCGTTACCGCAGGCGTCGCGCGCAGCGCGATCTTGGGCACGCGGATCAGCTGGTTGCCCGAATAGTCGCGCGGTACCAGCGTCTGCTGTCCATCCACGGTGGCGAGTTCGTCATAGCGCAGGTTGCGGAAGGTCGGATCCTGCCAGGTTGCGTTGAGCGTGAAGTCGAACCACGACGCAGGTCGCACGGTCCCCTCGAACTCCACGCCATAGGCACGCGTGTCGGTATAGACGGTTTGCGACACATAGCCGTTGGTGTCCGGGTCAAACCGCGTGTTGCCGATGCCGTAGGAATTGAAGTCGGTCAGGAAGCCGGTGAGGTAGACGCTGGCGAAGCGCGACTGGTATTTGAGGCCGGCTTCCCACAGATCGATGCCCTGCGTCCGCGGAACGGCGGTGGCGCTGGTGATGAAGCTGCCGACGCTCGGCAGGCGAAAGGCCGAGGTGTAGCGTGCGAAGGCGCCGGCGCGCGGTGCGAACTGCCAGTCGGCGCCGATCGTGTAGCCGAGCTTGTCGAACTTCCGGTCGAACGGGGTGAATATGCCGTTTCCGGTCAGCACGCTGTTGTCGGCGAGGGTGGCCGGGTCGCCGAGGTTGACCGTCTTGCTGCCCTCCTGCGAGCCGCGGGTCTTGACCGTTTCCCAGCGGAGGCCGGCGTCGATGCGGAGCGCGGGCGTCACCTGCCATTCGTCGGCGGCATAGAGTGCAAATGTGTCCTGCGTACCGCTGCCGTTGGCGAATTCGGACCCGTAGCGGACGACGCCATTTTCGGTCGCCGCCCCGACGACCTGTCCGGCACCGTTCAGCGCGACGAGGTCGAGAAGGCGCGAATTGTCCGACACGTCCTGCAGCGTCGAGGCCGAATAGCGGCCGAAGCTCTCCTCGATCCGGGCATAATAGAAGCCGACCGAAAAATCATGCGTCATCCCGCCGACGTCGAAGCTGTGCGCGAGGCGGAGGTCGTTCAGAAACTCGCTCTCGTCGACGGTCACCGGCCGCGCGGCGTTGATGAAAATATCGCCGTTGCCGTTCTGGCCCGCGACGTCGAACGCCTCGCCGGTGTCGCTGTAGCGCAGCTGGACGCTGGCCGCGCCGGGAAAGGCGGCGAGGAGCGAGGCGCGATTCTGGTCGAGAAAGGCCGCCGCGGTGCTGATCGACGCGGGATAGACGCCGTTGCGCACGGTCAGCGAGTCGCGATAGCGCGCGCGGTTGCTGAGTTTCCAGCCCGGCGCGAACTCCCATTCGGCGAGCAGGCTGAACTGGTCGAGGCTGACGTCGGTGCCATCGGCGTTGTCGAACCGGACGGGCCCGTTGGCGTCGCGCAGCGTCATGAAGGCGGTCGCGCGGCTTGCCGTCGTTCCGTAATGCGGATCGAAGCCGGGGAGGCCGACGACATCGCCCTTGCCGTCCTTGGTGAGAGGGATGCCCGTATAGAAGATCGTGCTGTCGTCGATCCGCTTGTAACCGAGCGTGATCCGCCCATCGCCGAAATCATAATTGAGATCGGCGCGAATCTGCCCGCCCTGATTGCCGGCGAAGCCGGGATCGCGCACGCCGTCTTCCTTGCGATAATAGCCGCCGACGCCAAAGCTCCATCCGTTGCCGAGCGGCGCGCCGACCCAGCCGTCGAAGCGGAAGAGATCCGCAGTGGGGCCATAGAGGATGCGCGCGACGCCGGTCACCTCGTCGGTCGCCTGGCGGGTGATGAAGTTGACCGCGCCGCCCGGCGCGTTCGAATAGAAGATCGACGATGGGCCGCCGCGCACGACCTCGACCCGCTCGATCGATTCGTCGATACGGAAGGCCTGGTCGGCATTCAGATAGCCGAGCGACGGATCATGCTGCACCGGCAGACCGTTTTCGAGCAATGTGATCGAACCGAAGCCGTCGACGGGAATGCCGCGGGCGCGGACATTGCCGCTGCCTTCGCCGCCCGACGTCTCGACCCAGAAGCCGGGCACCGACTTCAATGCTTCGGTGACGCTCGAGGGCGCGCGCGAGCGCAGCGTATCATTGTCGATCGAGGTGACCGCGTAGCTGGTTTCGATTCGTGTGCGCTCACCGGCACCGGCGCGGCCGGTGACGACGATCTCGTCGCCCTCGTCGCCCGGAGCATCCGTGGCGGCGGGCGCCTCGCCGCCGTCGGTCTGCGCCAGCGCGATGCTGCTCGTTCCCGAAAAAAGGATAAATAGGGCGGCGGAGGCTAAACCCCTGATCGTCATTCCTGAAACCCCTGGACTGGATTGCCGCGGTTTGCGGTCGGCGACGTCCGCTAGGCCCGCAGCGTTGCGATTCGATGGCCCGGACGGGACGCCGGAATGACAATCATGCTGCGGGGATGTGACACCGGTTTCTCATGCGCCGGTCTTGTGGCGCGCCGCCAGGCAGCATGCGGAAAGTATGTCGTCGGTTCGACGCACCGGATAGTTGGCGAAGGTGGGTCATTCAGCGAGGAGCGGGACCGGTCTTCGGCCGCCGGTATCGGCGGCGACGCCAGATCATCCCAGCTACGCCGCCCTTGGGTCCGAGTCCCGTCTGTCTTCGGTTGTGCACAGGGCTCACGCGGCTCGCCCGTGATCGACATGGTGAGGGCGCGCTGCCGTCCGGAACCCTGTTCGCACCCGTGCAAGGCCGAGCAGCGAAGAGGCTGGCCACTTTACATATGCGCAACATGGATTCGCGACCCGAAGAGGCATGGGACATGCTGCGACAAGTGCAGAAAGGCGCGCTTGCCATGTGTCCCCGGATCGTTCTGTCATGCTATCGCGGAATTAAGACAAGCAATATCAAGGGAATCGCTCGGTCAAGTCGCCTTCCGTACCATGCCGAGTCGTTCACTTGACAGTGCCCCATAATGAGGCAGTTCGAGTAAATTATGATTCGCAAGCGCCGTCGAATCAAGTTAATGATGCGTTACTAATAACACGCACAGGGCGAGTCGCGCGGCCTGTCACCCACCATGGAGATGATGACGATGCGAACTTTCATATGTAAATTGATGCTTGCTTCAGCCGCGGTTCTTGCCGTTCCTTCGGTCGCGAGCGCTGCCATCACATTGGGCCCTGTCACACCCGGCACCAATCCCTATTCGGGGCCGGCGCCGACCTACGACTTCGAGTCGCCGGCGCCTGTGTCGGGCGGTCAGGTTACCACGGGCTCGCTGGATGGCATCCGTGCGCAACCGTTCGGCAGCACCGGCAGTTACTGGACGGTCGGCCCGAGCGACGGTTCGCCCGGCATCATGGATCTGTCGTCGATCGGCGATATTTTCAACGTCAGCTTCCTGTGGGGATCGGTCGACACGTACAACACGATCGAATTCCTCGGTGCGGGCGGCGTGGTGCTCGCGAGTTTCACGGGTTCGGATATTTTCAATCCGGCGAACGGAAACCAGACCGACCCGAACCTCAATCCGCTCGTGCGCTTTGACATCACGGGTAGCGATGTGAGCGCGTTGACCCAGTTGCGGCTGAGCTCGACGAGCAATGCGTTCGAAACCGACAATTTCACGATCAACGCCGTCCCCGAGCCGGCGACTTGGGCTCTCATGATGCTCGGCTTCGGCGCGATCGGCTTTGGAATGCGTCGTCGTCGTGGCGTCGAGAGACTGCGGTTCGCCTGAATTCAGGCATCCATCCACTGGATAAGAAAGAGGCGGCCGGTGGCCGCCTCTTTTTTGCGCTGTCATTTGCTGGCGCCCGGATCGCTGCCTGCTCATCTGCAAGATCGGATCTGGTCCGACCGGATTGAAGGACGCCGAATTCCGCCGCCTCGCAGCCGAGCCGGCCCATATAATGGACGCCACTCCTCCTCGTCGCGGTGTTCGTGATCGCGACGCGGGCCACAGGGCCGAGAAGGCATTGAGCTGAGCTTCGGCCGGTGCGGCACATTTTGGCCCGGGAGGCGTCCGGAAGGACCCGTTCCCTACGCGATCTGCTGCCCCGTCGTCTCGCGTCTTACCTTTCCCAGATGATTGGCCAGTCAGACCATGACGGCGAAGTGCCGGCGTGGCGCAGGGATGGTCATGGATCAATGGCATTTTGGATGGTGAGGGGCGCCGCGCCGCCACAATCCTCTTTCCGGATCGGGATCGGCTGGCGGGGGGAGGCTCGGCGCGCGTCCCGCTACGAGGAGCGATCATTTCACGATGCCGGCTTTCGAGGCCACTCAGGAGGGGAAGGGCGCCCAAACGAACTCCGGCAGCAGCGCCGGTGGGTGGCGCTGCTGCCGAAGAGGAGGAGTTTTCCGGATGGCAACCGATGGGGCTATAACGGCCCCATCCACCTGACTCGCTCGATCCGATCGAGCGAGAGGCAATCCTTGAGTGACTTAGGCGTAGCGGACGCGAACGACCGGCTTGCGGCGACGTACCGAGAAACCGATGGCCGCGAAGCCGAGCATCATCATTGCCCAGGTCGCGGGTTCGGGGACCGCTGCAACCGTCGGTGCCACGTTAATGCGGAACTGTCCGACGTCCGACACGGTCGCTCCGTCGGTGAACGTCATCGTGACGCTCGAGAAGGTGCCGTTGAACGCATTGAAGAAGTTGCTGCCGTTCTTGCCGATATCGTAGAGGCTCGTGACCTGGCCGTCACTGTTGCCGCCGCTGAACGAAAAGAAGACGTTGCCATTGGTCAGGGCGTCGATGTTGAATTCGAGCGCGCTGATCAGTCCGTCATTATAGGTGAAGGTCAGCGGATTATCGAGAGACAGGTCGACCGCGCCGATGCGGGCCTGGCCACCGGCAAGGCCGATCAGCTGTTCGGTCGAGGTGAAGCTCACGGTGCCGGGGGCGTTGTTGAGCGTTCCCGAGACCGTCGTTCCCGTAACGTCCTTGGTGACGAGGACGTTGGAATCGGGCTGCGCCGAGCAGCCTCCGCCGAGGCAAATCGTGACGGCAGCCGATGCCGGGGTGCTGACCCCGATCAACAATGCGGCTGCAGAGGCCAGTTGGATCATTTTACGCATTGTCGCGCTCCCTGTTCGAATTGGATGCGACCCGATTCGTTGGACGTTTTGATAAGTCGACGTAACATAAAATAAGCGAAAGAGTCGAGTCGCGAGGGGCTCATTTCATGCCGGCTTGTCTAGAAATGGCACAGAGGAAGCGGCGCGCGTGGATGCCGCCGGCGCAATCTTCGAAGCCGAGCCATCACACGAATTATCAATGTTTTTCGACAAATTTTTGAAGGCGGCATCCGCGGGGCCGGCGAGTATTTCGGGTTTGCAAACGGGAGGGACGCGGTCGTCCCGATCGCTTCGACCCACCTGCGGAGCGCGCAATGTAACGGGCCTATGTTATTTTCATGCGCGTTGCGCCGTTGCTCGGGGTGCGGTGGGCGGGTTGCTCTACAAGACGCTGGGCGCCGACACGTTTCCGAAGCCGGATATCGGGGGCGAGTAACAGCGGTTCCGGCGGGGGCGAAGGGCCTCCGCCGGACCTATTTCAGCAGGTCGATCGCGAAGGCGCGCACTTCGTCCGCCATGTCGGGCCGTGCGAGGGCGACCGCGAGATTGGCCTGGATATAGCCTGCCTTCGATCCGCAGTCGTAGCGCGCGCCGTCGAAGGTGACGGCGTGGAAAGGCTGGGTGCCGATCATCGCCGCCATCGCGTCGGTGAGCTGGATTTCGCCGCCCGCGCCCTTCTCCTGCCCTTCGAGCACGCGCATGACCTCGGGCTGCAGGATGTAGCGGCCCGAGATGATCAGGTTCGACGGCGCCGCGTCGACCGCCGGCTTTTCGACCAGAGCGGTGACTTCGGTCAGCGCGCCGTCGCGCGTGCCGGGCGCGATCACGCCATAGCTCGACACCTGCTCGTGCGGCACCTCGAGTACCGAGATCAGATTGCCGCCGACGCGGGCATAGGCATCGACCATCTGCTTCATGCAACCCGGCGATCCGTGCATGAATTCGTCGGGCAGGAAGATCGCGAAGGGTTCGTCGCCGACGATGTCGCGCGCGCACCAGATCGCGTGACCGAGGCCGAGCGGTTCCTGCTGCCGGACATAGGCGCAATTGCCGGGGCCGAGCCGGGTGGGCGCGAGCACCGACAGATCCTTGCCGCGTTCGGACATCGTCTTTTCGAGTTCGAAGGCGACGTCGAAATGATCCTCGATCGCGCTCTTGCCGCGCCCCGTGACGAAGATCATCTGTTCGATCCCCGCCTCGCGCGCCTCGTCGACCGCATACTGGATCAGCGGCCGGTCGACGACGGGCAGCATCTCCTTGGGGATCGCCTTCGTCGCAGGCAAAAAACGCGTGCCGAGACCGGCAACGGGAAAGACGGCTTTGCGGATCGGTTTCATCGGGGACGGACTAGC
>NZ_JAEMQX010000140.1 GCF_016463645.1 Sphingopyxis sp. | reverse complement strand
CAAGGTCGATGCCGCGCTTCAGATCCATCGGGTTCATGCCGGCGGCGACCGACTTCATGCCCTCGCGAACGATCGCCTGGGCGAGAACGGTCGCGGTGGTGGTGCCGTCACCGGCCTTGTCGTTCGCCTTCGAGGCGACTTCGCGCAGCATCTGCGCGCCCATGTTCTCGAACTTGTCCTTGAGTTCGATTTCCTTGGCGACCGACACACCGTCCTTGGTGATGCGGGGCGCGCCGAAGCTCTTGTCGATCACGACATTACGGCCCTTCGGCCCCAGCGTGACCTTGACGGCGTCGGCGAGGATGTCGACGCCCTTCAGGATGCGCTCGCGCGCGTCGCGCGAAAATTTAACGTCCTTGGCAGCCATGATTGCTTCCTTCAAAAAATCGCAGAAAACTGCGTAACTTTACACTGAAATCATATTTCCGCCGAAACGGAAGGACTGGCTCAGGCGAGAACGCCGAGGATGTCCGATTCCTTCATGATCAGCAGCTCTTCGCCGTCGACCTTGACTTCGGTGCCCGACCATTTGCCGAACAGGATGCGGTCGCCAGCCTTGACGTCGAGCGGCGTAACCTTGCCGTCTTCGGCCTTGATGCCGGTTCCGACGGCGACAACTTCGCCTTCCTGCGGCTTTTCCTTGGCGGTGTCGGGGATGATGATGCCGCCGGCCGTCTTTTCTTCGGCTTCGATACGGCGGACGAGCACGCGGTCGTGCAGCGGACGAAATTGCATGGATTACCCTCCAGAGGTGCAAAGATATCGCGTTTGGCACTCACAGGGCGCGAGTGCTAACAGGCGGCCATATGGGTGGGAGTCCAATAGGCGTCAAGCGTCCCGCTACAAGATTCTTGCGAAGTTTTTGCGTCAGGCCGGAAGCAGGCCGAGACGGGCGCGCATGCGCCAGCGCGCGATGAGCAGCGCGGCGACCAGTATCAGACCGACGGCGAGCCCGATCCAGACCCCGACACCCTCGAGCGGCGTCCAGAAACCGAGATAGATCGCGGTGCCATAGCCCCCGACCCAATAGCCGCAGATCGCGATGACCATCGGGATGCGCGTGTCCTGAAGACCGCGCAACACCCCGGCCGCGACCGCCTGCGCCCCGTCGAACAACTGGAAAGCGGCGGCGACCACGAGAAACTGCATCGCGAAGCCCAGGAGCGCCGCATTCTTCGCATCGTCGACATCGACATAGATCGACAGGACGAGGCTGGGGAACAGCCACATCAGCAGCGCGGTAAAGGCCATGAAGCCGATGCCGAGTGCGAGCGAGGCGTGGCCTGCAAAGCCGATGCCGCGATGGTCGCGCGCGCCATAGGCAAGGCCGACGCGGATCGTCGCCGCCTGCGCAATCCCGAAGGGAATCTGGAACGCGAGCGCCGCGATCTGGAGCGCGATCGTATGCCCGGCAAGCTGGGCCTCGCCGATCCGGCCCATCAGGAAAGCGGCGCCGGTGAACAGCCCCGCCTCGGCAAGGATGGTCGCCCCGATCGGCGTGCCGATGCGCAACATCTCGAAAAAGCGGCTCCATTCGCTGCGCCACCAGTTGCCGAAGATATGGTAGCGGCGAAGCCGCCGGTCGCTCTGGATGACCGCGACATAGGCGAGCAGGATCAGCGCGCTGGTGATCACACTCGAGATCGCCGAGCCATGCAGGCCGAGCGCGGGCATGCCCAGATGGCCGAACACCAGCACCCAGTTGCCGAGCGCATTGACGAACAGCGCGCCGAAGGTGATCGCCGTCGCAATCGTCGGCCGCCCCAGCGCCGAAACGAAGATGCGAAGCACGCTCGCCGCGATCATCGGGAACATGCCCCACATCAGGATCAGCAGGAACCCCGCGGCGCGCGCCGCGAGATCCCCGGGCTGCCCCGTCGCGCGCATGATCGGCCCGCCCGCGGCGCAAATGCCCATGAAGAGGAGCGAGACGAGCGCGCTCAGCCACAGCGCCATGCGCACGGTGCGCCGCACCTCGCGGACGCTGTGCTTGCGGCGGCCGAGTTCGGCCGCGATCAGCGGCGCGGCGGCGCCGACCAGCCCCGAGCCGGTCCAGAGCAGCAGCCCGAAGATGGCGACGCCGAGCGACGAGGCGGCGAGCGCCGCATCGCCGAGGCGTGCGACGAACATCACGTCGATCGCATGGACGAGCATCTGCAGCAGATTCGCCGCCGCGAGCGGCCCCGCGAGCGCGAGCGTCGCGCGAAACTCGGCGCGGAAATTCTGCGGACGATCCGCGGTCAGGGGTTGGGCCCGCTCCAGCATGGCCGGCCCGGATAGGCGTGCGAATGTTGCGGTTCAATACCGGCCGGTTTTCGGCGGAGCATTTGTCCGCCGGGGTGGCAGAAAGGCAACAGACACCCGCGTCACCCCCGCCACATCGCGATCATTTCGGCGCCGAACGCGATGAAGGTCAGCGTCAGGCCGACGACGAACAGCCGGTAGGCATAGGCCAGATAGCGATATTTGCGCCGCGCGAGGACAATGCCGTTCTGATAGGTGTCGCGCAGCATCGTCTCGTAGATATCTTCCTCGCTGCGGAGGCGCGCCTTCACCGCGGCGATATAGTCGTCCTCGTCCATCTGCGCGAAGCGGCCGAAGAAGAGGATGTTGCTGTGGTCCTTGCCGTCCTTGTAGACGACCGGTGGCGCCTTGCCGACCCGCGGCAGCACCGCCGAGACGGCGAGCAGGGCCGAGAGGAAGGAAAAGGTCGCGAGGATGGTGAGCGGCATCGCCAGCGCGCCCGCCCCGGCCCGCGCCTGTCCGACCGCGAGGGTGAACACGACGAACGTCGCGCCCATCAGGATCGACGCCTTCTGGTCGGCCATCTGCGACAATTGCATCGTGATCTGCTGGGTGGTGCGCACCAGATGCACGGCGTTGGGCGGAAAACCCGCGCCGGATGCCGGCTTCGGATCGTCTGGCATAGGCATTCCCCGTCTTGGACCCGCAACAGCGATGGCACGGCGCGCGTTTCTCGGCAAGATGCTGCCCTGTTCCCGCCGCATTCGCTTGCCAATCGGCAGGCTTCGCGGCATGCCCGCGCGCAACTTTTATCTCTATGGGACGCACCACATGAGCACCGCTCTCAAGGACCAGATTTTCGCCCTGATCGAACCGTTCAACAAGAAGGGCGTCGAACTGACCGACGCGACGACCTTTGCCGGCGACCTCGAATGGGACAGCCTGACGGTGATGGACTTCGTCGCCGAGGTCGAGGACACGTTCGACATCATCATCAGCATGAACATGCAGGCCGAAATCGAAAATGTCGGCCAGCTCGTGGCCGCAGTCGAGAAATTGCAGGGCTGATACCGCGATGACCGATCTTTTCAGCAAGTTCGACCCGCTGATCCAGCAGCGCGAGGCACTGCTCGCGACCGGCGTCACCGATCCGTTCAGTCTGGTGATGGAAAAGGTGCTCTCGCCGACCGTCGCGATCTGCAACGGGCGCGAGACGATCCTGCTCGGCACATATAATTATATGGGCATGACGTTCGACGAGGACGTCATCGCCGCGGGCAAGGACGCGCTCGACAAGTTCGGCAGCGGCACGACCGGCAGCCGCGTCCTCAACGGCACCTATCAGGGGCACAAGGAGTGCGAGGACGCGCTCAAGGAATTTTACGCCATGGATCATGCCATGGTGTTCTCGACCGGTTATCAGGCGAACCTCGGCATCATTTCGACGATCGCGGGCAAGGGCGACTATGTCATCCTCGACATCGACAGCCATGCGTCGATCTATGACGGGTGCAAGATGGGCGACGCCGAAATCGTCGCCTTCCGTCACAATGACGTCGAAGCGCTCGAAAAGCGCCTGAAGCGCCTGCCCGCCGAGGCCGGCAAGCTCGTCGTACTCGAGGGCGTCTATTCGATGCTCGGCGACGTCGCGCCGCTCAAGGAAATGATCCGTGTCTCGAAAGAGGCCGGCGCGATGGTGCTGGTCGACGAGGCGCATTCGATGGGCTTCATCGGCGAGCATGGCCGCGGCGTCGCCGAGGCGCAGGGCGTGATCGATGATGTCGACTTCATCATCGGCACCTTCAGCAAGAGCGTCGGCACCGTCGGCGGCTTCTGCGTGTCGAACCATCCGAAGTTCGAGATCATGCGGCTCGTCTGCCGTCCCTATGTATTCACCGCCTCGCTGCCGCCGAGCGTCGTCGCGACCGCCGCGACGAGCATTCGCAAGCTGATGCACGGGTCGAACAAGCGCGCGCATCTGTGGGAAAATTCGAAGAACCTGCACAAGGGCCTTCGCGACCTCGGCTTCACGCTCGGTACCGAAGAACCGCAGTCGGCGATCATCGCGGTGATCATGCCCGACCTCGAGAAAGGTGCGATGATGTGGGAAGCGCTTCTGGAAGAAGGGCTTTACGTCAATCTCGCGCGTCCCCCGGCAACGCCCGCCGGCATGACACTGCTGCGCTGCTCGCTCTGTGCCGAGCATTCGAGCGAACAGGTCACCGAAATCCTGGGCCGCTTCGAACGGGCGGGCAAACGCGTGGGCATTATCGGCTGAACCGAGCGGCTCCGCCGACCAGCGGATTCCTTTTCGGGGCGAGTCGAAGCGGTGTCAGGTCAACGGAGGCTTCGGCGCTTTGCGGCGCGGCGCTTGTCCGGTAAGAGATGCGCGTGTTCGAGCGGGATATCGACAGCGAAAATGACGGGCGGCGGGAGCGTATTCGCTTCTGGTCGACGATCGTCCTCGGTGCGATCCTGACCGGCGTGGTCGGGGCGCTCGTCGTTCTGCTCGCGCGCGCCAACGACAATTACGACCGTTCGCTCGGCTGGCAGACGCAGAGCATGGAGGTGATCTCGCAGACCCGTTCGGTCGACGCGGCGATCGCGCGCGCCGAGGCTGCGCTCGGCCGCTTCGCGGTCGGACTGCAGAAGGAAGACGGTCGCATCTATGAATATCAATGGGGCCGCGCGCGTCAGTTCCTGACCCAGTTGCGGCGCAACGTCCGCGACAATCCGAAGCAGATGGCGCTCGTCGAGCAGTTGACGCGCGAGATGGACAGCCGCGGCGCCCAGCTCGGCGACGCCGCGCTCAGCGCCAATTACAACCAGACCGTCGCCGCCATTTCCAAATATTATGCCGCCGGCAAGGGCGAAGGGATCGGCCGGATCGACAAGGTGCTGTCCGAAATCATCGCGAACGAGCGCGCCCTGCTCCGCGATCGCAACCGGCTTGCGGCGGCCGACCGCGCGAACCTCAACCAGGCGATCCTGCTCTTTTCGCTGCTCGGCGCGGGCGCCGTGGTCGCCGCGATCGGCGCGACATTCTCGCTGATCCGCGCCGAGGGCGAACGGCGACTGGCGCGACGCGAGCAGATTTTCGAAAGCGACCGCGCGATGCATCTCGAAGCCGCGGTCGAGGAGCGGACCGCCGAACTGGCGCACGCCAACGAGGCGCTTCGCAGCGAGATGACCGAGCGCGAGGCGGCGGAATCGCAGCTTCGGCAGGCGCAGAAGATGGAGGCCGTCGGCCAGCTCACCGGCGGGATCGCGCACGACTTCAACAATATGCTCGCGGTCGTCGTCGGCGGGCTCGAACTCGCGCAGCGCTGGTTGCCGGGCAAGCCCGAAAAGGCGCAGCGCCACCTCTCCAACGCGCTCGACGGCGCCAACCGCGCCGCCGACCTGACGCGGCGCCTGCTGACCTTTGCGCGGGCGGAGCCCGCGCGTCCCGAAATGACGCCGATCGACGAATCGATCGCGAGCTTCGCCCAGCTCATCGAACGGACGATCGGCGACCGTATCGCGCTGACGCTCGATCTCCAGGCCGACGGGCTCGCCTGCTGGATCGACCGGCAACAGTTCGAAAATGCGCTGCTCAATCTCGCCGTCAATGCGCGCGATGCGATGAACGGTCACGGGTCGCTGACGATCCGTACGCTCGACGACGGCGAGTATGAGGCGGCCGCGCTGGCGGTACAGGTCATCGACACCGGCTGCGGCATGTCGCCCGAAGTGCTCGAACGCGTCTTCGACCCCTTCTACACGACCAAACCCGCCGGACAGGGAACGGGTCTCGGCATGAGTCAGGTTTTCGCCTTCTGCCGCCAGTCGGGCGGCGAGGTGCAGATTGCGTCGACCGAGGGCGAAGGCACGAGCGTCGCGATGCTCCTGCCGATCGCCAAGCCCGAACCCCAGGCCGTAACCGAGGCCGTCCCGGGCGAAACCGCAGGCCCCGATACGCCAGCCGACGCGCTGAACATCCTCGTCGTCGAGGACGACGCGCGCGTACTCGCGGCCACGGTCGATGCGGTGAGCGAGCTCGGCCACACGGCCGTCGCGTGCGGCAACCCGCTCGAGGCGGAGGCGCTCGTCGAAGGGCGGCTTGCCGAAGGCCATGGCGGCTTCGACCTCATACTCTCCGACGTCCTGATGCCCGAGCTCACAGGCCCCGAAATGGTCGCGCAGCTGAAACAGCGCTGGCCCGAACTGTCGGTGCTGTTCGTAACGGGCTATGCCGGCGACGCGAGCGAGGACGCGGCGTTCGGCGACCATGACGTGCTGCGCAAACCCTTCACGCTGACCGCGCTCGATCAGGCGATCCGGCGCACCGGCGAGGGGCGCTCCGAAGGCCAGCGGCTCGTCAACTGATCCGCTTTACCCCATTTCCCGGGGGAAAGTTCAGCGAATCGCGCCACTTTTCATCAGCCGGGGTACGAGCGTCAATGCCGCCACCAGCGGCCAGCGCCGCTGCCAGGGCTTGATCTCGATCTTCGTGCCCGCGTGGCGGTTGATCTTCCATGCGAGATAATCGATCCCGCCCGCATAGGTCAGGCTGGCCTTGGCGAGCCGCGCGACGCTGAGCAGCTTGCCCTCGAACCGCCGCCGCGCCCAGCGACCGCCGGTGGCATCGGCGGGAATGGCCGCAATCGCGGGGGCGCTGATGCGTTCATAGCGTGCCGCATCGGCATCGACGACCGATTGCGCGCGGCTCGTCCGTTCGGCGCGAAGCTCGACCGAATAGGTCAGCGAAAAGGCGCGGCGCCACCAGTCGAGCGGCGCCTCGCCCGCGCGCCGCCCCGCAGCCGAGAGCAGCGTGGGCGCGGCGCGCGATACGGCGGCGATCGCACGATCATGGGCGGTACCGTCGACCGCCCACACGAGCCGCGACGGCTGCGCGAAGCGCGCCCATACCGAGACATTACGGGTCTCGGGGCCGTTCAGCCGGTCGAAATCGGCTTCGCTCAGCACCGCATATTTGGCGATCAGCCCGCCGTGCTGGAACGGAAAGACATTGGGCGGGATCAGACGGTTGGCGACCGCCATCCAGCGCTTGGGATAGGCGTCGCCGTAGTCCGATACGATCAGATAGAAGTCGAGCATCAGCCCGTCGAGTTCGCTCTCGCGCAGGCAGCTGCCGTAGAAGAGCACGGCACGCGCGCTGCCGGGATATTCGGCGGCAATCGCCGACGCCATCGCGGCGACGCGCGGATCGACCGGGGTCGCGAGTTCTTCGCGGACGAATTCGGACAGCGCGGACATGAAAGGCTCAGGCGGCGAGGCGCAGGAAGGGAACGGGCTGCGTCGAGGTCAGGATGATCGGCGCGCCATTCTTCGCCTGGAAAATTTCGCCGTCGAGAATCACGTTCGACCGCTCGCCCTCGATGCGGATTTCGTCGCCCTGCTGGAAATGCACACCATCGAGCTGCTTCTGCCCCAGCGTCCCGCGCCAGGTCGCGCCGAGCATGCGGAACAGCGCGCCGACATTGCTGTCGGTCGCGAGCAGTTTCATATTGCCGTTCGTTCCATAGGCTTCGCTCGTGCGGATGCTCAGCAGCAGTTTCTCGAGCGTCGTGACGATCAGCAGCGAGAACTTGCCCTTGAACTCGCCCTGGCGGATCAGCGACACGGTCATCGGCTCGGGCTTGGGCGGCAGACGCCCGCCGCCGATGCCGAAGACGATCGCGAACAGCGCCAGCATCGCCGCAAGGAAATGCGAAATCCCGTTCGGCAGGCCGAGCGGATAGATGCGGTTGCGGCAATAGAGCATGACGTCGGCGAGGTAGGCGCCGCCGAGGAACATGCCGAGTACCGGTCGTTCCTCGCCGCCGCTGTCGAGCGCGATGAGCTGGCGTTCGATCACATGATCCTCGAGCCGCCCGCTCTCGACCAGTTCGACTACGCGCTGCAGCGCCTTGATCGGATCGCCCTCGGCGCCGAGGTCGAGCGCGATCAGATTGGTCTTGCCGTTGGGAAGCACGGCGACCGGCGGCGGCGAGCCGCCGAAATGATCACCCGAATAGATTTCGGTGAGCGCGGCCTGCACGGTGCCGTCGCCGCCGTTGATGACGACGACGCGCGGACCGACCATCGCCATGGTACGGATGGCCTTTTCGATCTGGTCGACGTCCTCGACCTCATAGTGAAAGATGTCGGGGTGCGCCGCGCAATATTCGCGAACCCGCGGCAACAACGAGCGGTTGCCCGTCGAGCGCGGATTCGAAAGGAGCGCGACGCTTGCCACCGTATCTTATACCGGGTCGAAGGAGAGCCCGTTGACATAGTTCAGCGTGACCGGGACGCGCTTCGTCGCGCCGCCGACCGCGAAACTGACCACCGCCAATTTGGGTTTCCGTTTGAAGATGAAATCGCTGACCTTCATGTCGGGGTTGCCCGACAGGCCCGCGCCGT
>NZ_JAEMQX010000034.1:7103-33543 GCF_016463645.1 Sphingopyxis sp. | reverse complement strand
CGGCGATGATCGAGCATGGCGCGTCGGCGGGCGAGTGGGTGCGCTGGGTCTTTTCCGACGCCGCGCCCGCGATGCTGGCCGGGCTGTTCGTCATCTCGGTCGTCTCCGCCGTCATCGGCTACGTCCTCGCCGCGCTGTTCTGGGACAACTGGATTCGCCTCCGCTGGCGGCGCAAGCTGGCGCGCGCACGCGACCAACGACTTGAGACATCGACGAGCGACACGGCCGCCGGTTGAACCCCCAGGTAGCAGGCGTATAGCTGTCGCATCGCTGATCCGTGCTGCGCATGCGGTGCGGATTTTCGCTTCAAATCGATGACCGGGGAATATCATGACTCGCTTGAATATTGCTTCGCGCCTTCTGGCGACCGCTGCGCTTGGCGCGATCGCCCTTGCCGTACCGGCAACCGCGCAGGAAACTACCGCCGCGGCGCCCGTCACCACCACCGCCAAGCCCGAAATCGGCGATTTCGGCTTCGACCTCACCGGCATGGACAAGAGCGTCCAGCCCGGTGATGATTTCTACGGCTACGCCAATGGCACCTGGGCCAGGAACACCCAGATCCCGGCCGACAAGTCGAACTATGGCATGTTCACCGCGCTCGCCGACCTGTCGCAGAAGCGCACGCAGGAAATCCTCGAAGCCGCGAAGGCCGATCCGAACAGCATGATCGGCCGTGCCTATTCGTCGTATCTCGATGCCGCTGCGGTCGAGGCGAAGGGGCTCGCCCCGATCCAGCCCTGGCTCGCCAGGATCCGCGCGGTAGACAAGCCGGGCCTCGCCCGCCTGCTCGCCGAAGCCGACCGCAGCGGCGTCCAGCATTTCTTCGGCGGCTATGTCGGGCAGGACGACAAGAACCCCGACGTCTATATCTACACGATGTTCCAGGGCGGCATCGGCATGCCCGACCGCGACTTCTATCTGAAGGAGAACGAGCGGAACACCAAGCTGCAGGGCGCCTATCTCAAGCATCTCGAGAATGTCCTGACGCTCGCGGGCGAAAAGGACGCCGCAGCGCGCGCCAAGGCGATCTACGACTTCGAAAAGCAGGTCGCGACGGTCCATTGGGACAAGAATGACAGCAGCGACGCGACCAAGGTCTATAACAAGATGACGATCGCCGAACTCGCGCAGGCCGCGCCGGGGTTCGACTGGCAGGCGTTCATCGGCGGCATCGGCGTCAACGAGGATTCGATCCTCGTGTCGCAGCCGAGCGCCTTCACCGGCGAGGCCAGGCTGCTTGCCGACGCGCCGATCGGCGTGATCCGCGACATGCTGATCGTGCGCAGCCTCGACGGCTTCTCGGGCGTCCTGCCCGACGCGGTCGCGCAGGAAGCCTTCTCCTTCTACGGCACCGCGCTCTCGGGCACGCCGCAGATGCAGGAGCGCTGGAAACGCGCCGTCGACTTCACCACGAACAATATGGGTGAGGCCGTCGGCAAGGACTATGTCGCGAAATATTTCCCGCCGGAGACCAAGGCGGCAATGGACGTGCTCGTCAGGAATGTGCTCGCCGCACTCGACACGCGCATCGGCAATCTGACGTGGATGCAGCCGGGTACGAAGGTGAAGGCGAAAAAGAAGCTCGCCAATTTCACGACCAAGATCGGCTACCCCGATCGCTGGAAGGATTACAGCAAGCTCGAAATCCGCGGCGACGACCTGTTCGGCAACGCGCTGCGCTCGAACCAGTTCGCCCATGACGACAATGTCGGCCGCCTCGGCCAGCCGATCCGCCGCTGGGAATGGGGAATGACCCCGATGGAAGTCAACGCCTACGCCAATTTCGGTATGAACGAGATCGTCTTCCCCGCCGCGATCCTGCAGCCGCCCTTCTTCGATCCGCACGCCGACGCGGCGGTCAACTATGGCGGTATCGGCGCGGTGATCGGTCACGAGATCAGCCACCACTTCGACGATCAGGGCGCGAAGTATGACGAAACCGGCAAGCTCGCCGACTGGTGGACCCCCGCCGACGTCGCGGCGTTCGAAGCTGCGGGCAAGGCGCTCATCGCGCAATATGACGCCTATGAAGTGCTGCCGGGCGAAAAGCTCGACGGCACCTTTACGCTGGGCGAGAATATCGGCGATCTCGCCGGCCTGACCATTGCATATGACGCCTACAAGAAGTCGCTCGGCGGCAAGGAAGCGCCGGTGATCGACGGGCTGACCGGCGATCAGCGCTTCTTCCTCGGCTGGGCGCAGGTGTGGCGCCGCAACTATCGCGAGCAGAATCTGTCGCAGCGTATCACGACCGATCCGCATTCGCCGTCGATCCAGCGGACTTGGGTCTCGCGCAATCTTGACCCTTGGTATAAGGCCTATCAGATCAAGCAGGGTCAGAAGCTCTATCTGGCGCCGAAGGACCGCGTCCGCATCTGGTGATGCGCTACTGAGAAAGACAGAAGTTGACCGTGCAAAGCCTGCCCTCCGCTGATGGTGATTTCATCAGGGGGGCAGGCCCCGCCGGTCCCTTGTCGATTCCTGTGGGCCTGTCGCAGATCGACAAGGCGATCCTCGGCGGACTGGCCTTGCTGTCCGCCGCTCTGCTCTTCTGGGCGACGCGCGACATGGTGCTGGCGGCCGGTTTCCTCGCCGGGCTGGCCGTCGCCGCGGGCGGAGTGCTGCTCGCGCGCCGGCTGTTCCCTGCGGCGGCAACGGGCGAGGCGGTTGCCCCCGACTGGACGATGCTGCGTCAGGCGATCAATCACGACGATGTCGCGATCGCCGTCACCGATCGCGCCGGCCGGATGGTCTGCGCGAACGACCTGTTCGGAACATGGTTCAATGGTTTCGTGACGCCGCCCGGCCTGCCGCTCGACGGGCGCGGGCCGGAACTGCTCAAAAATGCCGGCCGCATCGCGTGGCGCGATGGCGAAGGCACCGCCGACGATATCGCAATCGGGCCGCTTCAGCTTCGCGCGCAGGTGACGCGCACCGGCCAGTCCGAGGATTATCTCGTCTGGCGCTTCTCCGCGCTCGAACGGCTCGATCTCGTAGCCGAAATCGTCCGCCATCTCGATGGTCCGGCGGGCCGCACGCTCGGTCATGCCGGGGTGATGGCGGCACTCGTCAGCGCCGAGGGGCGTCTGCGCGTCGCCAATCAGGCCTTCCTGCTCCGCGCGCTGGGCGAGGACGACGCGAGCCATTATGCGGGTCGCGACGTCGCGCCGATGATCCGGGTCGATGACGCGGGCTCGCTGTATTTCGCGCGCGAGGGGGACCGTGCGACGCCGGTGCGGCTGATCCAGATCGCGCTCGCGCCCGCCGACAGCCATTCGCCGATGCTGCTCGCGATGCTCGACGAGGAAATGGCACCGGCCGACCGCGGCACCGCGCAGACCTATGTCGAAACCTTGCTGTCGCTGCTGCCCTTCGGGCTCGCGATGGTCGATCGCGACGGGCGCTTCCTCTACATGAACCGCGCCTTCGTGCGCGCCGCGAGCCTGCCCGAAGGCAAGATGCCGCGCTATCCCGGCGATATCGTCGTCGGCGAGGACAAGGGGCCGCTCGCCGACATGATCCGCCGCCACAGCAGTGGGCAGCAGGTCGGCGGCGACCTGTCGATCCGGCTGGCGGGGCAGAGCGGCGATCCCGTGTCGATGCGCGTCGTCGGCGTGCGTGGGCTGGGCGAGGCGGCGGTTCTGCTGAGCCTCAAGGATTCGAGCGAGGAATCGCGCCTGAAGCGGCAGGTCGCGCAGGCCTCGAAGATGCAGGCGGTCGGTCAGCTGGCGGGCGGGGTCGCGCATGACTTCAACAATATCCTGACCGCGGTGCTCGGCGCCTGCGATCTGATGCTGATGCGCCATACGCCCGGCGACAGCGATTATGACGATATCCAGCAGATCCGCAGCAATGCCAATCGCGCCGCCAGCCTGACGCGGCAACTGCTCGCCTTCTCGCGGCAACAGACGCTGCGTCCGCAGATATTGCAGCTCCCCGACGTGATTTCGGAGGTGTCGCATCTTCTGAAGCGGCTGATCGGCGAGACGGTGCAGCTTGCAGTGCATCACGGCCGCGGGCTCGGCGCGGTGCGCGCCGATCCCGGTCAGCTCGAACAGGTGATCATCAACCTGGCGGTCAACGCACGCGACGCGATGCCGGGCGGGGGAACGCTGACGATCGAAACCTATCCCGTGTCGGCAGCCGACGTTCGCCAGATGGGCAATGAGTTCATGCCGCCCGCCGATTATTGCGCCCTGAAGGTCAGCGATACCGGCACGGGAATTCCCGCCGATGTGCTGCCCAAGATTTTCGAACCCTTCTTCACGACCAAGGATGTCGGCAAGGGAACGGGGCTCGGGCTTTCGACCGTCTACGGAATCATCAAGCAGTCGGCGGGCTTCATCTTCGCCGACAGCAAGCCGGGGCAGGGGACCAGCTTCTTCATCTATCTGCCCGTGCACCGGGCCAGTGGCGATACGCCGGTCGTGGCGCCGCCACCCGCCAAGCCCAAGAAGAGCCAGTGGGGTACCGGCACCATCCTGCTCGTCGAGGATGAGGATATGGTGCGCGCGGTCGCGGAACGCGCACTGACCCGTGCGGGTTATAGCGTCGTGACCGCTTCGCAGGGCGAAGAGGGGCTCGAACGCTTTGCACAGATGGAGAAGGTCGATTTGATCATCAGCGACGTCGTGATGCCGACGATGGACGGTCCGGCGATGGTGCGGGCGATGCGTGCCAGGCGGCCCGACCTGCCGGTGCTGTTCATGTCGGGCTATGCCGAAGAGCAGCTCCGCCAGTCGATCGACATCGACGATGTCTCGTTCCTGCCCAAACCCTTCTCGGTCGCGCAGCTTGCCGAGGCGACCTCGGCGGCGCTCGACGACGCCGCGCACCGGGTGTCCAATGGTGGCTGATCATCGCATCCTGCTCGTCGAGGACGATGTGCTCATCGGCATGATGCTCGCCGACATGTTCGATGCGCTCGATCTTCCCGAGCCCGCACAGGCAACGAGCAACGAGGAAGCTCTGGCGTTCATCGCTTCGGAGCCGCTCGCGGGTGCGCTCGTCGACATCAATCTCGGTGACGAAAAGGGCTGGCCGGTCGCCGACGCGCTCGCCGAGCGCGGCATCCCTTTCGCCTTTACCTCGGGGGGCGGCGACGTCATCCCGCCGACGCACGCGCACCGCAAGCTGATCACCAAGCCGTTCCGGATCAGCGACATCGAGGCAGCGCTGGAGGAATTCGGCGCGAAATAGCGCGCTTGCTTCGCTTCCCGATTTAATTTTGTTCCCATCTTGTTCTGGTAGAACAAATGCCGTACACAGGTTCGGCGTTGCGATGCTTCTGCCGTCGCTCTAGAG
Source organism: Sphingopyxis sp. (assembly GCF_016463645.1). Taxonomy (GTDB): domain Bacteria; phylum Pseudomonadota; class Alphaproteobacteria; order Sphingomonadales; family Sphingomonadaceae; genus Sphingopyxis. The sequence goes on along the minus strand of NZ_JAEMQX010000034.1, from coordinate 28,236 downwards.
CTGGAAAGGGACGGTTATGGCCGGACAATTGTCACTCGTCGAATCGGGGAAATCAGTGAACAACACGGACAGGCAGAAGGCGCTCGACGCCGCGCTCGCGCAGATCGATCGCGCGTTCGGCAAGGGCTCGGTGATGAAATTGGGCCAGAAGGAAGCCATGCAGGTCGAGGCGATCTCGACCGGCTCGCTCGGCCTCGATATCGCGCTTGGCGTCGGCGGCTTGCCACGCGGTCGCGTCATCGAAATCTATGGCCCCGAAAGCTCGGGCAAGACCACGCTCGCACTTCACACGCTCGCCGAAGCGCAAAAGACGGGCGGCACGGTCGCCTTCGTCGACGCCGAACATGCGCTCGACCCCGTCTATGCCCGCAAGCTCGGCGTCAACATCGACGAGTTGATCGTGTCGCAGCCCGACACCGGCGAACAGGCGCTCGAAATCGTCGACACGCTCGTGCGCTCGAACGCGATCGACGTGCTCGTCGTCGACTCGGTCGCCGCGCTCGTTCCGCGCGCCGAAATCGAGGGCGAGATGGGCGACAGCCATGTCGGTCTGCAGGCGCGTCTGATGTCGCAGTCGCTGCGCAAACTCACCGGTTCGATAAGCCGCTCGCGCTGCATGGTGATCTTCATCAACCAGCTACGCATGAAAATCGGCGTGATGTACGGCAATCCCGAAACCACGACCGGCGGCAACGCGCTCAAATTCTACGCATCGGTCCGCCTCGACATCCGCCGCACCGGCCAGATCAAGAATGGCGACGAGATCGTCGGCAACACGACGCGCGTGAAGGTCGTGAAGAACAAGGTCGCGCCGCCGTTCAAGCAGGTCGAATTCGACATCATGTACGGGCAGGGCATTTCGAAGATCGGCGAGATCCTCGACATCGGCGTGAAGGCCGGGCTCGTCGAGAAATCGGGCGCCTGGTTCAGCTATGACTCGATCCGCATCGGGCAGGGCCGCGAAAATGCGAAGAATTTCCTGACCGAAAACCCCGAACTGCGCGAACGGCTCGAAGCCGCGATCCGCAGCCGCACCGATGCGGTGGCCGAGGAAATGATGGCCGGCCCCGACGACGAGGGCGACGACGACAATTGATGGCGATTGCCATCCGGCCGGTTCGCCTTGCTTGAACCGGCCGGCCGACGGCGGCGGGCCACCAGCCCCTTTGACCTGCGCTCCCCTCTCCCAAGCAGGTCGGCCCGCCCGCCGTTGAACCCTGGGCTGCCGTTGCTTCTTGCGCGGACCCTGGCAGCGGCTACAAGCGGCGGATGCCCGCGATCCGTCTCTTCGGCCTTCCCACCGACATCAACAGCAGCTTCGAACGCGGTGCCGCCGCCGGCCCCGCCGCGATCCGCGCCGCGCTGTGGAGCGATCGCGGCAATATGGCGAGCGAGCTCGGCCCCGAAATCGGCACCGACATCGCGCTCACCGACGACGGCGACCTCCCGCTGACCGAAGACACCGCGCAGGACGATGCCGCGATCCGCCGCCACATCGCCTATGTGCGCGAAGATGGAGAAATTCCACTCGCCCTCGGTGGCGACCATGCGGTCACCTTCCCGCTCGTCGAAGCCGCTGCCGCCTGCCACGGACCGGTGACGATCCTGCACTTCGACGCGCATCCCGATCTCTACGACGATTTCGCCGGCAATCCGCGCAGCCACGCCTCGCCCTTCGCCCGCATCTGCGAAGCAGGCCATGCCAAAAGGCTGGTGCAGGTCGGCATCCGGACGCTTAACCGCCACTGCCGCGAACAGGCCGAGCGCTTCGGCGTCGAGATCATCGAGATGGCCGATTTCACGCCAGACAAGGTCCCGGTGCTGGAGGGGCCGCTTTATATTTCGATCGATCTCGACGGGCTCGACCCGTCGGCGGCGCCCGGCGTCGCGCACCCCGAGCCCGGCGGCCTCACCGTGCGCGAGATGCTCTCGGTTCTGCGCAAGCAGGTGGCGCCGATCGTCGGCGCCGATATCGTCGAACTGCACCCCGTCCGCGACCTGGGCGATGTCACCGCGATCCTCGGCGCCAAGCTGGTGCGTGAGCTTGCGGCGCTGATCGATCGCAACGGTCCCCATATTGCCTGATCTGCCAAGGAGTGCGCCATGAGCCTGATCGTCCACCATCTGAACAACAGTCGTTCGCAGCGCATCCTGTGGCTGCTCGAGGAAATTGGCGCGCCCTACGAAATCAGATATTATGATCGCGATCCCGTCACCAACCTGGCGCCGCCCGAACTGCTCGCAGTCCATCCGCTCGGGAAGTCGCCTGTGATCGAGGATGGGGGCCGCGTCGTCACCGAATCCGGGGCGATCACCGAATATCTGTGCGAGCGACACGGTGGCACGTATCTGGTTCCCGAACGCGGTACCGACGACCATATTCGCCACCTCGAATGGCTGCACTTCGCCGAAGGGTCGGCGATGACGCCGATCCTGCTGCGTATCTATACCGCGCGGCTTGGCGAAGCCGCCGCCCCGATCGAGCCGCGCATCTCGCAACAGCTCGATTCGCACTTCGGCTATATGGAAAACCGTGTCGGAGAGAATGGGCATTTCATCGGCGACAGCCTTTCGGCCGCTGATATCATGCTGAGTTTCCCCGCCGAAATCGCGATCATGCAGGGCATGGCGCCGCGCTACCCCAAGCTCGCGACGTTTGTTAACGCCTGTCACGATCGTCCCGCGTGGCGCCGCGCGAGGGAGAAAGGCGGCGCCTATTATGGCTATTGATTTCCGGGGCCGCGCGCTGATCGCTGCCGCGGCTCTGGCCGCGTGCATTCCGCCGGTTTCCGCCGCGCCGCCGACGCTCGCGCCCGAAGTGGAGCGCGAGATCGTCTCGCCTGGAGGGAGGGATTTCGAACCGACCGCAGCGGACGAAGAGGGCGCGATCGACCGGTTTGCCGAATATACGCTTGCGCTTGAAAGGCGCGATTTCGCAGCGGCCTACGCAATGCTGCGCCTGTCGTTCCAAGCTTCGAATCCGCGGCTGGAATGGGAAATGAACCTGCGCAAACGGGCGACCCTGTGGGCCGACGGTCAGATACGTCCGCTGCGTCTCAGCTGGTATCTCGACCCCGAGGGCCAGCCCGCCGGTCTCTATGCAGCATTCGATTTTCGCGGCGACCGCAAGAACGGAACGATGGATTGCGGCTATGTCGTCGTCCATCGCGCTGAACCGGGTGCAGGCTGGACGGTCGTGCGCACCGACACGTCCGAAGTGCCACCGGACCTGATCGAGGATGGCGTGCCCAAGGCTGACGTGCTGCGGCAGCTGCCCTGCTATCTGGGCAAGGGAATCGCGACAGCCTTTTGATCCCAATCGAAATTTTGGCTTGTCTGTTGTCGTTGGCCTGCGCACGATCATGCGCGGGGCGCCGGGATCGAATCGCGGTGCGAAATGCGGAGCCGGGGGGCATCGCATAAATGAGGTGGGGAACAGATTATGGCGACGATATTTGTCGCTGCCTTGCTGGCAGCGACATCGACTACACCTGAAATCAGGATCGAGGCGGTGCCGGGCCGCGGCTATGCCGCCACGACACCGTTTATCGACGAGAATCAGTATAATCCGGTAGTGGAACGAATAAAGTTGATGGCGGCTGAGCGATGCGGGCGGCAGAGCGTGCGGTTCGGGCGTTATTTCTTTGATAACGAGATCGATGTCGAGCGCGGCGTCACGGTCATCAAGAATTTTCGTCAGGCCTTTTCCTGCTTCGACCCGGCCACCGATCCTTACAAGCCCGTGCCCGCCGACTGGAAGGCGAGCGCCGCCGACACGGCGGCCGCGACGCAATATGTAACGCGCTTTCTCGATAATCTCGACGCCGGCAACGGGCGCGCGCTGGCAGCGATGATGGACCCGCAGCTGGAAGCGACGACCGAGGAAATGAACCGCTTCAGCCGCGAGGCGAAGATGCACCAGACGGGCGCGGGCAAATTCACGAGCCGGCTGGACGGCTGGCTCAACAATCCCCCCGACGCAAGCTATCCGGGGGCCTATGCCTATTTTGCCGTCCTCAGCTCGCATCCCGGAATTGCCGGGACATGCGGCGGGGTGCTTCTCTACCGCGTGAACGAGAGTAAATATCAGATCGCGCAATATGACGTGCGCTATGTTTCGCAGAGACTGATCGACGAAGAGGGGATGAGCGACGAGGAGCTCGACCGCCTTTGCCGACGTTAGCCGAATGTTGTCGTCGCGCGCATCGCGCTTGAGAAACGCGTCGTTCCGCACTAGATCGCGCGCATGATATCGACCAACGACATTCGCCGCTCTTTCCTCGACTATTTCGGGCAGGAAGGCCACCATATCGAGCCGTCGGCGCCGCTCGTGCCGTATAACGACCCGACGCTGATGTTCGTCAACGCGGGCATGGTGCCGTTCAAGAATGTCTTCACGGGCCTCGAGAAGCGCCCCTACAGTACCGCCGTGTCGGCACAGAAGTGCGTGCGGGCGGGCGGCAAGCACAACGACCTCGACAATGTCGGTTATACCGCGCGGCACCATACTTTCTTTGAAATGCTGGGGAATTTCTCCTTCGGCGACTATTTCAAGGAACAGGCGATCCATCACGCCTGGACGTTGATCACCAAGAGCTGGGGCCTGGCACCCGAGAAGCTGACCGCGACCGTCTATCACACCGACGACGAGGCGTTCGACCTGTGGAAGAAGATCGCGGGCCTGCCCGACGAGCGGATCATCCGCATCGCGACGAGCGACAATTTCTGGTCGATGGGCGACACCGGACCGTGCGGGCCGTGCAGCGAAATCTTCTATGACCATGGCGACCATATCCGGGGCGGACCTCCCGGATCGCCCGAGGAAGATGGCGACCGCTTCGTCGAGATCTGGAACCTCGTGTTCATGCAATATGAGCAGCAGCCCGGCGGCGAACGTATCGACCTGCCGCGGCCGAGCATCGACACCGGCATGGGGCTCGAGCGCGTCGCGGCGGTGCTGCAGGGCGTCCACGACAATTACGACACCGACACGTTCAAGGCGCTGATCGCGGCGTCGGTCGATCTGACCGGCGTGTCCGCCGAGGGTGCGACACAGGCCAGCCACCGCGTGATCGCCGATCACCTTCGCGCATCGAGCTTCCTCGTCGCCGACGGCGTGCTGCCGTCGAACGAGGGCCGCGGCTATGTGCTGCGCCGGATCATGCGCCGCGCGATGCGTCATGCGCATCTGCTCGGCGCGAAAGACCCGCTGATGCACCGGCTGCTGCCGTCGCTGACCGCCGAGATGGGCGCTGCCCATCCCGAGCTGATCCGTGCGCAGCCGCTGATCGCCGAGACGCTGGAGCGCGAGGAAACCAAGTTCCGCCAGACGCTCGACAAGGGGCTCAAGCTGCTCGACGAGGCGACCGTCGGCATGGGCAAGGGCGATACGCTGGCGGGCGAGGTCGCGTTCAGGCTCTACGATACCTATGGCTTCCCTTACGATCTGACCGAGGATGCGCTGCGGGCGCAGGACATCGCGGTCGACCGCGCGGGCTTCGACGCCGCGATGGCGCAGCAGAAGGCGGCGGCGCGCGCGGCATGGAAGGGCAGCGGTGAGAAGGCCTCGGACGAAATCTGGTTCGACCTCGCCGAGACGAACGGCAGCACCGAATTCACCGGCTATACCTCGACGGCAGGCGAGGCGACTGTCATCGGGCTGATCAGGGACGGCAAGCCGGTCGATGAGGTCAGGGCCGGCGACGCGGTCGTCGTGCTGACCAACCAGACGCCCTTTTATGGCGAAAGCGGCGGCCAGATGGGCGACGCGGGGACGATCGCGACGCTGGAAGGCGCGAAGGCGGTGGTGAGCGATACCGGCAAGCCGCTCGGCCGCCTGCATACGCATCAGGCGAAGCTCGAAGCCGGGACGCTGAAGGTCGGCGACACGGTGCAACTCACCGTCGATGCCGAACGCCGCGATCGCATCCGTGCCAACCACAGCGCGACGCACCTGCTGCACGCGGCGCTGCGCAACCGGCTCGGCGGGCATGTGACGCAGAAGGGCAGCCTCGTCGCCGAAGACCGCTTCCGCTTCGACTTCTCGCATCCCAAGGCGCTGAGTGCCGAGGAACTCGCGCAGATCGAGGCTGACGTGAACGCGCAGATTCGCGGCAATGAAGCCGTGTCGACGCGGCTGATGACCCCCGACGATGCCGTCGCGGCGGGCGCGCTCGCGCTGTTCGGCGAGAAGTACGGCGACGAGGTTCGCGTGCTTTCGATGGGGCATGCCGACGATCGCAGCTATTCGGTCGAACTGTGCGGCGGGACGCACGTCCGGGCGCTGGGTGACATTGCGTTGTTCAAGATCGTCAGCGAGAGTGCGGTTTCCTCGGGCGTGCGGCGCATCGAGGCGCTGACCGGCGAAGCGGCGCGCGTCTGGCTGAATGGCCGCGACGAGGCGCTTAAAAGCGCGGCGGCGGCGCTCAAGACCTCGCCTGACGAGGTGCCCGCGCGCGTCGCGGCGCTGGCCGAGCAGCTCAAGAAGGCTGAGCGCGAGCTCGCCGATGTGAAGAAAGCTCTTGCCATGGGCGGTGGTGGCGGCTCGTCCGCTGGCCCCGCTGTCGAGCAGGTCGGCGATATGGCGTTCCTCGCGCAGGTGGTCGACGGGCTCGATCCCAAGGAACTGCGTGGCACGGTCGACGGGCTCAAGAAACAGGTCGGCAGCGGCGTCGCGATGCTCGTCGCGGTCAACGACGGGCGCGCGTCGGTCGCGGTCGGGGTGACCGACGACAAGATGGGCAGCCATAGCGCGGTCGATCTCGTCAAGGCGGCGGTCGCGGCGCTCGGCGGGCAGGGCGGCGGCGGACGGCCCGACATGGCGCAGGGCGGCGGTCCCGACGGCGGCGCGGCGAACGACGCCGTCGCGGCGGTCAAAGCCGCACTCGCCTGAAACTGTCAGACTTGAAACCCACGAAGAAGACGCGGCGCACCGATCATGCCGAACGGCTGATCGCGGCGCCGCTGGTTGACGTGTTCGCTGCCTTCACCAGCGCCGACAAGCTGGCGCGCTGGTTGCCGCCCGAGGGCGCGACCGGCACGTTCGAACATTGCGACCTGCGCGCGGGCGGCGGATTCCGGCTGCGGCTGACGTTCGACGATCCCGACGTCGAGACCAAAAGCGATGACGACAGCGATGTCGTCGAGGTGCATATCCCGTTGCTCGACGAGGGGCGGCTGATCGTCTGGGAGGTCGAATTCGAATCCGACGATCCGCGTTTTTCGGGAACGATGGCGATGCACTGGTATCTGTCGCGCAAGGGCGGCGGCACATTGGTGACGATCGACGCGCATCATGTGCCGCCCGGGATTTCGGCGAAGGATCATGAGGCCGGGCTGGGTTCGTCGCTGGCGAATTTGGCGACCATGGTCGAAGTATAACGCTCCCCGGTGAAAGCCGCGGTCCGGCGATGCCGAGTTCCGCTGCTATGGGTTCCGGCTTTCGCCGGGGAACACAGGCGGGATCAGCCCTCGACGCCCTTCGCCTTCCCCCACGCCCGCGCGGCGGTGTAGCCGAGATAGCCGGTACCGAAGAGCGCGTAGAGCGGTTCCGGAATTCCCGCGAGATAGGCGTTCATGCCGTCCGCGATGCCCTTCGCCATTTCGGGCCGCGCGGCGGCGATCAGGCCCATCGGGATCGCCCAGAGCAACAGCGCATACATGACATAGAGGAAACTCGGCCGCGCGCGACTGGTCCAGGGGTCGGCGCTGTTCGCCTCGGCGACGATCGCGGTCATACGCGTGCGGATCGCCTCCATTTCCTGGCTGCCCTCGAGTTTGATGAGTTCGAGCTTGGCGTGGTCGCGCGCTTCGGGGTCGGGGATGATCTTGTCGATCAGCTTGGCGATGGGGCCGATCAGGCCTTCGATGATGCTCATGTCGATTTTCCTTTTTGTTAGAGAAACCTCACAACTTCACTCTGGAATCGCTTGTTCAGTTCGGCCCGATGCGGTTCGCGAGCCAGCCGTAGAGGAAGGCTTCCTGGCTCGGGCGGCGTTCGGCGAGCGCGATGTAGCGTTCGCCCTGCAGCGCCTCCATCGCGCGGAGGAGGACGGTTTCGCCGCTCTTGCCGCGCGCCTTCAGGAAGCCGTCGAGCGCCGACAGCGTGCGCGGGCCGATCGCGCGGTCGACCGCGATGTCGGGATAGTCGCGCGCGGCGCGGTTGAGCGCGTTGAGTGCGCGCTGAAGAAAGCCCGCCGCGGTGCCGGTGCCCATGTTGACGCCGGTGTCGAACAACTCGGCGGCAATCTTCGGCGTCCGCAGCGCGACCCGGTCGAAACCGGGACGCAACCAATAGAGGCGGCGATAGATCGACGCGGCATCGGCGCGCGGCAGGTCGCGCATGCTCCCCGTATAGCCCTCCGCGCGCGCGACCGCCTCGGTGATTCCCCAGCAGGTCGGGCCGCCGCGATCGGCGGGATGGTTTACATATCGGCCTTCGCGGTCGATGACGGCGTCGATCAACGCGTCGGCGTCGGTTGCGAGTGGGTCGGGTCTTGGCATGATTCGCTCCTTCTGGTTGGTCGGGCGAGTAAAACGAACCATATTGGAATATTGTAGGAAAGGCTTTTCACCATGCGGGCTTTGCAGGTGCGTGAATTGCTCCCCGATCATGGCGGCGCGGGGCTGGCCGATCTGGCGGTGCCGGTGCCCGGGCCCGGCGAAGTCCGCGTGCGCGTGCGCGCGGCGGCGGTGAATTTCCCCGACCTGTTGATGACCTCGGGCGGCTATCAGCTGAAACCCGAACTCCCCTTCGTGTCGGGGCTGGAGTTCGCGGGCGAGGTCGAAGCGGTGAGCGAGGGGGTGGCCGGATGGGCGGTAGGCGACGCGGTCGTCGGCGGCAATCGCTTCGGCGCGATGGCCGAATATGCCGTCGTTCCCGCCGACGCGTTGCGCGCGAAACCTGCCGGCCTGAGCTGGGAGGAGGCGGCCGCCTATCCGGTCGCCTATCTGACGGCTTACGTCGCGCTCGTCCGCTGCGCGCGGATCGAGCCGGGCGAATGGCTGCTGGTCCACGGCGCGGCGGGCGGGGTGGGGCTGGCGACGGTCGATCTGGCGAAGGCGCTGGGCGCAAGGGTGATCGCGGCGGCGAGCAGCGCGGAGAAGCGGGAGGCGATTGCGCGGCTTTATGCGCCCGATGCGGTGATCGCGGCGGGGCCGGGGTTCCGCGACGAGGTGAAGGCGCTGACCGGCGGCAAGGGCGCCGATGTGATCTTCGATCCGGTCGGCGGCGATGTCTTCGACGAATCGACGCGCTGCATCGCTTTCGGGGGACGCCTGCTCGTCGTCGGCTTTGCCTCGGGCCGGATTCCCGAGGTGTCGGTCAACATGCCGCTGATCAAGGGGTTCTCGGTCGTCGGGGTGCGCGCGGGCGAATATGGCCGGCGCTTTCCCGAGCGCGGCGCCGCGAATATCGCGGCGATCGACGCGCTGGCGGCGGCGGGCCGGATCCGGCCGCACGTCCACGCCTCGCTCGACCTCGCCGACTGGCGCGAGGGGTTTGCGATGCTCGAGCGGCGCGAGGTGGTGGGGAAGGTCGTACTGAAACCGTGACGGGCGGAGCGGTGCTGGGATAATTTTGCGACATCGCGCCGTCATTCCTGCGCCGGGGGCTTCGCAGCGGAGCCGCTGCGTCACTCGAGAGGAAATGATGTGAAGACAACTATCTGGATTGTCGCTTCGCTGGGTCTGGCGCTGCCGGCTGTAGCCGTCGCACAGCCGCCGCAGGGCGGTGGACGCATGTTCGAGCGAATGGACGCCAATGGCGACGGCAAGCTCGACAAGGCCGAAATCACCAAGATGATGGAAATGCGCGCCGAACGGCGGGGCGACGCGACGCTGAAGAGCCCCGAAAAGATCGAAGCCTTTATCAAGCGCGCCGATGCCAACGGCGATGGCGCGGTCGACAAGGCCGAACTGCAAGCTACCCGGAAGGGGCGCACCGCGCCGCCGCCGGCGGAGGGCGACGGCGAGTCCTAAAGCAGGTTCCAGAGGGGATTGGCGGGGTCGGCGAGCAACTTGGCGGTCAGTGCGAAGGACATGACGACGAGCAGCGGCCGGACCCCGCGGCCGCCGAAGCGGATCGCGAGCCGCGCGCCGAGCTGGTTGCCCGCGACATTCGCGGCGGCCATCGAAAGGCCGAGCAGCCAGAGGACATGGCCGCCGACGACCATTGCGAGCAGCCCCGCGATATTGGTCGCGAGATTGAGGAACTTCGTATTGCCGATCGCACGTACCAGCCCGAGTCCGCCGAGCGCGACGAGGGTCAGCGTCAGGAACGAGCCGGTGCCCGGGCCGAAGAAACCGTCGTAGAAACCGAGCGCCGCGACGATGAGGGTGAGGCCGAGCGGGCCGGCGCGTGCGTGCCGGTCGACGCTGCTCATCGGCGGGGCGAGCAGGAAATAGAGGCCCATCGCGATCAAGAGTACGGGCACGAAGGCAGCGAGAAAATCGGAGCTCACATATTGTACCGTCGTCGCGCCGAGCACCGATCCGGCGAACGCGCCCGCTGCGGGCCAGGCAAAGCGGCGGAGATCGACATGGCCTTCGCGCCAGAAGGTCCAAAAGGCCGAGGCGGTGCCGACGGCGCTTTGCAGCTTGTTCGTCGCGAGCGCCGATACCGGCGGTACGCCGGCCGCCATCAGCGCCGGAATGGTGAGGAGACCGCCGCCGCCCGCCATCGCGTCGACCGTGCCGGCAAGAAAGGCGACGGCGATCAGGAAGGCGAAGATTTCGGGGACGAATTCCATGCGCGCGCTCGTAGTGCGCCGTATCGCAATGCTCAAGCGGCGGCGATCATTATCGCCTGATAGAGGAAGGCCGCCCCAATGATTGTGACGATCCAGCGACGGCTCGCGCGGAAATACGCCTCGCTGATGCGGCCGAGAATATGACCGCCGACCATGATACCCGCCATCGATGCGAGCACCGCGACCGCGGTGACGGACAGCGGGACGATTTCGCGCGTCGCGGCGCCGAGCAGCAATGCGCCGTAGATAAGGACCTTCGAAGCGTGGCCGATCGCCTGCATCACCGCCTTGGTCGCGACAACCTGATGCCGGTTCAGCTTGCCATGAATGAAGAGAAGATCGGTCACCGGGCCCGATACGCCCGAGACGAGCGCGAGACCGGTCGAAACGAAGCCGCCGCCGATCGCGTGCCAGCGATTGGTCGCGTCGAGCGCGAGCCAGCGTTCGGGCAGCCAGACGAGGATTGGCATCAGGCCGAGGGCCAGGAAGACGTAGAATTTGGTCGGCGTGAAGACCACCAGCGAGAAGAAACCGATCGCGGCCGCAGCGCCGATTCCGAACCACAGCAGAACGGGCCAGGCGACATGCGCGCGGTGCAGTGCGGCACGCCAGACATTCGAGGCGAACTGGATCACGCCGTGAAGCGCGAGGGCGGTGGCCGCCGGGAGCATCCAGGCGAGTACGCCCATGAAGACGAGGCCGCCCGCCATGCCGAAAATGCCCGAGAGGATGGAAGTGAGGAATGCGGCTGCAACGATCAAAAGGCCTGCTTGCATCTTCCGCCTTCCTGCCGTGCGCGTCGCGGGGCCTCGCCGATGGCGAGGTCATGCTGTCAGCAAGCTGTCGACCTGTCTTGTAAAATTGGTCGGGACGAGAGGATTCGAACCTCCGACCCCCACACCCCCAGTGTGATGCGCTACCAGGCTGCGCTACGTCCCGACCGGCCCGATTGGGCAGGCGAGGCCACTAGCGCGCCTTGGCGAGGGATGCAAGCTGCGATGGCTGCTTTTCGGCGGATTGATGCCGCAGGCTTGATCTTGCCGCCGTGGACCCCATTTCGGGCGCGCTTGCCACGGGGGAGGGGCGCGCACGACCGGTTGCGCGCGAGGCCCCTGCATGATAGGCGCCGCGCCATATTTCGCGCGCCCGCTCCGGAGGGGAACGGGCGCTGCCTGTAACGGAAAGTTTTTCATTCATGTCGACGCAATTGCTTCTGACCCAGGCGGCCGGATCGGGCGGCGGGGCTGCCGGTTTCCTGATGCTGGTGCCCTATCTGCTGATCTTTGCGGTGTTCTGGTTCTTTCTGATCCGCCCGCAGCAGGTTCGCGCGAAGGAGCATCGTACCAAGGTCGCAGCGGTGAAGCCGCGCGACCAGGTCGTTACCGGCGGCGGCATTGTCGGCAAGGTAACGCGCGTCGACGATGATTTCGTCGATGTCGAAATCGCACAAGGCGTGAAGATCAAGGTCGTGAAGTCGACCTTGGCCGACGTCATGCAGCCCGGTGGCAAGCCCGCCAACGACTGACGCGGCGGGGATCGCGCACGGCGCGGTCCCGCCTCTGCTATCGGATCTCACACCATGCTCGATTTTCCGCGTTGGAAGACCATCGGCATCAGCATCATCCTGCTGCTCGGTATTCTCTTCTCCATCCCCAGTTTTCTTCCCGAGAAGACGGTGAACAGCCTGCCGTCCTTCCTGCAGGCGAAGGTAAATCTGGGCCTCGACCTTGCCGGCGGCAGCCACTTGCTGCTCGAGGCCGATATCGCCGACCTGCGCAAGACGCAGCTCGCGAATATGGAAAAAACCGTTCGCACCGCGATGCGCGGCGAAAGTGGCCCCGATGACGATATCGCTATCGGCGAGCTTTCGACCGCCGGCGGGAAGATCAGCTTTCTCGTCCGCGACCTTGAGAAGCTCGACGAAGCGCGCGAGCGCCTGTTCAACGAGACGCGCGGCGCACAGCTGACGGGCCAGCGCGACTGGACGGTCACCGTCGTCAATTCGACGCGGATCGAGATGACCCCGACGAGCGCGGGGCAGACGCAGGCTGTGGCGAACGCGATGGATACCGCGCGCGACATCATCGACAAGCGCGTCAACGCGCTCGGCACGCGCGAGCCGACGATCATCCGCGAGGGCACCGACCGCGTCGTCGTGCAGGTCCCGGGTCTCCAGGATCCGGCCGCACTCAAGGAACTGATCGGCAAGACCGCGCGCCTCGAATTCCGCATGGTCGATACCAACGCCGACCCCAACGAAGCCGCGGCGGGCCGCGTGCCCGTGGGCAGCGAGATCGTTCCTTATGCCGAAGGCGAGGGCAGCGGCGCCGCGTTCGAAGTGCTGCGCCGCCAGGTGATGATCAGCGGCGAACAGCTGATCAACGCCCAGCAAAGCTATGATCCGCAGAACAACCAGCCGGTCGTCTCCATCCGCTTCGATTCGGGTGGGTCGAGCACCTTTGCCAAGGTGACGGCGCAGAATGTCGGCAAGCGTTTTGCAATGGTCCTCGACGGCAAGGTGCTGTCGGCGCCGTCGATCAACGAGCCGATCCTTGGTGGCAGCGCCCAGATTTCGGGCAGCTTCAGCGTCGCAAGCGCGAACGCGCTGGCGATTTCGCTGCGCTCGGGCGCGCTGCCGGTGAAGATGACCGTGGTCGAAGAGCGCACGGTGACCCCCGAACTCGGCGCCGATTCGATCCGCAAGGGTGCGATCGCGGGCATCATCGCAACGGTGTCGGTGCTGGTGCTGATGCTCGTCGTATACGGCCGCTTCGGCGTCTATGCGTGCGTCGCGCTCGTCTTTAACGTCTTCCTGATCATCGCGGTCATGGCGGCGTTCAACGCGACATTGACGCTGCCGGGGATCGCCGGTTTCGTGCTGACGATCGGCGCCGCGGTCGACGCGAACGTGCTGATCAACGAGCGCATACGCGAGGAATTGAAACGCGGTCGAAAGGTCTTCCAGGCTGTCGAACTGGGTTATAGCGAGGCAAGCCGCGCGATTTTCGACGCCAATGTCACCAACGTCATCGCGGCCGCGTTGATGTTCTGGTTCGGTTCGGGCCCGATCAAGGGCTTTGCGGTGGTTCTGACCATCGGGATCGTCACCAGCGTCTTCACCGCCGTTACCGTCACGCGCATGTTCGTAGCCCATTGGCTGCGGACCAAGCGCCCGACGTCGATCAATATTTAAGGGAGCGAAACGATGCGCTTGCTGAAACTCGTTCCTGACGACACCAATATCGACTTCCTGCGGTGGCGGAAAATCGCCTCGTTCATGAGCTTTTTCCTCGTGGCCGTGTCGATCGCACTGGTCGCCGTGAAGGGCCTGAACCTCGGCGTCGACTTCGTCGGCGGCCAGTCGGTTCGCGTCGAATTCACGCAGGGGATGCCGCCAATCGACGAAATCCGCGAAAAGGTCGGCGACATCGGCCTTGGCGAGGCGACGATCCAACAGTTCGGATCGGACAAGGCGGTATCGATCCGCACCGCGCTTCCCGACGGCGACAAGGCCGCCGCCGAGCGTGCGGGGCAGCAATTGGTATCGGGTATTCACAAAGCCTTCCCGACCGCGAAGACCGGCTCGGTCGAAACCGTTTCGGGCAAGGTTTCGGGAGAATTGATACGCACCGGCGCGATCAGCCTCGGCCTCGCGATCCTCGGCATCTCGATCTATATCTGGATACGCTTTGAATGGCAGTTCGGCGTTGGTGCGCTTGGCCGCTTGTTCCATGAGGTATCGCTGACATTCGGCCTGTTCGCGGTGACGCAGATGCAGTTCGACCTGAACAGCGTCGCGGCGTTGCTCACTATCGTGGGCTATTCGCTCAACGACACGATCGTCGTTTATGATCGTATTCGCGAGAATCTGAAAAAATACCGCAAGATGGAGATCATTCCGCTCCTCAATCTCAGCATCAACGAAACGCTGTCACGCACAGTCATGACGACGGTCGCGATGGTTCTGGCGCTCGGCATGCTGCTGATCTTTGGCCCCGACGTGATTTTCGGCTTTACCGCTGCGATGCTGTTCGGCGTGTTCATCGGCGGCTATTCCTCGGTGCTGATGTCGACCCCGGTGCTGGTGTGGCTGAAGGTCGGTCCGCACAGCTTTGTCCCGCGCACGGTCGCGGGCATGGACGGCGGCGAACGCATCGAGCGCAAGGACGACGGCGCGGTCGTCTGACGCAATTTCGTTTCAAGAAAACCGGCGCCGGTCCGCTCTGTGAGCGGGCCGGCGTTGCCGTATCTAGAGACCTGCGCAGTCGCGGAGATGCGCCGCAAGTTCGCGGCCGTTGCGGTCCCAGTCGAAGCGGCCACCGAGGCTCGCAGCGACGTCGGACGGGGCAGGCGGGGCGGCGAGAATAGCCTGCACCGCTTCGGCAATCGCGTCGGGCGTGCGCTCGACGATGCGACCGGCGGCGGGCGATTTGACCAGCTCGGCAGCGCCGCCCGCATCGCTGATCACGATGGGCGTGCCGCAGGCGAGCGCCTCGACCCATGCGTTGGCGAGGCCCTCGCTGACCGAGGGCATGACGACGGCATCGGCGGCGCGATAGAGCTGCGGTAGGTCAGCGTTCGCGACGGGCCCCATGAAATGGACGCGCGTTTCGACGCCGAGTTTCTGTGCGAGCGCGCGATAGTGCCCCGCTTCTTCGCCCGCGCCCGCGAGCCAATAGTGGACGCCGGGCAGCGCCGGCAGCGCCTCGATAACCAGCGCCTGCCCCTTGCGCGCAATCAGCGCGCCGACGGTGAGGATCGTGGGGGCGTCGCCCATTCTCAGCGCGGCGCGGGCCGCGGCGCGGTCGCCGGGTGAAAAGCGCGCGCTGTCGACGCCGGTGTAGTGAACGGCGATTTTGGCCGGATCGATACCGATCGCGGCCATCTCGCCGCGCATCGAATTGGAGACCGCGAGCAGGCCCGCGGCGCTGTCGGCCGCAGCGAGCAGTTGCGGCGCGGTCGCAGGGTCGTGGCCGAAATGGCTGATGTCGGCACCGCGCGCTTTCGCCGAGAAGGGCAGGGCAAGAGCGTCCGCCACGCGCATGGCGGCGGGGCCGTCGGGATAGAAGAATTGGGCGTCGACGACGTCGAACGCCTCGCCGTGTACCGCCGACAGTGTGGCGCGGGCCACCCCGGCGGGATTGAAGCGCGCGCCGATCCGCGGGATCAGGGTGAAGCGCGGGCGGTGGACGGTGAGGCCGTTCCAATTCTCGGCCCGCGGCAGGTCGCGTAGTGCGCGATAGCGTTTGTGCAGCGATAGCGGGAAGGGCGGCAGACCGACGGGGGCGACGATGGTGAGGTCGATGCCGGGCTGCGCGGCGAGTGCACGGAGGCTCTTTTCGACGAACAGGCCGAAATTGGGTCGCGCGGCATCGGGAAACAGCGTCGCGATTGACAGGACGCGCAGGGACGTGGGCGCAGGCACTCAGAGCGTTCGGAGCAGGCGGACGGCGACCGCCGCCCAAGACGGGTTGCTGACGACCTGTTGGCGCTGACCGGTGCCGAGCGGGAGCAGATGAAGTTTTTCGCCGTCAACATTTAGCAGGCGCGCGAAGAAGAAGCGGCCGGCGGGACGCGGCACGAGCAGGTCGCGATTGAGCATACTCGCCCAGTCGCCCTCGATCCGGCGGCACCAGATTTCATCGCCCGAACGATAATCGCCGATCGACGAGATGACGCGCACCGCGACCATATCCTCGCCCGGGCGCGCGGTGAGCGCCTGTTCGACGCGGGTCGGCGCCTGCGCTCCGTCGGCGCCGAGGAGTGCAGTGATCGTGAGTTGCGTATCCTGCGGCAGCTGGACGAGTTCGGCGGCGTCGACGCCGAGCGCCGCGGCGATGCGGTTCATCCAGCCGAGCGACAGCGTTCGCGTCCCGGTTTCGAGGCGGCCGATCGTTTGCGCCGTCGTGGGCGGGACGCAACGCTGGCCCACTTCCTCCAGCGTCAAGCCCTTGGCGCGGCGCACCGCCCGAATGCTATTGATCATCGCAACAACCTTTAAATAACCAAATCGGTTTCTTCTTTCCTACAAAATATTCCAGTGTCAAGCCCGGCGTGAATGAAGGAGAATCGCATGACCGCTCGCCGCCTTGAAATGCACATCCACCCCGACGACCGGATCGACCCGGGCAAGGCGGTGCCGCAGGTGATGCGGCATGTGACGGTAAATGTTGCGGAAAGCCCGATCGCATGGCTGGCATCGCGCGGCTTGCTCACGGCGGCGCAACGCGGTGCGGGCGAGCGATTGCGCGGCGACTATGAGCGCGCCGGGCTGGCGGCGCGGATCACGATGCGCTGGGATTCTGCACCACCGGCGAAGAGCCGTGGTGGCGCACGGGCATCGGATGCCTCGCTGGCGCGGATCGATTCGCATCGCCGGTTTCACGCGGCGCTCGATTCGGTCGGGCCCGGTCTGGCCGATATCTGCTGGCGCGTAATCTGCGCGGGCGAGGGAATCGGCGGTGCAGAGAAGGCGTTGGGCTGGCCGGCGCGGTCGGGCAAGCTGGTGCTCGGGATGGCGCTCGACCGGCTCGCGCAATTTTACGGGACCGGATAGCCTTATCCGAGCGATTCGAGCTCTTCGGCCAACGCCAGCCATCGATCCTCGGCAGCGGTCTTTTCGTCGCGCAGCTCGTCGAGCTTTGCAGTCAGCGCGTTGAACCGCTCGTTGTCGCGCGTGAACAAGCTGCCGTCCGAAAGTTCGACCTCGATCCCCGTCATCTCCGCTTCGATCTCTTCGATCCTCGCGGGAAGAAGGTCGTAGTCGCGCTGATCCTTGTAAGAGAGCTTCTTGCGCGCCTGTGGTGGGGGCGTCGGTGTCGCGCTGCCGGCGGATTTGGCTTTCGTGATGGCGGGCTTGACCCGCTTCGCTTCCCAGTCGGCATAGCCGCCGGCGACGATGTCGACCTTGCCCGATCCGTCGAGGCCGAGCGTGACCGTGACGGTCCGGTCCAGGAAGTCGCGGTCATGGCTGACGAGCAGCACCGTGCCGGCATAGTCGGCGATGACTTCCTGCAACAGGTCAAGCGTTTCGAGGTCGAGGTCATTGGTCGGCTCGTCGAGCACGAGCAGGTTCGATTCGCGGGCGAATTCGCGCGCGAGCAGCAGTCGCGAGCGTTCGCCGCCCGACAGAGCGCCGACGCTCGCCTCGACGACGCCGGGGTCGAAGAGAAATTCCTTGAGATAGCCCTGGATGTGCTTCTTCTCCCCGCGCACCTCGACCCAGTCGCCGCCGTCGGCGAGTATGTCGCGGACACGCTTGTCGGGCGAAAGCAGGCTGCGCTGCTGGTCGATGATGATGCCGTCGAGCGTGGGCGCGAGGGTGACGGTGCCGCTGTCGGGCTCGATTTCGCCGGTCAGCAGCTTGAGCAGCGTCGATTTGCCCGCGCCGTTCGCGCCGACGATTCCGATCCGGTCGCCGCGCTGGACGCGGAAATCGAGATTTTTGATGATCGTGCGGTCGCCGAAGCTTTTCGACACGCCCTCGGCGACAATCACCGATTTCGAGCGGACGTCGTCGTTGGCGAGGCCGAGCTTCGCGACGCCGGGACCACCGATCATCGCGGCGCGGGTCGCGCGCATTTCCTTGAGCTTCTCGAGCCGCCCCTGATTGCGCTTGCGCCGCGCCGTGACGCCGCGTTCGAGCCAGTGCGCTTCGAGGCGGAGCTTCGAGTCGAGGCGCTGCGCGGCGCGTGCTTCTTCGGCGGCAACCGCGTCGCTCCATTCCTCGAAGCCGCCGAAACCGATTTCCTTGCGGCGGATGCTGCCGCGGTCGAGCCACAGGGTCTGCCGCGTCAGGCGAGTGAGGAAGGTGCGGTCGTGGCTGATCGCGACGAAGGCGCCCGTGTAGCGCGCGAGCCAGCTTTCGAGCCAGTCGATCGCGGCGAGATCGAGATGGTTGGTCGGCTCGTCGAGTAGCAGCACGTCGGGGTTTTGCGCGAGCGCGCGCGCAAGTGCGGCGCGGCGGCGCTCGCCGCCCGAAGCGCTGGCGGCGGTACGGCTCATGTCGATGCCGAGCTGGTCGGCGATCGCCGCGACCTCATGCTCGGGCGGACCGTCGTTGCCCGCCACCGCGAAGTCCATCAATGTCGCGAAAGGTCCGAAATCGGGTTCCTGTTCGAGCATCACGACGTGAGTGCCGGGAACGATCGTGCGCTTGCCCTTGTCGGGATCAATGCGGCCGGCGAGCAGCTTGAGCAGAGTGGTCTTGCCGGCGCCGTTACGGCCGATCAGTGCAAGCCGGTCGCGTTCGCCGACATAGATGTCGAGGTCTTGGAACAGCCAGCCGCTGCCCTGCACAAGGCCGAGGCCTTCATATGAAAGAATGGGAGCTGCCATGATGAACGGCGCGCTACCGATACGTTCAGGATCATGCAAGCGCCCAGCGCACAAAGGCCGGAACGGGTCTGTTCCGTCTGCGTTACGGGGCGGACATCTGAAATGACCGAAAGCCCGGTTCACAGGAGAATGAAATGACGAAGCAAATGCTCGCCGCTATGGCATCCGGACTGGCCCTGATGGCGGCGGTGCCCGCCGTGGCTCAGCAAGGAGGTTCGACGGTGACGGCAGCAACGACCCAGGGTCCGATCCTGAGCTTCAGCGTCAGCGAGGAAGTGCGCTCGCGTCCCGACCAGGCAACCGTCGGCGCGGGTGTGACGACGACCGCGCCGACCGCGGTCGAGGCGATGCGCGCCAACGCCGCGGCGATGGACAAGCTGATCGCCGCCGCGAAGGCGCGCGGGATCAAGGCCGAGGATATCCAGACGAGCGGCATCAATCTGTCGCCGCAATATGACTATAACAACCGCGGCGACGGCCAGCCGCCGCGCTTCCTCGGCTATCAGGTGTCGAACAGCGTCCGCGCGACGACGGGCAAGATCGAAGACATCGGCCCGCTGCTCGATGCGCTGGTCGCTGCGGGCGGGACCAATGTCGACGGTCCGTGGTTCGGCATGAAGGACCCCGACGCGCAGCTTGTCGGCGCGCGGGGCACCGCGATCAAGGCTGCCGAAGCGAAGGCGCAGGACTATGCGCGGCTCGCAGGTTTCCGCGGCGTCGAACTGGTTTCGATCAGCGAAGGCAGCTTTGGCGGCCCGCAGCCGCCGATGCCGATGGTGCGCATGGCGATGGACGCCGGTTCGGCGAAGGCCACCCCGGTCGAGCCGGGTCGGGTCGCCAACACGCTGACGCTGAACTTCCAGTATCGGCTGGTCAGGTAACAGCGGAGCGGGGGCTGGTCAGGCCAGCTCCCCCTCTGCCCACGGCCAGGGGCGCTCGCGAAACCATTTGGTGATGATATATTTGCGCCCCTTGCGCACCTTCATCCCGTGGTGGAGCGTTTCGGGGTTGGGGGTGCCGTCGGCGCGGACATTGTTCCACGCGAGCAGTTTACCCGTTTCGGGCTGATGCATCTTGCCCGTCGAGAGGAAACGCGTCGCGCCGCCCGCTTCGGGCTCGTTGAGATAGATCATGAGCGTCCAGCTCCGCTGGCCGGGGACGGCGCAATATGTATCCCAGTCGGCGCCGTGCGGGTCGAAATAGTCGGTGTGCGCCTTGAACTCCTCGCCGACCTCATAGCGCTGGCCCTGAAGCGGTTCGCCATATTCGGGCGGGATGCCGGTAAGTTCGTGGAGCCTGTTGTTGACCGCGACGACGACGGGATTGCGATGGTCGAGGTCGCAGGTAGAGCTCGTGCGAAATGCCTCGTCGCCGTTTGGATCGGCAATCGTCGAAGGGCGCGCGTCGCCGTCGATCAGCGCCATCAGCGCGGCGCAGGTTTCGGTATCGAGGAAGCGCGCGAGCATGAATTGCTGCAGCTTCGGCGTCGGCGCGCGGCGGATGCCGGGGACGGCTGCGAGCCGCTCCGCAGTGCGATCGGCGCCCGAGGTCGCCATGTCGACATGTTCGTTCCCAGCCATGGCGCGCTTTTAGTGGCTTGCTCCCAAGCGAACAATGCTTGACGAAGGGGGAGGGCGCGCCTATCGCCGCGCGCTGTCGCAGCGGCTTTGCGCGCGGCGTGTGGCGATCATAGCTCAGTTGGTTAGAGCGCCGGTTTGTGGTACCGGAGGTCGCGGGTTCGAGCCCCGTTGATCGCCCCATTTTCTCGATTTTAGCGCACATGCGGGATTTGGGGTGACTCTCAATCTCTATTGGATTATTGCGTCTTAACGTAATTTTCTAATGCGAGGAGCCGCGCATGTCTGCTGTCTGGGATTTCGCCGATTTCGACGATCATGAGCATGTCCACATGTTCCGTGACCGGGCGAGCGGGCTGACGGCGGTCATCGCCGTCCACTCGACGCACCTCGGCCCCGGCGCGGGCGGGGTGCGCTACTGGCATTATCCGCAGCGCGCCGCCGCGATCACCGACGCGCTGCGCCTGTCGC
>NZ_JAEMQX010000034.1:0-7003 GCF_016463645.1 Sphingopyxis sp. | reverse complement strand
TACTGGCATTATCCGCAGCGCGCCGCCGCGATCACCGACGCGCTGCGCCTGTCGCGCGGCATGAGCTACAAGAATGCGATGGCGGGCCTGCCGATGGGCGGCGGCAAGGGCGTGATCCTGGCCGACGAGAATGGCGCGAAGACCCCCGAACTGCTTGCGGCGTTCGGCCGCGCGGTCGATTCGCTCGGCGGTGCCTATGTGACCGCCGAGGACGTCGGGATCACCGACGCCGACATGGTCGAGATCGCGAAGCAGACGAAGCATGTCAGCGGGCTTCCCGTCGCGAGCGGCGCCGATGCCGGCGGCGATCCGGGGCCGTTCACCGCACTCGGTGTCTATCTGGGCATCAAGGCGGCGATCAGGCAGGGCCTCGGCACCGATGATGCGAAGGGCGTGCATATCGCGATCCAGGGCGTCGGCAGCGTCGGCGGCGGCGTCGCGCGGCGGCTCGCGGCCGAGGGCGCCAAGCTGACCCTCGCCGACGTCAATCTGGCGCGCGCGAAGGCGCTGGCCGAGGAACTCGGCGCCGAGCTCGCCGATTCGGCGGCGATCATGGAGATCGAGGCCGATGTGCTCAGCCCCAATGCCCTGGGCGCGATCCTGACCGAGCAAAGCATCGGGAAGCTCCGCGTGCCGATCGTCGCGGGCGGCGCGAACAACCAGCTCGCGACCGCCGCTGATGGCCAGCGCGTGCACGACCGCGGCATCGTCTATGCCCCCGATTATGTGATCAACGCGGGCGGCATCATCAACGTCGCGCTCGAATATCTGGGGCAGGGCAGCCGCGAGGAAGTCGAAAGCCGCATCCACCAGATTCCGGGCAGGCTGGCCGAGATCTGGGCCGAGAGCAAGGCGAGCGGCACGCCGGCCTCGGTCGTCGCCGACCGTATGGCGCAGAAGCTGATCGGTCGGGGTTGACCCGTCTGTCCCGATCGTCATCCCGGCTTTCGCCGGGATGACGATATTGGTGGTGCGGACGTTCATTTCCGCTAAGCCAGCCCCTGATGAAACGGCATTTCTATCTGGTCGCAGGCTGGGCTTCGCTGGGACTCGGCGCGATCGGCGCTTTCCTGCCGCTTCTGCCGACCGTGCCGTTCGTGATTCTCGCGGCCTTCTGTTTCGCGCGCTCGTCGCCGCGGCTCGAGACCTGGCTGCTGACCCACCCGCATTTCGGACATCATATCGTCGCGTGGCGCGAGAAGGGCGCGATCAGCCGCAAGGGCAAGATCGCCGCGACCGCGGCCTTTGCGCTGAGTATCGTGCTGGCCGCGATCTTTTCGCCCTGGCCGTGGGTGATGCTGCCGGTGATCGCCGCCGCCGTGACCGGGAGCTGGATCTGGACGCGACCCGAGGGTTGAAAGGTTCATTCAATTTTCGTGAGGGAGGTGCCGGGGCGCGCCGGACTCTTGACGCCTCGTCCCGCCCGGGCAACACGGGCCCCGCCGGGTCGCACCGGGCAAATTGCTGGACCCTCCTGTCCGGCTCGCCTAAGGACGACGCGAACCGATGCACGCCTACGCCAATCCGACCCGTTTTCTGGCGATCGCCAAGCCGCTGACGCCGTGGCTGCTCGGCGTCGGGCTGTTGCTCGTGCTCGGTGGCGCCTGGGCGGGGCTCGCGATGGTGCCGGGCGATTACAAGCAGGGCGAAACCGCACGCATTCTTTATGTCCATGTCCCCTCGGCATGGCTCGGTATGGGCGGCTGGACGTCGCTCGCGATCGCGGGGCTGATCCAGCTCGTCTGGCGCCATCCGCTGTCGGGCATCGCAGCGCGCGCGATCGCGGTGCCGGGGATGCTGTTCACCGCGCTGTGTCTCGCAACGGGATCGATCTGGGGTCGCCCGACCTGGGGGACGTGGTGGGAATGGGACGGACGGATGACCTCGATGCTCGTCCTCCTGTTTCTCTATGCAGGCTTCATTGCGCTGACGAGCGGCGACGACGGGCAAAGGCAGGGTGGCTCGCTGTCGCGCGGAGCTGCGGTCTATGCGCTCGTCGGCGCGATCAACATCCCGATCATCAACCGCAGCGTCGTGTGGTGGAACAGCCTGCACCAGGGACCGAGCATCACGCTGCGCGGATCGAGCATCGACGGTGCGCTGCTGTGGCCGCTGGGCTTGACCGTATTCGGTTTTTCGCTGCTATTCGGCGCCATCGTGTTGATGCGGATGCGGCGGATCATCGCCGACAACCGCGTCGCGGCGCGGCTCAGGCGGCTTGCGGACGACGAGGAGATTTGACGCGTGACGGGGGCGATCAGCGGGGGCGGTCAATGGGCGTTTGTCGCCGCGGCCTACGGGCTGACAATCATATTGACCGGCGCAGTGCTCTGGACGAACTGGCGCGCGATGAAAAAGGCCGAAAAGCGCAGCGATGCACTGCGAAAGGATCGTAAGTGAAGGCCAAGCATCAACGGCTGATTCTGGCGCTGGTCGCGCTCTGCGGCATCGGCGGCGCAGGGGTGCTCGCAGCGAGCGCGCTGCGCGACGAGGCGGCTTATTTCCGCACACCGGTCGAAATTCAGGGTGGCAAGACGGCGGTCGATGAGCCGATGCGGCTGGGCGGCATGGTCGTCAAGGGCAGCATCAAACGGCAGGCCGACGGCCTGACGATCCGCTTCGTCGCGACCGATGGCAAGGCCTCGGTGCCGGTCGAATATAAGGGCATCGTCCCCGACCTGTTCGGCGAAGAATCGGGCATGGTCGCCGACGGCCGGATGCGCGCCGACGGGATTTTCGTCGCCGATCGCATCCTCGCCAAGCATGACGAGCGCTATATGCCGCCGCAGATGGGCGATATGCCGAAGAATATGAAGGCGCCGGCAACGACATGATCGCCGAACTGGGTCTGGCCCTGTTGTGGATCGCGGCTGCGCTCGCGTGCCTGTCGCTCGTCGCGGGGACCTTGTTCCTGCGCGGCGGACCCAGGGATCTGGCGGCGCTTGTGCGGCCGGCGAGCGTCGCGCAGGGCGTGCTCACTGCCGCGGCCTTCGGCCTGTTGATCGCGCTGTTCGTGCGATCGGACATGTCGGTCGAACTGGTCGCGCGCAACAGCAACAGCCTGAAACCGATGATCTTCAAGATCGCGGGGACGTGGGGCAATCACGAAGGATCGATGCTGCTGTGGCTGATGATCCTGTCGCTGTCGGGCGGACTGATCGCGATCTTCGAGAAACGGCTGCGCGAGGATACGCTGGTCGCGACATTGGCGGCGCAGGCTGCGCTGAGCCTCGGCTTCTTTGCGTTTCTCCTGTTTTCATCGAACCCGTTCAAGCGGCTGCCGGTGGCGCCGCCCGACGGACAGGGGCTCAACCCGCTGCTGCAGGACATCGGGCTCGCCTTCCATCCGCCGACGCTTTACGTCGGTTATGTCGGCCTTTCGGTCGCGTTCAGCTTCGCGGTCGGCGCGCTGATCACGCGCGAGATCGGCCCCGCCTTCGCGCGCGCGATGCGGCCGTGGGTGCTCGGAAGCTGGATTTTCCTGACGCTCGGCATCACGGCGGGCAGTTACTGGGCCTATTACGAACTTGGCTGGGGCGGCTGGTGGTTCTGGGACCCGGTCGAGAATGTCTCGCTCGTGCCGTGGCTCGCGGGCGCGGCCCTGCTCCATTCGGTCGCGGTGACCGCGACGCGCAATGCCTTGCGCGCGTGGACGGTGATGCTCGCGGTGATCGGCTTCTCGATGTCGATGGTCGGCACCTTCATCGTCCGGTCGGGCCTGCTGACGAGTGTTCACAGCTTCGCGGTCGACCCCGAGCGCGGGACCTTCCTGCTCGTGCTGATGGCGATCTATATCGGCGGCGCGCTGACACTGTTCGCGCTGCGCGCCGGGGCGGTCGCCGAGGGCAAGAAATTCGCGCTGCTGAGCCGCGAGGGCTCGCTGGTGATCAACAATCTGCTGCTGACGACGATCCTCGCGCTCGTGCTGCTCGGCACGCTCTATCCGATCGTCGCCGAGGCGATGGGCGAGAAGATTTCGGTCGGCCCGCCCTATTATAATCGCGTTGCGGGGCCGCTCGCGCTGGTCCTGTGCCTTGTGATGGTCGCGGGGCCGCTGCTGAGCTGGCGCAGGGACGACGGCAAGAAATTGTGGTCGCGGCTGCCGCTCGCGATCTTTGCGGGGGCGGTCGTGCTGTTCGGTCTCGTGCTGTTCGGGGGCAAGGTCGGGATATTGCCCTTGCTCGGCATGACGGTCGCGGGCGTGGTCGCGGTCGCGAGCCTCGCGCCGCTCTGGGGCCGCAACCTTCGCCGCACGCCGCTGCCGACCTGGGGCATGGTCGTCGCGCATTTCGGCGTCGCGGTGTGTCTCGCCGGCATGGGTGCCGAAAGCGCGTTCATCAAGGAACGGCTGGTCGCCGCGGCGCCTGGCGAGGAGATGAAGATCGGCGATTTCTCGGTCAGGTTCGCCGGGGTGAAACCCGTGGCGGGGCCGAATTATACCGCGATCGAGGGGACGCTGGTCGCGACGACATCGTCGGGCAGCAGCTTCACGATGCGGCCGGAAGCGCGCACTTTCCCCGGCCTGATGGGCACCGCGCCGACCGAAACCAACGAAGCGGCACTGCTGACGCGACCGGGCGGGCAGCTCTATGCCGTGCTGGGGCAGCCGGTGCCAAGCGCCGACGGCACTGCCGATCGCTATCAGATCCGGCTGTGGTGGAAACCGCTGGTGTGGTGGATCTGGCTCGGCGGCGCGCTGATCGCGATCGGCGCGGCGCTGTCGCTCCTCGGCCGCGCGCAATTGCTGGCGATCTGGCGCGCCCGGCGCAGCCGCAAACTGGAGGAGCGTTTCGCACCATGAAGAACCGCTGGGTCCTGTTCGTGCCGCTGGCGATCATGGGGCTGCTGTTCGGCGCCTTCATCTATCGGCTGGTGACACCCGCCGAAACGCTGATCCAGTCGCAATGGATCAACAAGCCGATGCCCTTGTTCGACCTGCCGCCGGCGACCGCCGGCGTCGAGGGGTTGAAGAGCAGCCAGCTCGCCGACGGCAAACCGCGGCTGGTCAACGTCTTTGCCAGCTGGTGCATCCCGTGCCGCGCCGAGGCGCCGCAGCTTGAGGCGTTGAAGGCCGCGGGTGTGCCGATCGACGGCATCGCGATCCGCGACCGGCCCGACGATGTCGCGATGTTCCTGCGCGAATATGGCAATCCGTTCGACCGCATCGGGTCCGACATGCAGAGCAGCGTGCAGATCGCATTGGGGTCGTCGGGCGTGCCCGAAACCTTCCTGATCGACGGCAAGGGGATTATCCGCGAGCAGATTCAGGGCGTGATCCTCGCCGATCAGGTGCCTGAAATCGTCGCCAGGCTCGAGGCGATGAAGTGACGCTGCGGCTGTTTCTCCTTTGCCTGCTCGGCGCGCTGGCGCTGCCGCTCGCGGCGCAGGACCGGCTGCCGCCCGCGCCCTATGCCTATCAGCAGCTCAAGGACCCCGCGCAGGAAGCGCGCGCGAAGAAGCTCATGGAGGAGCTTCGCTGTCTCGTCTGCCAGGGGCAGTCGATTGCCGATTCGGATGCGCCGCTGGCGGGCGACATGCGGCACGAGGTGCGGACCAAGATCGCCGCGGGCGAGAGCCCCGGCGAGATCAAGGCGTGGCTCGTCGCGCGCTATGGCAATTGGGTGACCTATGATCCGCCGTTCGACATGGCGACCTCCTTGCTGTGGCTTGGACCGCTGCTGTTCCTCGCGATCGGCGGCTGGCTGGCGTTCGGGCGGTTCCGGCGCGGCGGCGACGATGCGGAGGATGCGCCATGATCTGGCTCTGGGTCATTCTTGCGGCGGCGCTGACGATCGGCGGCATCTTCTGGCTCGGCAAATTGCCCGCGGCGGCGCGGCCGCTGGCGGGGGCGGCGGTGATGCTCGGACTTGCCGGCTATGCGCTGCAGGGTAGCCCCGCACTGCCCGGCAAGCCCGTCGCGGTGCTCGATGAGCCCGAGAATTTCGGCAAGGCGCTGACCGATCAGCGGCAGGGGATGGCCGAGCGCTTCGGTCCGGCGGCGCAGTGGCTCGGCATGTCGGACGGTTTCGCGCGCACGGGGAAGACCGAGCTGGCCGCGAAGACGCTCGAAAAGGGGCTCGAGAGATATCCCGACAATGTCGACCTGTGGGTCGGGCTGGGCAATGCGCTCGCGGCGCATGGCGGCGGCATGATGTCGCCCGCGGCGGCGCTCGCCTTCGACGAGGCGGCGAAGCGTGACCCGTCGCATCCG
This sequence comes from Sphingopyxis sp., assembly GCF_016463645.1. Lineage (GTDB taxonomy): Bacteria > Pseudomonadota > Alphaproteobacteria > Sphingomonadales > Sphingomonadaceae > Sphingopyxis. Next base: position 792 of record NZ_JAEMQX010000034.1, on the reverse strand, counting down.
GCGCCGCCCTTCTTCGCGGGGCTCGCGCTCGCGCAGGGCGGCGACCTCAAGGGTGCCGAGGCGGTGTGGAGCGGGCTTCTGGCGCGCAGTCCCGCCGATGCGCCTTGGCGGAGAGACCTCGAGATGCGGCTGGGGCAGCTCAGGCAGGCGTTGGGACCGCAGGTGCCGCCCGAGGCGTCCTCCACCGCACCACCACCCGCGGGCGTCCCGAATTGAAACCTATTACAAAGGCGCGGGCTCGTCTAAAGGCGCGCGATGACTGCTGAGTCGCAACAGGCGGCCGAAGGTGCGTCGAGCATCGCTCCGGCTGCTGTCGATACCGGCCATCACGGCCATGGACATCATGGCGATAGCAGGCTGAAGCTTGCCGTCGGCGCGATCGGCGTCGTGTTCGGCGACATCGGCACCAGTCCGCTCTACGCGTTCCGCGAGACCTTTGCCGGGCATCACCCGATCGAGGCCGACCGGCTGCATATCTATGGTGTGCTGAGCCTCGTCTTCTGGTCGATGATGCTCGTCGTCACCTTCAAATATGTGCTGACGATCATGAAGGCCGACAACAAGGGCGAGGGGGGCAGCCTTGCCTTGCTCGCGCTGATCAGCCGGTCGTCGGAGGGCAAGCGCTGGACCTGGCCGATCGTGCTGCTCGGCGTGTTCGCGACGGCGCTCTTCTATGGCGACAGCATGATCACGCCGGCGATGTCGGTGCTCTCGGCGACCGAGGGGCTGAGCTACGTCAACAAGGGGTTCGAGCCCTATATCGTGCCGATCGCGCTCGCGATCCTGATCGGG
>NZ_JAEMQX010000004.1 GCF_016463645.1 Sphingopyxis sp. | reverse complement strand
CCACCGAGGGCGACAGCGAGCGCGGCCCCGACTTCCGCATCTTCGCCGGCGCCACCGAGTTCGGCGCGGCCTGGAAGAAGACCGCCCGCGAGACGCAGCGTGAATACCTCTCTGTTAAGCTGGACGATCCGAGCTTCCCTGCACCGATCTACGCCAGCCTGGTCGAAGCCGAGGACGGCAGCAGCCACAACCTCATCTGGTCCCGCCGCAACGGCGACTAAGACCGGCCCCGAGACTGCCCCGCTCAACCGAGCGGGGCTTCTTTTTACTCATGTCCGCCGCCTTTCAGGAAACAAGGAGATCAGGATACACGGCTTTCCGGTTTTCCGGCTTTGCGTATCCCGATCAGATCTTCTCCCCGGCCTCCGCTTCGCTCTGGCCGGGCCGGTTCCTTGGGGGCGCTGCCCCCTGGCGCGGCGCAAGGGAGCCGGGACGGTATCCCCAGCCTTCCTCCACTTCGTTCCTCGTTCCGTGCAGGCCGGGTGATCCCCCTCCGCCCCGGCTCCCTTGCCCCTTGCACCCCCCGGTCTCGGCGACGGCCAGGGTTGCAGCGCAGCGCTGCGCTCCAACCCAGTCCAATGAGGAAAAAGACCATGACCTATCATCACCTTGCCACCCGGTTCGGTCGCAACAGCCATCAGATCAGCGGGCGCGAAGCGCTCGACAATGAAGCGCTCTATCGTCACGTCCCGTCCATCTTCGCCGGAGAGGCCCATGACAGCCGGTCGGAGCGTTACGTCTATGTCCCCACCATCGACATTGTGGAGGGGCTGCGCCGGGAAGGATGGTTCCCGTTTTTCGCCGTGCAGTCGGTTCCGCGCGACGGCAGCCGCCACGGCCACGCCAAGCATATGCTGCGCCTGCGCCGGGATGACGGCATCGGCAAGCCGGAGGCGGCGGAAGTCATCATCGTCAATTCGCATGACGGAACGAGCAGCTATCAAATGTTCGCCGGGATGCTGCGTTTCGTCTGCACCAACAGCCTTGTGGCGGGCGAGCGGTTCGAGGACGTTCGCGTTCCCCACAAGGGCAATATCCAGCATGACATTATCGAAGGTGTTTATACGGTCGCGGAGGACTTCCCCCGGTTGATCGACGCCAGCGAAACCATGAAGGAAATCCAGCTTGGCGAAGATGAGCGCCGCGTTCTGGGCGAGGCCAGCCTTGTCGCCCGCTATGGCGAAGAGGAAAGCCCGATCCGCCCGGAACAGATCATCGAACCGCGCCGCCGCGAGGATGTCGGGCAAAGCCTCTGGATGACCTACAACACCATTCAGGAAAATATCATCCGGGGCGGACTCCATGGCCGCAAGCGCAATGCCGAAGGCCGCATCCGCCGCAGCCAGACCCGTCCCATCAACGGCATCGACCAGAATGTGACCCTCAATCGCGCGCTCTGGACGCTGGCCGAAGGGATGCAGCGCCTCAAGACCCGATGACCGCCAATCCGTAGAGCCGGAAAGCCGGCTCTACGGTTTTCCGCTTTCAGCCTTGCAGATTGCCCAATTTTTCGCCGATCCGGCTTTGCGGATCGGCGGCGCGGCCATGCCGGGACACGGCCGGCGCTCGCCGGGCTAGGCCCGGCTCGCGAATCCAGATAAGCGCATTTAAGACAAAAATAACCAAATAATTGATCGACTTAGCGTCACCACTTATATCGTTGGAGCAGCTACATCCGCTCCCTCAAATCCCGCACGCTTCCGAACCGGGCCTCTCCAGCACAGCCCGATATTCGGAGGTAACGCCATGCTTAGCATCGACTGGCGTACTCCGGCGGCTTACGGGCACACCAAGCATCTGCCCGCCGCCGGCTTCGCCTGGGAATATCTTCGTCGCAATGACGAGTATCGCAACGACTTCAACGCTATTGCCCTGACCGGACAAGCCGGCGGGCCGCAATTGGAACGGTTCGCGCTGCGATGGGGGTTGCGATTTCCCAAGCGACCCCGACACATCGCCTGATAATCTGACTCTGTTCTGGTCTCCGCGCATTCAGCCGCAGGCGGTCATGCTATCGCTGGTCGGCCACGAGGACATTGCGGCAGACCTGTCGATCACGTTCGCCCGTCTTGACGGTCTCGATCTGCGCCGCGCGGCCGATGGCTGGCATGGTGTCTGGCAGGCAGGTGACATAGCGCACCAGTTCTGGCTACCCGAAGCGATGCCGGACACCGCCGCCTTCTACGCCGTGACCCTGCCGATGGATTTCTTGTTGGAGCTTCGCATCCATGCCGCACGGCGTCTCTGGCGATCTCTCACCCAGCGACCGCCGGGACCGCCTATCGGCATCCTTCCCGACCAACTCCGGCAATGGCACGTCCTGTCCCTACGCGCGCTGGATGCGCGACTATGCGGCGAGAGCTATCGCGCCATTGCGGAAATCCTGCTCGACTTCCACGGCAACAAGGAGGATTTCGAGGGTGATCCGAGCAAGAACAAGGCTCGCAGGCTCGTGGCGCATGGCATCAAGATGATGCGCGGCGGCTATCGCATGCTGCTGCACTATCCGGTCAAACCCGGCAAACCCTGAGTCCGGTGGATGTCATCGCTTGTCGCCAATGTTACGGCATCACGCCTTGTTGGCCGCAGCCTGCTCCAGAAGCCGCTTGTAACCCTCGCGGGATAGCCATTGCGCCCGTTCGAGATGGCTCTGCCAGCACCGATAGGTCCGAAGCTCCTCGGCGACCGGATCGCGGTGCAGCACGATTTGAGCGACTTCCTTCCAATCTGCATCCTCGGCCTTGGCGTCGAGGAGACGGAGATAGGTCACGAAATGCCGTTCGTCATAGGCGGTGATCTCATCGCCTGTCGGCGCTACGTCATCCACTTCGGGGTCAAGTTCTACCGGAACCCGCATCGTCATTCCCCTTCATCCTAGGAGAGCGATGGCTTGCGGTGCGCCCCCGCAAACAAAACTCTCTGACTCCTGGTGATCGGGGAGTTAGTAACCGTGACTAGACGGCCCCATGGCCTTTAGCTCGGAAAGCCTGTTGTATACGCCACAGGCTCCCCGACCATAGGGTCAAGGAGTATGGTGCCGTCACGGCCGGCACCAACCGCTAGTCAGGGGTTACTACGCCCCCGGAGCAGCGCGTCTGCTCCACCTTCACTATTAACCGAACCGCGCATGGATGTCTTTGGCATTTCGACGCGCCGGAACATGAATCGCTGAAATCTCTCGCCTTTTCCGGCTGACTATCACCCGTCAGGGGGTGCCGCCAGCGCATAGGCGCAACTGCGGCACGCTACAGGCCGCCGATCCCTCGCCATCGTCCGCCACAGCCCGCTGTCGCTTCGACAGCCGCCTGTCTGACGACCCGGAGAGAGATTCCATGGCCATCCGCCCCAATGCGGACCTGCCGCCGCGCCTGCTGCGCACAAAGGAAGCCGCGCGCTTCCTCGGCTTGTCCATCCGCACCCTTGAGAAGCATCGCACCTATGGCACCGGCCCGACATACCGCAAGATCGGCGGCCGCGTCCTCTACGCCGTCCGCGATCTGGAAGCGTGGAGCGCCATCGGCACCCGCAAATCCACCCGCGACGAAAACGCCGGCACGGTCTTTCCCGCGCGTCCGCTGACGCCGCAAGAGCGGGACGAGCTGTAAATGCTGCGCGACGACGATCCCAGACCCGCGCAACCGACCGAGGATAGCGAGCGCAACCGCCTGGACCCCTTCGTGGTCGCAACCGGCGACGCCGCGCCACGCGACCAGCGCGACCTGATGGAGCGGCCGTTCTTCTCGCTGGCGAAGCGCCCGCGCACCACGCCGATCCTTTACCGGGCCGCCGATGTCGAGGTGCAGGTCTTCGCCATGCCCGAACATGGCATGGCGACGATCTGGGATGCCGATGTGCTGATCTGGGCCGCCTCGCAGATCGTCGCGGCCGAGAACAACGGCATCCCCACGTCGCGGTTCTTCCGCTTCATGCCCTATCAGCTCTTGCGCTCGATCGGGCGAGCCACCGGAAACCGCGAGTATCTGTTGCTCAAGGCCGCGCTCGCGCGCCTGCAATCCACCGTCATCGCCACCACCATCCGCAACGGCAAGCATTGGCGGCGGCGGCAATTCTCATGGATCAACGAGTGGGAGGAAATGACGACGCGCGCCGGCCGCATCGAGGGCATGGAGTTCGTCTTGCCCGAATGGTTCTACAACAGCGTCATCGACCGCTCGCTGGTGCTCACCATCGACCCGGCCTATTTCCGGCTGACGGGCGGGATCGAGCGCTGGCTGTATCGGGTCGCTCGCAAGCACGCCGGACGCCAGACCGAGGGCTGGGCGTTCGAGGTCTCCCACCTCCACCAGAAATCCGGCAGCGCGGCGCGGCCGTCCGACTTTGCGCTCGACCTGCGCCGGATCGCGGCACGTCAATCTCTGCCCGGCTACCTGCTCCAGAGCGAATGGGAAGAAGGGCGCGAACTGCTGCGTTTTCTACCCGAAAATCTATCCACAGTGCCTGTGGATAACCATGTGAAACCTATCGGGACATTAGGCGCACGCAGTATCGGGACATTAGGCGCAAATCGCTCGCCGGACTCTATAGAAGAATCTAACAAAGAATCTAACTCTTCTTCTTTGACGCGCGCGCACGCGATCCGTGGTGCCGGTGCCAGTGCTGCTTTTGGCCGGCGAGGTGCGCCATGATCGTCGCGCTCCTCAACCAGAAAGGCGGCGTCGGCAAGACCACGCTGGCGCTGCATCTCGCCGGAGCCTGGGCGCAGCGCGGCCAGCGCGTCATCCTGATCGACGCCGATCCGCAAGGCTCCGCGCTCGACTGGTCGCAGACGCGCAGCCATGAGGGGCTGCCGAGGCTGTTCAGCACCATCGGCCTGGCGCGTGACACCTTGCACCGGGAGGCCCCGGAGCTGGCCCGCGACGCCGATCACGTCGTCATCGACGGGCCGCCGCGTGTCGCCGCTCTGATGCGCTCGGCGCTGCTGGCCGCCGATCTTGTGCTGATCCCGGTGCAGCCATCGCCCTTCGACGGCTGGGCCTCGGCCGAGATGCTGGCGCTTCTGAGCGAAGCGCGCATCTACCGGCCAGAGCTTGCCGCCCGTTTCGTGCTCAACCGTTGCGGCGCGCGCACCGTCATCGCCCGTGAGACGGCCGAGACGCTGGCCGACCACGATCCGCCGGTGCTTGGCCAAACCATCGGCCAGCGCGTCGTCTTCGCCGATGCCGCGCAGTCCGGCCGGCTGGCATCCGAGATCGACGCCGACAGCCGGGCCACGCGCGAGATCACCGCGCTTGCCGCCGAGATCGACTGGCTGCGCATCGGGAGGATCGCACCATGACCGGACGCACCCGCAAGCCCGGCTTCGCGTCCCGGCCGGGCAATCCCGATAGCTGGATCAAGGCCGCCGACACGCCGTCCGCCAGCAAGGTTGCTTGCGAGGCGTTCACCGCCCGCCTGACCATCGACATCACGCCCGAGCTGCGCGGCCGCATCAAGGTCGCTGCTTTCCGGCGCGGCATCACCGTCACCGACATGCTGCGCGACCTGCTCGCCCGCGAATTTCCACCCTCCGAAGGAGATCCGACATGACCGGCAACGCGGCCCGCCGCTTGCACGGCCGTCCGTTGCCGGACGGTCCCGCGCCCTTCACCACATTGGTCGAACTGACCTTCGACAAGCGCAAGGTCGAGCGCTGGATACGCTTCGGCCGCAAGAGCTACGAACAGATACTCGACCGCCGCCGCAGCGTCGTCGGCTTCGCGCCGGAGAGCATCTTCGCCTTCGTCCGCTGGGCGGCGGGCGAGCATGGCACGGTGATTTCCCGCATCGACATCGTGCGCGCCATCGGCCGCGGCGAGCCGTTCCAGACGCTGCCCTTCGTCCGCCCCGGCGGCGACATCCTGCTGCGCCTCGATAGCTGGGCGAAGGTGCAGCGTGCGCTTGCCGCCATCGACGCGGTGGAAGCGCTCGGCCTCGATCCCGCCGACGCTGCCCCGGACCACTGGCGGCATGTCCACAACCGTCTGATCGTCGGTCTGGAGCCGCGCGATTACACACCGGAACGACACGCCGCCTGGCTCCATCGCCGGAGGATCGCGCCATGACGCGGTTCGGCTACGTCATGGTGACGTATTTCGCGGCGATGGGCGTCGCCATCGCGGCGTTCATACCGACGCCCACGAAACTGATCTGGAACGCGACCGCCAGCGCGCCCATCGGCTTTTACACCGTCGAGCCGGCCGAGCGGATCGAGGTGCCCGAGCTGGTCGCCATCATGCCGCCCGAACCGCTCGCCGCCTTCATGGTCGAGCGCGGTTATGTCGGTCGCGGCGTGCCGCTCCTGAAGCGCGTCCTTGGCCTTCCTGGGCAATGGGTTTGCCGCTCGCGATCCACGATCACCGTCGATGGCGTGGAGATGGGCGAAGCGCTGGACCGCGACCGGATCGGCCGCGATCTGCCGGTCTGGCAGGGCTGCCGCCTCATCGGCGACGGCGAAATCTTCCTCATGAATTGGGAGGTCCGCGACAGCCTCGACGGCAGGTATTTCGGACCCATCCCCGCAGATTCCGTCATCGGCCGCGCGCTGCCGCTCTGGACCGATGAGGAAGGCGACGGCCGCTACGAATGGCGTGCCCATACGCACTGGCCGGCGCACTGACCCCGGACATCCACCCCAACCGAAGGAGACTTTCCATGCCGCAGATCGGTCAATTCACCCGCGAGCAAACCGGCTTCACCGGCCGCGTCCACACGCTCACCCTTTACCGCGAACTCACCATCATTCCCGCCGAGCACTCCGACGCCGAGAATGCTCCGGACTTCCGTGTCCATCACGGCGCCGACGACGGCCCGGAGATCGGGGCGGCCTGGAAACGCACCGGCGAGAAGGCCGGCGAATATCTTTCCGTGCTGCTCGACGATCCCGCCTTGCCGCAGCCGATCCGCGCCAATCTGTTCCGCGACGACGATGCAGGTGCATCGTGGTCGCTGCACTGGAACCGCCCCAAACCGCGCGACGAGCGGGACTAAGGCCATGCGATCCCGCGTCATCCCTGCGCTCAAAACCCTCATCCCGTTGTTCGTGGAAAAGCCGTCTCATCCCGTCGTCCCGCTCGGCCACCGGACGGCCGGCGCGCGCAGCGAAGGTCAAGGGCGGCCTCTGGCCGGCGCTGGCGCCTTGCCCTTGACCGCAGCGAGCACGCTGGCAGGCTGGAGGTCGAACGGAGACAGGGAGATCGTGCGATATGCCGGTCTCCTGCTGGCTGGCGTGCTCGCGGTCGCAGCCTGTCCGGGCGCCGTATCGGCGCAGGCCGCACCTGTGGCGCGCGCGAATCCCGCCGATCCCTATGCCGGCTTCGTCACCGAAGCCTCGCAGCGTTTCGGCGTTCCCGAGCACTGGATTCGCGCGGTGCTGCGCGCCGAGAGCGCGGGCGACGTGCGCGCGATTTCGTCGGCCGGAGCGATGGGATTGATGCAAGTCATGCCAGACACCTGGGCGGGCCTGCGCGTTCGCCACGACCTCGGTCGCGACCCCTACAATCCACGCGACAACATCATGGCGGGCGCGGCCTATCTGCGCGAAATGTGGGACCGCTACGGCAATGTCGCGGCGATGCTCGCGGCCTACAATGCCGGTCCCGGCCGCTACGACGAACATCGCACGACAGGCCGCGCCTTGCCCGCCGAGACGCGCGCCTATGTCGCCGCGCTTGCGCCGGTCTTGGGCGGCTCTGCCGGGAGTGAAACACCGGCGCCAGCACCACCACCGCCGCCCGACTGGCGCGCCGCTCCGCTGTTCGTCACGCGCTCGACCGACATGCGAACTGCCGCCGCACCATCATCCGAAGCGCAATCCGGCGACAGCCGCGCGACCGTTCCGGTGCGCGATGCCGCCGATACGGAGCCGCCGACCGGCAGCATGTTCGTGGCTCGCGCCGATGACGGGAGCGCGCCATGAGAGGCGTGTTCCCGCGCTCGGCGCGATCCGTTCCGGTGTCCAGTCATGCAGGGTTTCGCCTGGCTGGATTATCGGCAGGAAGGGCGGAAAGGGCAGTAAAGGCGGAGGGCAAGATAAAGGAACATGGCACCACGGCGCCCATGTTCTCGAAATTGTTGTTATCTGCACACTGGTTAGGGGAGCCGCGAGCAGCACCCTGTTTTTGGACGGCACGAGCCGCCAATTTGCGCAAAGCCTTGGCTTTGCTGGGTTTTGACCGGCACCATGGCCGCCGAACGCCCGATTTCCTTGGATTTTGGCCGGAGGCGCGTCCATGAGCGCCGACGACGAGAACCGCTTCCGGCCGAAGCCCGGCCGCATCCGATCTGATGCGCCCAAGCTCGGCAAGGCCAAGAGCTTTCTGACGCAGGCGAAGAAACTTGCCCGCCAGCACAGCAACAGCCCGTCGCGGTCATCCGCATCATCCTCGCCACGCTCCAGATCGTCAGCCTCCACCAAGGGCGGCAAAGCATCGCGGGGGAGTAGCGGGCCGGGCCTCAAGCGTGGACGCGGCGCGGCCTTCGTGCGTGCCCGCACCTTGTCCGGCGGCTGGAAGCACAGCGCGCCGGGAATGCGCCGTGTCGTCGTGAAAACCCGCTACATTCAGCAGGCCGGAAAGAACGGCAAGGCCGCCGCCCATCTGCGTTATATCCAGCGCGATGGGACATCGCGCGACGGCGAGCGCGGCCAGCTCTATTCCGCGACAGACGACCGCGCCGATGGCGACGCCTTTCTTGATCGCGGCAAAGACGATCGGCATCAGTTCCGGTTCATCGTCTCGCCGGAAGACGGCGCGGACCTGACCGACCTGACAGCGCACACCCGCGACCTTATGCGCCAGATCGAGGCCGACCTTGGAACGAAACTCGATTGGGTCGCGGTCAATCACTACAACACCGGCCATCCTCATGTTCATGTCATAGTCCGGGGCAAGGATGACCTGGGCGAGAATCTGGTCATCAACGGCGACTATCTCGCCAACGGCATCCGCGAGCGGGCGAGCGAGTTGACCACGCTGGAGCTTGGTCCCGTCAACGAGATCGAGCAGACCCGCAAGCTCTCGGCCGAAGTCGATCAGGACCGCTTAACCCGCATCGACCGGGCCATGACCGAGGAAGCAGATGAACGCTTCATCGATCTGCGCCATGAACCCGACGATCCGCGTCGCCAGTTCGACCGGACGCTGCGACTGCGCCGCCTGGGCAAGCTGGAGCAGATGGGCCTCGCCACCGAACACGCGCCGGGCGTCTGGGAGTTGAGCGAGCGCATGGAGCCGACCTTGCGCGAGCTGGGCAAGCGCGGCGACATCATCCGCAATATGCACAAGGCGCTGAAGGCCGATGGGCTGGAGCGCGATCCGATGACGTTCCAGCTTCATGATGCCGCGCCCGAGACGCCCATCGTCGGCCGCGTCGTGGACAAATATCTCACCGACGAGATGGGCGAGAACCTGACCGTCGTGGTGGACGGCATCGACGGCCGGACGCATCATGTTCCGGGCATCGACCCGGCCCGCGTCGAGGACGCCCGGATCGGCAGCGTCATCGAGATCGGCCCGGCCGATACGACACAACGGCCATCCGACCGGACTATTGCCGTCATCGCCGAGGACGGCATCTACCGGCCGAGCCGCCATCTCGAACAGGCGAAGTTCGAGGGCCGCGTTCCGGGCGGCGATTATGAGGGCTTCGTCGATGCCCATGTTCGCCGACTGGAGGCGCTCCGCCGCGCCGGGATCGTCGAGCGCATCGACACTGACCAATGGCGCATCCCGGAGGATTTCGAGAGCCGCGCCGCCGCCTATGACGCCGGCCGCAACCGGCAGGCCAGCATCCGCGTCCTTTCGACCTTCAATCTGGAAAGCCAGATCGGGTCTGACGGCGCGACCTGGCTCGACCGGCGGCTGGTGACGCCTGACGCATCGGATCTCGCTCCGGCCGGGTTCGGCCAGCAGGTGCGCGACGCCATGGACCTGCGCCGCGAGCATCATATCGAACAGGGTGACGCCACCCGAGCGCGGGACGGTCGCATCTTCTACCGGCGCAGCCTTCTCGCCACGCTGCGCGAGCGCGAAGTCGCCCGCGTCGGCGCGGAAATGGCGGAGAGCAAGGCGCTGCCGTTCCGGGTGGTAGCGGACGGGGAGAGCGTCAGCGGCAAGTTCACCGGAACCGTGCAGCTATCCAGCGGCAAGTTCGCCCTGGTCGAGAAGAGCCACGAGTTCACCCTTGTCCCATGGCGGCCGGTCATCGACCGCCAGCTCGGCCGCGAAGTGATGGGCGTTGTGCAGGGCGGGTCGGTGTCGTGGCAGTTGGGACGGCAGCGCGGATTGGGGATTTAGTCCTTCGGTCAAACCGCAACACCAAAGAGATGCTTCGCCATGAACTCAATGAACGCAGTCAGCTTGGGAGAGGCATGCCGAGTCGAGGGCCAGAGCAATCGGAACGTCCCCGCATTCGCGGTGTGATCTTCAAGTATCGGAACCAGCGTCCCGCTCTCGATCTGCCGCGCTACCGCGAAATCAGGCAGGCAGGCGATGCCGATGCCTTGGTCGGCCAGAGATAGAAGCGGTTCGATCGTGCTCGCCACCACGGTCGTCGGAAGCTCAATGTCGAGAGGATTTCCATCGGCGTGCAGCGGCCAGCGTTCGAGCTTGCCGCTGCTCGGAAACTTGTGGTGCAGGCAGGCATGGGTGAGAAGATCGGCGGGCGTCTGTGGAGTGCCGCGTTCTTTCAAGTAGCGGGGCGAGGCCACGAGATGTTGTCGGAAAGTGCCGATAACGCGGGTCATCAGGCGGGAATCGCTGATCTCGCCCGTGCGGATCACCGCGTCGAACCCTTCGTCAATGACATCCACAAGCCGATCCGTGAAATCAAGGTCCAGCTCAATCTCCGGGTAGGTGCGGACAAAGGCTCCGATTGCTGGCATCAGTAGCATACCGACCAGCGGAAGGCTGACTCGCAGCTTGCCGCGCGGTGCTTCCTGCCGCTGCGACAGCTCCAGTTCGGCGGCCTCGATCTCGCAGACGATGCGCCGGCAGCGCTCCAAGAACATCACGCCTTCCGGGGTCAGAGTGATGCTGCGTGTTGAGCGATGGAAAAGCCGGACACCGAGGCGCTGTTCGAGACGGGCGATTGCCTTACCCACGGCCGAGGCCGACACGCCGAGTTGGCGGCCCGCCGCAACGAAGCTGCGCGTTTCGGCGGCCTGAATGAACGCGCCGAGACCGGCCATGTGATCCATCATGCCAAGCTCCATTGCGGACGCAGACGTCCGTTAAGAACGGAACTATAGCCTTATTTTCTTGAGATGGCATCTGCCTATTATTCGGTGCAACAGAGCAGCCGGATAAGGGTCACGTCGAAGCATTCGCCAGTTTCCGCCTGCCGCTCACCAGTAACGATGCAGGCAGACTTATGAACTCGACCACGACCAGCGAAGAAATCTCCCCCGAAAATCTAGCCGATGAACATTCGGCCCTAAGCGACCGGCTGCCTTGGGCCGCGCTGCTGGCGCTCGCCATGGCGGCGTTCATCACGATCCTGACCGAAGCCCTGCCGGCGGGCCTGCTGCCGCAGATGGCCGAAAGCCTTTCGGTCTCCGAGGCGCTGGTCGGCCAGCTCGTCACCATCTACGCGGTCGGCTCGCTCATCGCGGCCATCCCGCTGACCACCGCCACGCAAGGGTGGCGGCGTCGGCCGCTGCTGCTGATCGCCATCGGCGGCTTCGCCATCGTCAACACGGTGACGGCGATTTCCGATAACTACGCGATCACGCTGGTCGCCCGCTTCTTCGCCGGGGTGTTTGCCGGGCTACTTTGGGCGCTGGTCGCCGGCTACGCCGCGCGCATGGTGCCCGAGCATCTGAAAGGCCGCGCCATCGCCGTCGCCATGGTCGGAACGCCGCTCGCCCTTTCGCTCGGCATTCCGGCGGGCACGTTCCTCGGCGCGGCGCTCGGCTGGCGTGTGACCTTCGGGCTCATGAGCGTGCTGACGGTGCTGCTTATCTTTTGGGTGCTCGCCAAGGTGCCCGACTTCCCCGGTCAGGCGCGCGGAAAGGGTTTTGCGCTTCGGGCTGTCTTCACCCTGCCGGGCATCCGGCCGGTGCTGTTCGTCACGCTGGCCTTCGTTCTCGCCCACAACATCCTCTACACCTACATCGCGCCGTTCCTCGTGCCGGCCGGTATCGCGGAGCGTATCGACGTGGTGCTGCTCGTCTTCGGCGTAACGGCGCTTCTCGGCATCTGGATCGTCGGCGTGCTGATCGACCGCTGGCTACGCGAATTGGTCCTTGTCAGCTCCGTGCTGTTCGGCCTGTCCGCGCTGCTTCTCGGGATTTGGGGACAGGTGCCGGCAGTGATCTACGTCGCGGTCGCCGTTTGGGGGCTGGCCTTCGGTGGTGCGGCGACGCTCTTCCAGACTGCTTCGGCAAAAACGGCAGGGGAAGCTGCCGATGTGGCGCAATCCATGATCGTCACGGCCTGGAACATGGCGATTGCCGGAGGCGGGATCGTCGGCGGCATCCTGCTCGAAACCCTCGGCGTGTCCGCCTTTCCGTGGAGCGTGCTGGCGCTGCTCGTCGCGACGTTCGCCGTCGCCTGGGCCGCCCGCTCGCACGGGTTCCCGTCATCGAAAACCGGATCGGCCACCAGCCGGGCCAATGATCCGCAAAACAGGTGAGACCATGAACACATCCATAGCCACAGAAGAGTCCTCGACGGCGATCACCATTGACGGCCTGCCGGATCGCATCGACGCCGTCATCGACATGGCAATTGCCGAGCAACGCCTTGTCGGGGCCGTTGTCCTTCTCTCCCTGGATGGGAAACTTGTCTATCGCCGCGCCGCCGGCCTTGCCGACCGCGAAGCGAACCGGGAGATGCGCGAGGACACGCTGTTCCGGCTGGCGTCCGTCTCCAAGCTCTACGTGTCCACCGCCGCGATGGTGCTGGTCGCGCAAGGGCGACTGGCGCTCGATGAACCCGTCGATACATGGCTTGCGGATTTCCGGCCGAAGCTCGCGGACGGCTCGTCTGCCCGGATCACCCTGCGCCATCTGCTAAGCCACACGTCCGGTCTCGGTTACGGCTTCCTCGAACCGGCGGATGGACCCTATCACCGTGCCGGCGTGTCCGATGGCATGGACCTGTCGGACATCTCGCTTGAGGAAAACATCCGCCGCATCGCTTCGGTGCCGCTTCTTTTTCAACCGGGAACGGCATGGACCTACTCGCTCGCAACGGATGTCGTGGGTGGGCTGATCGCACGAGTGACGGGCGTTCCGCTCCCCGAGGCGGTGCGCGAGCTGGTGGCGACGCCGCTCGGCATCAATGACACCGGATTCGAGGTCGTCGATCCCGCTCGTCTGGCCGTTCCTTACGTCAACGAAGCGTCCGGCCCGCGCCGGATGGCGGATTCCGAAATCGTGCCCCTTTGGGAAGAGGTCGAGGGACTGCGCCTGTCGCCAGCGCGCGCCCTTGATGCGAGCGCCTTTCCCTCCGGTGGCGCAGGCATGATCGGCACGGCGGGCGATACGCTGCGCATCCTTGAAATATTGCGGCGGGGTGGCGCACCACTCCTGCCTACTGAACTGGTCGGCGAAATGGCTACCGATCACGCGGCCGGCATGGACCTTGCGCCATGGCCGGGGCGCGGCTTTGGTCTTGGTTTCACCATTCTGCGTGACCCCTTCGCGGCGGGGTTCGCGGAGACACCGGGCACATGGCGCATGGGCGGGGCCTATGGACATTCGTGGTCCGTGGATCGGGAAAAGGGGCTATCTGTGGTCGCCTTCACTAATGCCGGTCTCGAAGGACAATCGCCCGGTGGGCGGTTCCCTGACGAGCTGGCGCAGGCGATCTATGCATGAGCGCGCCGGGCCGTGAAATTCGACCCGCGCAGACTAGCAAGGAAATGGTCCATCGCCGCGGCCGTGGCGGCATGGGTGCGATCTCGCACGTAAAGGCCATACTGGACGACAAGCGGTGCCGGAAGCCCCGCCGAGACCGGCAGCACCCGCATCGTCTCGGAGCGGAAGCACTCGTCCATCATCAAAGCGATTCCAAGGCCATTTTCTACGCCAGAGCGGATCGCCGCGATGCTCTGGCTCGTCAACGTCACCCGGTAATCGCGTTGGCATTCCGCGAGCGCTTCCACCATACGTCGTCGCCAGAAGCACGGCTCGGCATAGGCGATGATCTCAAGCGGCCGCGTGCTGTCAGGGTCGCTGTCAATCGCACCAACCCAAAGAAGTTCGACATCCCATGTCTCGGCGGCATCGCCTGCGAAGGAAGAGCAGGTGGCGATGGCGAGATCAAGATCGCCGTCGCGCCAGCGATCAGCGATCGCGATGCTGTGGTCTACAACAACATCGAGTGGCAGTTCCGGGTGAGCGCGGCGCAGGCGGCCCAGCGCCTCGGGGAGCGTACCGATGGCGATCTCTTCGGCAAGACCGATGCGGACGGGATCGCCAGCGCGGCACTCGCCAAGGCGCGCCACGGCTTCTTCACCAAGATGCAGCATGCGCGTGGCATAGCTGAGAAAGACTTCGCCCTCGACCGTCGGAACGACGCCGCGACCAGTGCGGCGCAACAGCCGTTTTCCCAGCAGGTCTTCCAGGCGACGCATCTGCATGCTGAGCGCAGATTGCGCGCGACCCGCCTGTTCGGCGGCACGGCTGAGGCTTCCCAGCCGGCAGACCGACACATAGGCGCGCAACAGATCAGGAGTAAGAGCGTCGGATATCATTTTAATCTGATGTCTGATTTCAGAGATATGATTCTACCATCATATCTCCCGCAAGAATACCCTCGGGAAACTGATAGCGAAGTTTTCCCGAGAGGTTCAATGTTGCGTTCAAGCCCAAATCGACTACCCGCTCTGTTGTCCATGATGGCCGGCGGATTCGCCATCGGCACCACCGAATATGCGAGCGTCGGCGTCCTGCCGCAGATCGCCGATGACTTCGGGATCAATCTCGCGCGGGCCGGGCTGGTCGTCAGCGGCTATGCGCTCGGGGTCAGCTTCGGTTCGCCGATCCTCGCGGCGCTGACCGGAAGCCTGTCACGAAAGACACTCATGCTGGCGGTGATGGCGCTGTTCGTCGTCGCCAATGCGGCAGCGGCCCTAAGCACAAGCTATGAACTGCTCATCGTCGCGCGTGTCCTCTCGGCCCTGCCGCATGGCATCTTCTTCGGCGTGGGGGCAGCCATCGCCGCAAGCTTCGTGTCAGAGGATCGCAGGGCGTCGGCCGTGGCAATCGTGTTCGGCGGCCTGACAATCGCGGTGGCGGCCGGCGTGCCGATTGCAACCGTCATCGGCCAAAGGCTCGGCTGGCCCATGTCCTACTGGTTCGTCGCGGCCATCGGCCTCGTGTCGCTGGTCGCCATGGCCGTGACCTTGCCCCGCAAGATTGACATCGCACCAGCCGGGAGCCTCATCGAACAGGTCAAGGTGCTCGGCAGCGGACGCCTGCTGATCGCGTTCGGCATGAACTTCTGCGCCTGGGGTGGCACCTTCGTCGCCTTCGCCTATCTCCCCAGCATTCTCGCGGAAATTACAGGCTTCGGCCCCAATGGCGTCGCATGGATGCTGGCGCTCTACGGGGTATCGGTGATCGTCGGCAACTTCCTCGGCGGGCGCGTCTCCGACAGACAGGTGGTGCCGGCGCTGGCGTTGATGCTCGGCGCGCAGGCGGCGGTGCTGCTGATCTTCACCTTCACGGCTCCGTCCATGATCGGCTCTATCCTGACGCTCGGCGTTCTTGGAGCGCTCATGTTCTGCAATGTGCCGGGTCTGGCGCTCTATGTCGTGCAGCTCGCCATGCGCTATCGGCCCGGAAACGTGGACATTGCCTCGACCATCAACGTGTCGGCCGCGAACGCCGGCATTGCGCTCGGAGCGATCATCGGCGGGCTGGTGGCGGAATCCCGGCTGGGGCTAGGCGCGACGCCGTGGGTCGGAGCGATCATGGTCGGCGGCGGCCTGCTGCTGACCTTATGGAGCGGCTGGCTCGACAGGCGCGAAGCGCGCGAGAACGCGGGCGAAGCCAGACCAGTGGCGAGAGAGGTGTGAAACGATGCGCCGTCAGGCTCTTGCTCAAATTTGCGAGGGACAACCTCAGCACGACATAACTTACCGTTCAGTGCGGCTAGACATCGCAACTGCGCTCTTTCGCGAACCAGCGGACCTTTCAGGTTCATGGCATGATGGTGTTAGCCAGCCAGTCTATGAAAACGCGCGTCTTCGCCGGAATGAGCTTTGCAGATGGGTGGACGATGTAGATGCCTTCAGGCGTGGCGACCGGATGGCCGGGAAGCACCGGCACCAGCCGACCGCTCTTGAGTTCCGGTCCCGCGAGCCAGTCGGATACCATCGCGATACCTACACCGGCTACGGCAGCCTGGAGCAAGCTGGTTGCATCGTCGGTGACAAGCGGTCCGGAGATGCGGATCGCGATCGTCTTGCCATCATCACCGAGATGCCAGATCGGATGCGACGCGAGCCGCGAAAACCCGATGCAGTCGTGGTTGGCAAGGTCGGAAGGATGCGCAGGCATGCCGCGCTCGGCCAGATAATCTGGCGAAGCGCACAACAGGCGACTGGCAGGGGCAAGTTTACGGGCGATCAGGCGGCTATCGGCGAGTTCGCCGATCCGCACTGCAACGTCGAAGCTCTCCGCAACGAGATCGACATAGCGATCCTCGTAGCGCGCCTCGACGGCAAGGCCGGGATGCTGCCGCAGAAATGCTGGCAGGATCGGCGCGATCCACATCCGCCCGAAGGTCGCCGGAAGAGACAGACGCAGCGTTCCCCGCACCGAGCCAGCCGCGTCAACGGCTTCTGTGTCGATCTCGCCCATCGCCTGAACGGCTTTCCGCATCCGCTGGTAATAGGCTTCGCCGGCTTCGGTCAGAGCGACCCTGCGTGTCGTCCGCTCCAGAAGTCGCACGCCAAGTCGCTTCTCCAGCGCCGTCACCCGCCGCGAGACGAGCGAGCCGTCCCGGTTCAATGCGGTCCCGGCGGCGGTGAACCCAGCGTTCTCCACCGTGGCGAGAAAGGCCGCGATCTGGTCGAAATCCGTTCCGTCCATTGCTGCATCCAGTGCAGAGGTAATCTGACTATTCTTACCATTATCGTCTTATTCTCGGCAAATTACCATCACGGAAAACTGTCCGTGCTTCCGCTCCCTCCGTTCAGCCGGGCGCTCCGGCGCGGCGAAACGGAGTTCAACATGAACGCAGCATCAATCCCGACCGCCGCCGATCACCGCTACAAGGTTCTCGTTGCGATCTGCATCTCGGCTGTCATCATCCCCTTGGTCTTCACCGGCCCGGCCATTTCCATCCCCTCGGTCGCGCGTGATCTTGGCGGCGATCAGGCGAGCCTCGGATGGATCGTGAACGCCTACGCCATCGCCTTCGGCGGCTGCGTCATGGCGGCGGGCGCGCTCGGCGATCAGGTCGGCCGCAAGCGTTGCTTCGTGACCGGCCTCGTAATCTTCGCCGTCACCTCTGTCTTGATCGGTCTCACACCGAGCCTGTTGGTGCTCAATCTCCTGCGAGCGCTCGAAGGCATCGGCGGCGCGCTGGTGCTGACATCCGCCACGTCGCTGCTGGCGCAGGAGTTCGAGGGCGCGGAGCGGACACGCGCCTTCTCGTTCCTCGGCACGGCTTTCGGCGTGGGCCTTGCCTTCGGCCCTATGGCCTCCGGCTTCGTCATCGAGCATTGGGGCTGGCGCGCCCTCTATTTCGCCATCGCCGTCATCTCGATCCTGATCCTCGTGCTTGGGACACCCCGGATCAGGGAATCACGCGACCCGGATGCGCAAGGGATCGACTGGCCGGGAACGATCCTGTTCACGGCCGCTCTGGTCGGCCTGACCTTCGCCATCGTGCTCGGCCCGCAGCAGGGATGGGCGAGCGCCACGGTTCTCGGCCTGCTCGGCGGCGCAATCGTGCTGCTGGCGGCCTTCGTTGCCGTCGAGTTGAAGCGCGCGCATCCGATGCTAGACCTGTCGCTCTTTCGCTATCCGCGCTTCATCGGCGTCCAGCTCCTGCCGGTCGCAACCGGGTTCAGCTTCGTCGCCCTGATCGTCTATCTGCCGATCTGGTTCATGGCCATTCAGGGCCGGGACGCCTTCGCTGCCGGCCTCGCTATCTTGCCGCTCACCGCGCCGATGCTCGTGGTGCCGTTGATCGCCGGCCGGTTGGCAAAGTTCGTCTCGCCCGGCGTTCTGTCCGGCATCGGCTTCCTGATTGCCGGTGCCGGTGCGCTGCTGCTCATGCGGCTTTCGCCGGCAGCCGGGCTTGGCCCGATGATACTGCCGATGCTGCTGATCGGCATTGGCAACGGCCTGCCATGGGGATTGATGGACGCGCTCTCCGTCAGCGTCGTGCCGAAGGAGCGCGCTGGCATGGCGGCCGGCATCTTCACCACCATGCGTGTCGCGGGCGAAGCCATCGCCATAGCGGCAATCGGCGCTGGGCTGGTCGGACTTACAGCGCATGGACTGACCGTCGCCGCAGCCGATAGCGCCATATCGCTCCCGGCGAGCACCTCCACAATCGCATCGACAATCAGCAGCGGCGCGCATGGTGCCACGACAAACGGAGGCCCGGCACTGGACGGGACGATCACGGCGCTGGCGAATGTCGCCTACACGGATGCGTTTCGCTCGATCCTTTTCGTGCTCGCCATGCTCGCCATCCTGACGGCTCTCATCTGCCTGCTCACCCTTCGCGACAAGCCGACGGACGTGCCGGCGACCGATGTGTAGGTGGCGCTTGTATGCGGCGGCGAAAGCGGAGTGAATATGTCGGTGAGGCGATCACCTTGTCTGCTTTGCGGGGTGGTCGTTTCCCTATGGCCGTCCTCGTTCAGACGCTCGCTGTCGCTGAATATCTAAGCTTTCATCGCGCCGCCCTGGCGCTCGGCGTCAGCCAGTCCAGCGTCAGCGCTCGGATAAAGGCGCTGGAGGAGGACCTTGGCATCATTCTCTTCGACCGCAACACGCGCGGCGTCCGCCTGACTGAAGCCGGACGCCGCTTCGTCGATCAGGTCGGTGAGGCGATGGGTATCCTCGACCGCGCCATCAAGATCGCCGGGATGCAAGCGCGCGGCGAGGCCGGAGAACTTCGCATCGGCGTGCATGCGCTCACCCCTGGCTGCTTTCTCGACCGGCTATTGGAGCAGTTCCACACCGACCATCCCGGTATCCGGCTGCAAGTTGCCGAGGGAACGGCGAGAGACGCCCAATTCATGATCCGCGAAGGCAGGCTCGATGTCGCCTTCATGGCCTGCACCCATCAGACTCCCGACCTTAATTCCCGCGTGATCTGGCGCGACCGCCTTATGGTTGCGCTGCCGGTCAAGCATCCTCTGGCGGCACAATCGGATGTGGAATGGCGTCACCTTGCGGACGAAACTTTCCTCGTCCGCCATAGCGGCACTGGCCCGCAGGTTCACGATCTGATCGTGGCGCGGGCGGCCGGCAAATGGCTAACGCCAACAATCCTGCGTTTCGATGTTGAACGCAGCACCCTGCTGTCCATGGTAGCCATCGGACACGGAATCTCGCTTTTCGTCGAGGAAGGCGCAGCGGACAGCACGGCGAATGTCGCTTTCCGGCCGATCCGGGACGAGCCTGAAACCATCCCATTTTCGGCTGTCTGGTCGCCGTCCAATCGCGCGCCCGCGCTTCTCAAGTTGCTCGCGCTCGCGACGAACATGCGCTGATCTTTCCGCTGACCGAATCGCAACCAATCCACCAGCACAGTGCCGGAAGAGTGCCGCGCCAACCCGTCCTATTTGCCGCCGATAGTATCCTATAGCCCTCCGACAATGCCTTTGCAGTTGCAGACCCGATGATTGCCTATTCTCTGATCGGCTCCGTCTCTCTTGCCGATTGGAGCCTGTATGCGTGGAGGCCGAATACTTTGGGGTCAGATCACAGTCGTCTTCATCATTGTTCTGGTGATGACATGGGCCGCGACGCAATGGGTGGCGTTCCGGCTCGGCTTTCAGCCCCAACTCGGAAGCCCGTGGTTCGATCTGGCCGGTTGGCCATTCTACCATCCACCCGCCTTCTTCTGGTGGTGGTTTTCCTTCGACGCCTATGCGCCCGCGATTTTCATGGAGGGGGCGGCCATCGCCACGTCGGGCGGTATCCTCGCCATTGCCGCCGCCATCCTCATGTCGATCATCCGGGCACGCGAGGCCCGCAACGTCGCCACCTATGGGTCGGCGCGATGGGCCGAGGACAAGGAAATCCGCAGCGCCGGGTTGCTCGGCCCCGATGGCGTCCTGCTCGGCCGATACGATCGCGACTATCTGCGCCATGACGGGCCGGAGCATGTGCTTTGCTTTGCCCCGACCCGCAGCGGCAAGGGCGTTGGCCTTGTGGTGCCGACGCTGCTGACCTGGCCGGGAAGCTGCATCGTCCACGACATCAAGGGGGAGAACTGGACGCTGACAGCGGGCTTTCGTAGCAAGCACGGCCGCGTCCTGCTGTTCGATCCGACCAACGCCAAGTCCTCCGCCTACAACCCGTTGCTGGAGGTGCGGCAGGGCGAATGGGAAGTCCGCGACGTGCAGAACATCGCGGACATATTGGTCGATCCCGAAGGCAGCCTCGACAAGCGGAATCATTGGGAAAAGACCAGCCACAGCCTGCTGGTCGGCGCTATCCTCCACGTCCTCTATGCCGAGAAGGACAAAACCCTATCCGGCGTCGCCAATTTTCTGTCCGATCCGCGCCGCCCGGTCGAGGCCACCTTGCGCGCCATGATGGACACGCCGCATCTGGGCGAAGCCGGCGTTCATCCCGTCATCGCGTCGTCGGCGCGCGAGCTGCTGAACAAGAGCGAGAACGAGCGTTCGGGCGTGCTGTCCACGGCCATGTCGTTTCTCGGCCTCTATCGCGATCCGGTCGTGGCGCGCGTCACAGACCGCTGCGACTGGCGCATTGCCGATCTGGTCGGAAGCAAGAAGCCGGTGACGCTCTACCTCGTCGTCCCTCCGTCCGACATCAACCGGACCAAGCCGCTGATCCGGCTCATCCTCAACCAGATCGGCCGCAGGCTGACCGAGGAATTGAGCACCTCCGGCAAGCGGCATCGCCTGCTGATGATGCTGGATGAATTTCCGGCATTGGGCAGGCTCGATTTCTTTGAATCGGCGCTCGCCTTCATGGCGGGCTACGGCCTCAAATCCTTCCTCATTGCCCAATCGCTCAACCAGATCGAGCGCGCCTATGGGCCGAACAACAGCATTCTCGACAACTGCCATGTGCGCGTCGCCTTCGCCACAAACGACGAGCGCACGGCCAAGCGCGTGTCGGACTCGCTCGGCACCGCGACGGAGATGCGCGATTCCACCAACTATGCCGGCCATCGGCTCGCGCCCTGGCTCGGGCATCTGATGGTATCGCGGCAGGAAACAGCGCGGCCGCTGCTGACCCCCGGCGAGATCATGCAGCTTCCGCCCGCCGACGAAATCGTCATGGTCGCCGGCACGCCGCCGATCCGGGCGAAGAAGGCCCGCTACTTCGAGGACGCGCGGTTGCAGGAACGCATTCTGCCACCGCCCGAATTGCCTTCCGTTCCAGCAACGAACCCGGCAACCGACGACTGGACGAGCCGCGTCATCGTAGGGGCGGACAGGCCAGCGACGACCGCTGCCCGTGGCGCGGAGGGCGATCCCCACAATGCCGGCATCCGCCGCGAGCCGGAATTACCCGAGCATGAGGAAATCGTCCCGCCGCCGACAACGCCGGCCCAGGAGTTCGACATTCTGGACGACGAGCCGGACGTGGATGCCGCCAAGGCCCGCGCGCTGCGTTCGCGGATGCGGATGATCGCCCGGCAGGCGTCCATGAACCCCGATGACGGCATCGAGCTTTGAGGGGAAGCCAATGACGACCCGCACCCGCATGAACGTCTATTTCGATCCCGAACTGCTCAAACAGGTCGAGGCGCTGTCGCTGCGCCGACAGGTCTCGAAGTCCGCCATCATCGAGGCGGCGGTCGCATCCTTCCTGTCGGGCGACACGTCGGATCGGCTGGAAGCGGCCATGTCGCGCCGTCTCGACAAGATCGGCCGACAGATCGGCACGCTAGACGAAGATCTCGCCGTCCTCGGCGAGACCCTTTCGTTGTTCGTCCATTTCTGGTTGACGATGACCCCGCCGTTGCCGGACAGCGCCAAGCAGTCCGCGCGGATCAAGGGCAACGAACGGTTCGAGGGTTTCATGCAGAATCTCGGTCGCAGGCTGGCGACCGGAGACAGGTTCCTGAAAGAGTTGTCACGCGACATGGATTCGCTGCACGACAGTCCGCCGCAAGATCAGACCGAGACCGATGGCGACGCTGTTTAGATTTTCAACCCATCCTATTTGCCGCCGATAGCCGCCGATCACCGCATCCTCTTAGATACTTGTTGAATCGGCCTGATTTCAGGCTCTTTTAATCGACCCCGTTGCGGGGTCCGTCTGTTGCGCCCCGCGAGAAATCGGGGCCGACATGACGACACATCACCAGAAACCGGAGGCGATTGCACGCGGCGCGCGCATGCTGCGCACGGCGCTCGGCGCATCCATCGCCCGGTTTCTGGAAGACCCGGCCGTCATTGAGGTGATGCTGAACCCGGACGGTCGCATCTGGATCGACCGGCTGTCCGAAGGGCTGGCCGATACGGGCGAAACACTGTCCGCCGCCGATGGCGAGCGCATCGTGCGGCTGGTCGCGCATCATGTCGGCGCGGAAGTCCACGCCCGCGCACCCCGCGTCTCGGCAGAGCTTCCCGAAACCGGCGAACGGTTCGAGGGGCTTTTACCGCCCGTCGTCGCCGCGCCCGCCTTCGCCATCCGCAAGCCCGCGGTCGCGGTGTTCACGCTCGACGACTATGTGGCGGCCGGCATCATGTCCGCCGATCAGGCCGTGACGCTGCGTGAAGCCATTGCGGCGCGCGCCAACATCCTTGTCGCGGGCGGCACGTCCACCGGCAAAACGACGCTCACCAATGCGCTTTTGGCAGAGGTGGCGAAGACGCAGGATCGCGTCGTCATCATCGAAGACACGCGCGAGCTGCAATGCGCCGCGCCCAACCTTGTCACCATGCGGACCAAGGATGGCGTCGCTACGCTTTCCGATCTGGTGCGCTCCAGCCTTCGCCTGCGCCCCGACCGCATTCCCATCGGCGAGGTGCGCGGGTCCGAAGCCCTCGACCTTCTGAAAGCGTGGGGAACGGGACATCCCGGCGGCATCGGCACCATCCATGCCGGTTCCGGCATCGGCGCGCTGCGCCGTCTCGAACAGCTCATTCAGGAAGCCGTCATCACCGTCCCGCGCGCGCTGATCGCCGAGACCATCGACCTCGTTGCCGTCCTCGCCGGGCGCGGTTCCGCGCGCCGGCTGGCCGAACTCGCCCGCGTTGAGGGGCTGGGACCGGACGGCGACTACCGCATCACCCCCGCAACCAGCCCGAAAGGAAATTCAGAATGATCCGTCATGCCCTGCGCCTGCGCCGTCACATCGCAACGGCCGCCGCCTTCACCTATGTCAGCCTGTTCCTCGCCCCGGCCGCACACGCATCCGGCTCGTCGATGCCCTGGGAAGCGCCCCTGCAATCCATCCTTCAGTCGATCGAGGGGCCGGTCGCCAAGATCATCGCGGTGATCGTGATTATCGCCACCGGCCTCGCGCTCGCGTTCGGCGACACCAGCGGCGGCTTCCGCCGCCTGATCCAGATCGTCTTCGGCCTCAGCATCGCGTTCGCGGCCAGTTCCTTCTTCCTCAGCTTCTTCAGCTTTGGCGGCGGGGCGCTCGTCTGATGGCGGGCGGCCTCGAACAACTCGACGCGGTGCCGGGATTTTCAGTCCCGGTCCATAGGGCGCTGACCGAGCATATCCTGCTCGGCGGCGCACCGCGCTCCATCGCCATCATGAACGGAACGCTCGCCGGGGCTGTCGGCCTCGGCCTGCGCCTCTGGCTTGTCGGCCTCGCCATCTGGGCCATCGGCCACTTCGCCGCCGTCTGGGCCGCGAAGCGCGATCCGCTCTTTGTCGAGGTGGGGCGCAGGCATCTGCGCATCCCGGCTTTTCTAGCGGTGTGAGGGCGCGACCATGATGAACCTTGCCGAATACCGCCGCACCGCTGCGCGTCTCGCGGACTTCCTGCCCTGGGCTGCGCTGGTCGGCTCCGGCGTCGTGCTGAACAAGGACGGAAGTTTCCAGAGGACGGCGAAGTTTCGCGGCCCCGATCTGGATTCCGCCGTCGCGGCCGAACTGGTCGCCGTCGCCGGCCGCATCAACAACGCCGTTCGTCGTCTTGGCTCCGGTTGGAGCATCTTCGTCGAGGCGCAGCGCAGCGAGGCCGCGACCTATCCCGCGAGCCAATTTCCCGAAGCCGCATCCGCGCTGCTCGACGCCGAGCGCAAGGCCGGTTTCGAGGAAGCCGGAACGCATTTCGTGTCGGGTTACTTCCTGACCTTCCTCTGGCTGCCGCCCGCCGAGGACGCCGCCCGCGCCGAAACATGGCTCTACGAGGGCCGCGAACAATCCGGCGTCGATCCATGGGAACTGCTGCGTGGCTTCATCGACCGCACCGACCGCGTGCTGGCGCTGCTCGACGGCTTCATGCCGGAATGCCGCTGGCTCGATGACGCCGGCACGCTGACCTATCTGCATTCGACCATCTCGACCAACCGGCATCGCGTCCGCGTGCCCGAGGTGCCGATGCACCTCGACGCGCTGCTTGCCGACCAGCCTTTGACCGGCGGGCTGGAGCCGCGCCTTGGCAACGCGCATCTGCGCGTCCTTACCATCATCGGCTTCCCGACCGCGACGACGCCCGGCCTGCTCGACGAGATGAACCGGCTGCCGTTCCCCTATCGGTGGAGCACGCGCGCCATCCTCATGGACAAGACCGATGCCACCCGGCTGCTGACGAAGATCAGGCGGCAATGGTTCGCCAAGCGCAAGTCCATCGCCGCCATCCTCAAGGAAGTCATGACCAACGAGCAATCCGCGCTCGTTGACACGGACGCGGCGAATAAGGCGCTCGACGCCGATATGGCCTTGCAGGAGTTGGGCGCCGACATGGCGGGCATGGCCTATGTCACGGCGACCGTCACGGTTTGGGATGCCGATCCCCGCCGTGCCGACGAGAAGTTGCGGCTGGTCGAAAAGATCATTCAGGGCCGCGACTTCACCGCGATGCCCGAAACCGTCAACGCCGTCGATGCCTGGCTCGGCTCGATCCCCGGACACGTCTATGCGAACGTCCGGCAGCCGCCCGTCTCGACGCTCAACCTTGCCCACATGATCCCGCTATCGGCCGTGTGGGCGGGGCCGGAACGGGACGAGCATTTCAGCGCGCCCCCGCTGTTCTTCGGCAAGACCGAAGGCTCGACCCCGTTCCGGTTTAACCTTCATGTCGGCGACGTGGGCCACACCCTTATCGTCGGCCCCACGGGCGCGGGCAAGTCCGTGTTGCTCGCCCTCATGGCCTTGCAGTTCCGCCGCTACGCCGATGCTCAGGTCTTTGCGTTCGACTTTGGCGGCTCGATCCGGGCCGCATCGCTCGCGATGGGCGGCGACTGGCATGATCTTGGCGGTGGACTGACGGAAGGGGATGAGGCGTCCGTCTCGCTCCAGCCGCTCGCGCGGATCGACGATGCCTATGAACGCGCCTGGGCTGCCGACTGGATCGCCGCCATCCTTGGCCGCGAGGGCGTGCCCGTAACGCCCGAGACCAAGGAATATATCTGGACGGCGCTGACATCGCTTAGCACCGCGCCGGCCGGAGAACGCACCATCACCGGCCTGACGGTGCTGCTGCAATCCAACGATCTGAAACAGGCATTGAGGCCGTATTGCATCGGCGGGGCCTATGGCCGTCTGCTCGACGCCGAAGTCGAACATCTCGGCTCGGCCGATGTGCAAGCCTTCGAGATCGAGGGCCTTGTCGGAACCGGCGCGGCCCCGGCCGTGCTCGCCTATCTGTTCCATCGGATCGGCGACCGGCTCGACGGCCGCCCGACTTTGCTCATCATTGACGAGGGCTGGCTGGTGCTGGACGACGAAGGCTTCGCAGGCCAGCTCCGCGAATGGCTGAAGACGCTCAGGAAGAAGAACGCCTCCGTCATCTTCGCCACGCAAAGCCTGTCGGACATCGACGGCAGCACTATCGCGCCCGCCATCATCGAAAGCTGCCCGACGCGCCTGCTACTGCCGAACGAACGGGCCATAGAACCGCAGATTACCGCCATCTATCGCCGCTTCGGCTTGAACGACCGCCAGATCGAAATCCTCGCGCGAGCCACGCCCAAGCGGGATTACTACTGCCAGTCGCGGCGCGGCAACCGCCTGTTCGAGCTTGGCCTGTCCGAAGTGGGCCTCGCGCTCTGTGCCGCATCGTCCAAATCCGACCAGACCGCCATCGCGCGCGTCGTCGCCGAACACGGCCGCGACGGCTTCCTTGGCCAGTGGCTGCGCCTGCGCGGCGTCGATTGGGCGGCCGACCTGATCCCCAACCTCACCAATCTCACTGAGCGGCCGGACACCGCCGCGCCGATTGGCCCCAAAGCAAAGGAGACCCTTTCATGATCCGTCTTCCCGTTCCCCGCATCGCCCGCGCTTCGGCTCTAGCCCTCGCGCTCGCCATGCCCGTAGCGCTTTCGCCGGTGCTCATCACGCCCGCTGCCGCGCAGTGGATTGTCTATGACCCGAGCAACTACGCGCAGAATCTGCTTACCGCCGCGCGCACGCTCCAACAGATCAATAACCAGATCACTTCGCTTCAGAACGAAGCGCAGATGCTCATCAATCAGGCGAAGAACCTGGCGAGCCTGCCATTTTCCTCGCTCCAGACGTTGCAGCAGAACGTGCAGCGCACGCAGCAGCTCTTGAGCCAGGCGCAAAACATCGCGTTCGACGTGCAGAAGGTCGATCAGATCTTCCAGACCCAATATGGCAACGTCTCGCTGTCCGCGACCGACGGCCAGCTTGTCGCCGACGCGCGGTCCCGCTGGCAGAACACGGTCGGCGGCTTGCAGGACGCCATGCGCGTGCAGGCCGGCGTCGTCGGCAATATCGACACCAACCGCACGCAGATGTCGGAACTGGTCGGTCAGAGCCAGAACGCGACCGGCGCGCTGCAAGCCACGCAGGCCGGCAATCAGCTTCTCGCCCTCCAGTCGCAGCAGCTTTCCGACCTGATCGCGCTGATGTCGGCCAATGGCCGTTCGGAGGCGCTGATCGAGGCCGAACGCGCCACCGCCGCCGAACAGGGACGCATCCAGCGTGAACGCTTCCTGACGCCGGGATCGGGCTACCAGCCCGGCAACGCGCAGATGTTCGGCAACGGCAACAACTGACCGGACAGGAGGGGCGCGACATGGACGGCAAGATGCCGGCCCGGCTGGGCGCGATCATATTCGTCGCCATCGCCATCACCGCCACGGTGATCGAGATGACCCGCAAGGACGAGCCGCCGCGCGGCAGGCCCGCGCCGGAGCTACAACCTCCTGCCGATCCGCTGCGCCAGAGCCTGCGCGAATGCCAGCGTCTTGGCGAGGCTGCCGCGAGCGATCCCGGCTGCCTCGCCACCTGGGCCGAGAACCGCGATCGGTTTCTCGGCCGGACGCCGGCGCCCGCCGCCCCGCATCAGAACGGGGAACAGTGAACCATGGGCGGCACCGGCGTCATCGACAACTTCCTCGGAGTCTTCACGTCCTACATCGACAGCGGGTTCGGCCTGCTCGGCGGCGAGGTGGGCTTTATCGCCACCACGCTGATCGTCATCGACGTGACGCTCGCCGCGCTGTTCTGGAGCTGGGGCGCGGATGACGACATCATCGCCCGGCTGGTCAAGAAGACCCTGTTCGTCGGCGCGTTCGCCTACATCATCTCCAACTGGAACAATCTGGCGCGCATCGTCTTCGAGAGCTTCGCCGGCCTCGGCCTGAAAGCCTCCGGCACCAGCTTTTCCACCGCCGACCTGATGCGTCCCGGCAAGGTCGCGCAGACCGGCCTCGACGCCGGCCGCCCGCTGCTCGACTCCATCTCCGACCTGATGGGCTACTGGTCGTTTTTCGAGAATTTCATCCAGATCGCCTGCCTGATGTTCGCCTGGGCGCTGGTGCTGCTCGCCTTCTTCATTCTGGCGATCCAGCTTTTCGTCACCCTGATCGAGTTCAAGTTGACCACCTTGGCGGGGTTCGTCCTGATCCCGTTCGGCCTGTTCGGCAAGACCGCCTTCATGGCCGAGCGCGTGCTCGGCAATGTCGTCTCGTCCGGCATCAAGGTTCTGGTCCTCGCGGTTATCATCGGCATCGGCTCGACGCTGTTTTCACAATTCACGGCAGGCTTCGGCGGCGCGACGCCGACGATCGACGACGCCATGGCGATCGTGCTCGCGGCCCTATCTCTTCTCGGCCTCGGCATCTTCGGTCCCGGCATTGCTTCCGGTCTCGTTTCGGGCGGCCCGCAGCTCGGCGCAGGCGCGGCCGTTGGCACCGGCCTTGCCGTGGGCGGTGCAGCTCTTGCCGCAGGCGGCGCGGCCGGTCTCGCCGTCAAGGGAGGCGCTGCCGCCATGTCCGGTGGAGCCGCCGCCGTTCGGGGCGGCGCGACCGCCGCAGGCGCAGCATCTGCCGCTTACAGCATGGGATCGCTCGGCCAGTCGGGCGCGGCAGGCGTCGCCTCCGGCCTCGGCGGTGTCGCCCGCGCCGCAGGCTCCGCCGCCGTATCGCCCCTGAAGCGCGCCGCTTCCAAAGCATCCGAAAGCGTCAAATCCAGCTTTTCCGATGGCGCACGCGCAGGTTTTGGCGTGACGGGCGGTTCCTCCACCGCAGGCACGGTCGGAGGCAGCAGTGCCGCCCCCGCAGCCGCAGCACCATCGCCACCGACCGCCGGTCCCCCGGCCTGGGCGCAGCGGATGCAGCGTTCGCAGGCCATGAACCACGGCACCACCATGGCCGCCCATGCGGTGCGCTCCGGCGACAGCCACGGTGGCGGCTCTTCCGTCAACCTTTCCGAAAGTGACCGCTCATGAGCATCTTCAAACGACCATCGACCCATTACGGCAAATCCCCCGAACCCGAGACGCCCTATCAGAAGGCGGCGCAGGCATGGGACGAGCGCATCGGCTCGGCCCGCGTTCAGGCGAAGAACTGGCGTTATATGGCCTTCGGCTCGCTGATCCTATCGGCCGGTTTTGCCGCCGCCCTTGTCTGGCAATCGGCGCGCGGGACCGTCGTGCCCTGGGTGGTGCAGGTCGATAATCTCGGACAGGCACAGACCGTTGCGCCCGCCGTTGCCGACTATCGCCCGACCGATCCGCAGATTGCGTTCCATCTCGGCCGCTTCATCGAACAGGTCCGCGCGATCCCGGCAGACGCCATCATCGTCCGCCAGAACTGGCTCAGGGCTTATGAGTGGACCACGGATCGCGGCGCGGCCGCCCTCAATGACTATGCCCGCAGCAACGACCCGTTCACGAAGGTCGGGCGGCAACAGGTCGCGGTCGAGGTGTCCAGCGTCATCCGCGCATCGAACGACAGCTTCCGCGTGGCGTGGACCGAACGGCACTATGAGAACGGCCAGCTTTCCACGACCGAACGCTGGACCGCGATCCTGACCATCGTGATCCAGACCCCGCGCGACGCCGAGCGCCTGCGCGCCAATCCGCTCGGCATCTACGTCAACGCAATCTCATGGTCGCGGGAGATGAGCCAATGACCCGCACGATGATCCGTAAAGCCGTGTTTCCGGCTTTCCGTAAATCCGGCCTTCCGGCTCTGCTGCTGTCCGCCACCATGCTCGCCGGCTGCGCCACCAACCGCCCGCCGCAGTTCAGCTATGACGCCGACGTGCCATCGCTCCCGGTCGTGCAGGCCGCCGTCACCGACGACCGGCCCCGGCCGTTGCACACGCCGTCCGCATGGACGGTCGCGCGCGGCGGGACCGCTGCCGGAACGCCGGCAGGCCGTGTCGAGAACGCCAATGCAGCCGCCCGCGTCGAACCGCGCCGCGAGGGCTATTATAACGCCATCCAAATTTATCCGTGGTCGGAAGGCGCGCTGTATCAGGTCTATGCCGCGCCGGGACAGATCACGACCATTGCGCTGGAGCCGGGCGAGGGCCTGACCGGCGCGGGACCGATTGCGGCAGGCGATACCGCCCGCTGGATCATCGGCGATACCGAGAGCGGTTCAGGCACGACGCGCCGGGTCCATATTCTCGTCAAGCCGACGCGCCCGGACATCGCGACAAACCTCGTCGTGACGACAGACCGTCGCACCTACATGATCGAGCTGCGCGCCCGCGAAGCTCTCTACATGCCGTCCGTCGCCTGGGCCTATCCGGCGCAACCGGCGGGTCAGCGCCAGACCGTTCCGGCCGCACCGATCATCCCGGCCGAGGCGGCGCGCAACTATCGCTACGGCCTGACCGGCGATAGCCCGCCTTGGAAGCCTATCTCCGTCTTCGACGACGGCCGCCGCGTCTATGTCGTCTTCCCGCGTGGCATCGTGCAGGGCGAGATGCCGCCGATCTTCGTCATCGGCTCCGATGGCGAGACCCAGATCGTCAACAGCCGCATCCACCAGAACATCCTGATCGTGGACCGGCTGTTCGGCGCGGCCGAACTGCGCCTTGGCAGCGGCGATCGGCAGCAGACGGTCAGGATCGTCCGCATAGAACAACGGCAGGCTGCACAGCCGGCAAAGGCGACCGGAGAATCCCCGTCATGACCGAAGACACGACCACTGTAGAAGCCGCAGCCGACACCACCGCACCTATGCGGCTGCGTGCCGAACCGCCGCGCGTCACCCGTCTGTCCCGCAAGATGCTTGCAGGTGTAGGAGCCGTCACGCTGTTCGGGATCGGCGGTGCGCTGATCTATGCGCTCCAGACCCGTGACATGAGAGGCAGCGGCGAAGAACTCTACTCGACCGAGAATCGCCCCACGGCGGACGGACTGTCCGGCCTGCCGCGCGACTATACCGGACCCGTCCTGGGGCCGGCCTTGCCGGGCGATCTCGGCGGCCCAATCCTCGACGCGCAGAACCGGGGCCAGCCCATCACGCCGCCCGCAATGGCGACGCCCGCTCGCGATCCTGCCGAGGAACGCCGCCTTGCCGAAGAAGAAGCCGCGCGCGTCAGCCGCGTCTTTTTCCAGACTGCACCGGGAGCGGGAACCGCAAGCCCGAGCCTCGCCGGCCTTGGCCTCAACGGCCAGCCCGGCGCGACCGGCACACAGGACAGGCATACGGCCTTCCTCAATGGTCCGGTGGACCGGCAGACCGTCGCCCTGGACCGCATCATGGCTCCCGCATCGCCCTACATCCTTCAGGCCGGGGCCGTGATCCCGGCAGCGATGATAACCGGCATTCGTTCGGACCTTCCCGGCCAGATCACCGCGCAGGTGACGGAAAACGTCTATGACAGCCCGACCGGCGCGCTTCTCCTGATCCCGCAGGGGACGCGCATCATCGGCCAATATGATGCCGGCGTGACCTTCGGTCAGCGCCGCGTACTGCTCGTCTGGAACCGCCTGATCCTGCCCAACGGCCGCTCCATCGTGCTGGAGCGCCAGCCCGGCGCGGACGCCAGTGGTTATGCCGGGCTTGAGGATGGCGTCGATTATCACTGGTGGGATCTGATGAAGGCAGCCGGCCTGTCCACGCTGCTCGGCATCGGCACGGAGCTGGCGACCGACGACGAGGACCGGCTGATCCGCGCCATCCGCGACGGGGCGCAGGACACCATCAATCAGGCCGGGCAGCAGATCGTCCAGCGCCAGTTGCAGGTCGCGCCCACGCTGACCATCCGGCCGGGCTTCCCGGTCAGGGTCATTGTGACGCGGGATTTAGTCCTCGAACCCTACAGGAACTGACTATGGCGAAGCTGAAACTCGGTCCCCTTGCCGACGACAAGCCGGTGAAGGTGACGCTGGAACTACCCGCGCAGCTCCACCGTGACCTAATTGACTATGGCGCTCTGTTGGCTGATGGCGGTGCCCCAATCGAGCCAGCCAGACTTATCGTGCCGATGCTGGAGCGGTTCATCGCCACGGATCGCGGCTTCGCCAAGGCACGGCGGCAGGCGACCTGATCCGTCACGACGGGGGTGCCGCGAGCGAACAGGCGCGAATGCGGCACGCTACACACCGCCGATCCCCCTCCATGCTTCGCCTAATTCGGGGCTTTAGCGCCTCTGAATCCACCCGCGAAACACGGAGGATACCATGTGCGCAGAGCACCGCCGCGCCCAACGAGGCCGCCCAAAAAGGCCGGCCCCCGGAACGCTCCCCGACGACCTCTACGACTATGATGACGATCCCGCGCCGCGTATCAGCCCGTCGCGTGGCAGTCCGTCTCATGTCTTCGACGTGGAGAAGCTGCCCGTAATAGACGACTGGCCCGATGAGATGCCGATCACCGAGGCCGAGATTCAGGTGTTCGAGCGCTGGTTCGCCGATGTTTTCGACGAGATGTTCGGCTCTGTCGATCTGCCAGAAGGCTTGAAAAAGTTATCTCTGTATGATAATGAAAAGCCATAACTGATGATCGAGCCACGCCATGACGACACTGAAGGTCGGGATCGCCGAACCCGATGAAATGAAGGCCCGCACCATGCGGATCGCCAGAGGCGAGGAAAAGCCAGCGCCCGGCGATCCGACCGTCTGGTTCGCGTCCACCATGTCCTTTGCCAAGTTCCTGTCGCCCAGCAATTGCGAGTTGCTTCGCATCATCCATCAGCATGAGCCGGAATCGCTGGAGGAACTGGCGCAGATCACCGGCCGCGCAAAATCCAACCTGTCCCGCACACTTAAAGCCATGGCCGGCTACGGCCTTGTTCGCATGGAGAAGGGCAAGGGTCTCAAGCTGGTCCCGAAGGTCATTCATGACCGCGTGGAGCTGGTCTTGCCGCTGATCGAGCGGCGCAAGTCGAAAGGAGCCGGCAAATGAACGCGCAATCCCCCAACGTCGCGCTGCGCGCCGCCCTTTACCTACGTGTCTCGACGGCGCGGCAGGCCGAGCATGACGTGTCGATCCCCGACCAGCGCAGGCAGGGCGAAGCCTATTGCGCGGCGCGCGGCTATCAGCTTGTCGAAATCTTCGTGGAGCCGGGCAACACCGCCACCAACGACCGCCGCCCGGAGTTCCAGCGGATGATCGAGGCGGGTACGTCGAAGCCCGCACCATTCGACGTGGTGCTGGTCCACAGCTTCTCGCGCTTCTTCCGCGACGCTTTCGACATGGAATATTACTATCGCAAGCTCGCCAAGAATGACGTTCGCCTCATCTCCATCACGCAGGAGTTAGGGGACGACCCGATCCACGACATGATGCGGCGGATCATGTCACTTTTCGACGAATATCAGTCGAAGGAGAACGGCAAGCACGTCACCCGCGCTCTGAAGGAGAACGCCCGGCAGGGCTTCTGGAATGGCGCGTTGCCACCGATCGGCTACCGGATCGCCGCCGCCGAGCAGCGTGGAGCCAAGACCAAGAAGAAGCTGGAAATCGACCCACTGCACGCCGACACGATCCGCCTGATCTACCGGCTCGCTCTCGAAGGTCAGGGCGACAGCGGCCAGATGGGCGTCAAGGCCATCGTCAAGCATCTCAACGCAAAGGGCATCTTCACCCGCGACGGCGGACGGTGGGGCATCGGCCAGGTCCACCGCGTCCTGACCCGCCGCACCTATATCGGTGAACATGAGTGGGGGAAGCGCAGCAAGCACAATGACCCGCGCGCTCCCGGCGAAATCGTCATCGTCCCGGTGCCCGCCATCATCGAGCGGGAGACCTTTGACGCCGTTCAGTCTCTTTTGCAGGCTCGCAACCCCAAGACCGAGTTGCCCGCCCGCGTGGTGATCGGGCCGACCCTGCTGACCGGCATCTGCTATTGCGGCAATTGCGGGGGAGCCATGACCATCCGCACCGGCAAGAGCGGCCGCTACCGCTACTATGCCTGCTCGATCAAGGCGCGCCAGGGCGAGACCGGCTGCAAGGGCCGCTCGATCCCCATGGACAAGCTCGACGATATGGTGGTCAACCATATCGAGGATCGCTTGCTCGATCCCGCCCGTCTGGAGAAGCTGCTTGGCAGCATCCTCGGTCGCCGCGAGGATCAGGCCGAGCGCCGCCGTGAACACATCGCCTCATTGCAGCGGCAGGCCACCGAATCGGAATCACGCCTCAAGCGGCTCTATGACGCCATCGAGGCGGGCGTCGCCGATCTGGAGGACCCCGCGCTCAAGGAGCGTATTGCCGGCCTCAAGGTTCTCCGCGATCAGGCGCGGGCCGACGCCGACCGGGCGCAAGCTATGCTCGAAAGCCCCGGCCATAGCGCTCTTAGCCCCGCAATGATCGAAGGGTTTGCACGTCGCGCGCGGGAGCGCATTCGCGGCCACGAGGGCGGCTATCGGCGGGATCACCTGCGCGCCCTGGCGCAGCGCGTCGAGGTCGCGGACGACGCAATTCGCATCATGGGATCGAAAACGGAGCTGCTAAAGACGCTTATTGCCGGTCAAGGGCGGCAATCGGCGGCGATTGGCGTGCCCAGAGGCGGTCTGGAATGGCGGAGCGGGAGGGATTCGAACCCTCGATACGCTTTTGACGTATACTCACTTTCCAGGCGAGCGCCTTCGACCACTCGGCCACCGCTCCGCATGCACTGGAACGCGGGCCCTAGTCGCTCGACGGGGCTTTCGCAAGCCGATTGGCCGTGGCAGACACCGGACATGAAACATCTTTTCCTCGCTGCTGTCGCTGCCACGTCGTTCGTCCTTCCGGCATTCGCCGCAGAACCCGCACCCGTCCCGTCGCCAGGCGAGATCGCGGCCGCGGCCCCCGCCGGCGACTGGGTCGCCATCGCGCCCGCCGACCTGCTCGTAATGGACCTTGCGCCCGACGCGAAGGGCAGACAGCGCCGCGTCATCATCCAGTTGATGCCGGCGCCGTTCAGCCAGGGATGGATCGGCAATATCCGCAAGCTTGCCGCCGCGCACTGGTGGGACGGCACCAGCGTCAACCGTGTGCAGGACAATTATGTCGCGCAATGGGGCGATGCGACCGAGAAGAAGGCGTTGCCGGCAGGGTTGGCGACGGTGCCGGAGGTCGAATATGTGAACTCGGACCCCGCAAGCAGCCAGACGTCGGTCGACGGCAAGCCGGCCATCCGGCTGTCGAAAGACGAGGCGGCCCGGAGGGGGGAGCAGATTGAACGGGCGGGAAAGCGCGATATTTTCGGCGGTATGTCAATGGCGGATGCCTACGCGCCGGACGTGATGTTCGCGGACGGATGGCCGATCGGATATTCGGATGCGCAGGTTCCGGATAGCCGCTGGCCGCTCCATTGCTATGGCGCGGTCGGCGTCGGTCGAAACCTGTCGCCCGATACCGGTTCGGGTGCCGAGCTCTATGCCGTGATCGGACATGCCCCGCGCCATCTCGACCGCAATATCGCGGTCGTCGGCCGCGTGATCAGCGGGATCGAGCATCTGTCGAGCCTGCCGCGCGGGACCGGCGCACTCGGCTTTTACGAGGATGCGGCCGATCGTGTCGCGATCATTTCGATCCGTATTGCGACCGACCTGCCTGCTGCCGACCGGCCGCGCTTCGAATATCTGTCGACCGACAGCGACAGCTTCGCCCGCTACGCCGACGCGCGCGCGAACCGCCGGGATCCCTTTTTCATCCGGCCCGCCGGCGGCGCGGACATCTGCAATATACCCGTGCCCGTGCGTCCGGTGGCGGCGAAGTAGCGCATTTGGAGGATTTCACGGTCACGACGCCGCTCTGGCGCTGGCAGTCGGCGACCGCGCCCGCGGCGTGGTTCTTCGTCACTATCGCTGGCGAGGCAGGCGACGGAATCCGTCTTGCAGCGATTAGCGGACAGTGGCTCGACGGGCGGAGGGGTTTTGGCTCGGCGAAGGTGCGCGCGGCGATCGGCGGCACGAGCTGGAGTACATCGGTCTTCCCGCACAAGGAAAGCGGTGGCTGGTTGTTGCCGGTCAAAGCCGCAGTCCGGAAAGCCGAAAGCCTCGTCGAAGGCGACGAGGTCACGGTGACGGTCAGTCTTTAGGCGGGGTCCCGGTCCTGGCTTCGCGCGCCTGCGCCTTGCGCTTGCGCAGATTGTCGCGCAGCGCTTCCGCGAGGCGACGCTCGCGTTCGATGTCGGCGGGGGAGGGCGTCTTGCTCATACGCGGCCAATCTCGCGAAATTGCCATATCGTCAAGCCTCGCACCTTGACAGGCGAGGGGAGCCCCGCCATAGGCCGCGCCTGCCCAGTGAACATGCGTTCCGGGGCTTATCGGTTGCTGCTGTAGCTCAGTGGTAGAGCGCGTCATTGGTAATGACGAGGTCGACAGTTCAATCCTGTCCAGCAGCACCATTTCTCCTCAGATTTTTGCCGCCAGCAGCCAGTCATGGAAGAGTTTCACCGCGGGCTGGCGCAGCGCGCGCGGGCGACAGACGAACCAGTAGCTGTACGGGCTGTCGACGTCGAAATCGAAGAGACGGACGAGCCGCGGGTCGTGCGCGTCGTCGAAATGGTGGCCGTGCATGAAGGCGACGCCGATGCCCTGCGCCGCGGCCTCGAGCATCAGCGGTCCCGAATCGAAATAGTCGATCCCCGCCGGTTCCAGATAGGGCATGCCGACCGCCTTCTTCCATTCGGTAAAGGTCTCGGGCATTTCACGATGAAGCAGCACCGTCATCCGCTGCATCTGTTCGGGGACCGTGATAGTCCGGTCGCCGTCGGTCAGCGCGCGCGAGGCGATCGGGAACACCTTGTCCTGATCGAGCCGCGCCGCATAGAGCGCCGGGTCGATCGAGCGCGCGAGCGCGATCGCCGCGTCGATGCCTTCGCCCAGCCGCGCCTCGCCGTGCGACATGGTGTCGATGTCGATATGCAGTTCGGGATGCTGGCGGCGGAGTTCGGGAAGGCGCGGGAACAGGCGCTGCTGCGCAAAGAGCGGCAGGACATTGAGGTGCAGGCGAAGCGACGCATCGGGGCTGCCGACCTGGCCGATCACGGTGCGCAATTCGTCGAGGATGGGCGACAGCTGTTCGTGTAGCGCGCGTCCGGTTTCGGTCAGGCTGAGCCCGTGATGATGGCGATTGAAGAGCGGGCGGCCGACGGCGTGCTCCAGCGTCTGGATCCGGCGCGACAGCGCGGGCATCGACAGGCCGAGTTCGAGCGCCGCCGCCTTGACCGTGCCGTGGCGGGCGACCTCCAGAAAGGCTTCCATGCTGCTGATGGGAGGAAGGCGTGGCATATCGGGTGCCGATGATGGCATGTGCCTCACGGACATGCCAGAATTTTGTGCGGTGCGTCATAAAATCGGATGTATCAAAGCTGCATCCGGGGGGTCGCAAAAGGGGAACCACCATCCTATCTTTCGCATTCTGACGATTTTGCGGGAGACACGCCTTGGCCGATGCAGCGGTAAAAGAAAAACTGGTCAAACTGCAGGTGGCCAATGCCCGGGCCGAGGAAAGCGGCGGCGGGATCGCGCGTATTCCGCGATCCGCCATGGCCGAACTCGGCGTCACCGAGGGTGATATCATCCAGATTACAGGCAAGCGCGACACAGCGTCGCGTGTTGTCCTGCCCTATGCCGAGGATGAAGGGCTCGAAGTCATTCGCCTCGACGGCCTGCAGCGCGCCAATGCCGGCGCCGGCGCCGGCGACATGGTCGTATTGAGCCGCGTCGAAACGCGTCCCGCGACGCGCGTCGTCTTTGCCCCCGCGCAGGAAAACCTCCGGCTGCAGGGCTCGGCCAACGCGCTGAAGCGCAGCTTTTTCGGGCGCCCGCTCGTTGCGGGCGATACGGTCGCCACCGCAGGGCAGCAGCGGCTTCCCTCGGGCGATATGCCGCCGCAGCTTCG
The DNA here is from genome assembly GCF_016463645.1 of Sphingopyxis sp. Classification (GTDB taxonomy): domain Bacteria; phylum Pseudomonadota; class Alphaproteobacteria; order Sphingomonadales; family Sphingomonadaceae; genus Sphingopyxis. Next base: position 61,644 of record NZ_JAEMQX010000004.1, on the reverse strand, counting down.
CCAGATGCTCAACGCGCCGGCCTATGCGCTCGCCGAGGTGCGCCTGCTCGTCGTGTCGGCGAGCCCGAAGGGTGTCGTCTTCATCGATGAAAATACCGAAATCGAGCTGCTCCCCGAATATCAGGAGCCGCAGGACGCGCGGCGCACCGACGTCACCTATGACGATCTCGGCGGGCTGGGCGAGACGATCGACCAGTTGCGCGAGATGGTCGAGCTGCCGCTGCGTTATCCCGAGCTGTTCCGCCGCCTCGGCGTCGATCCGCCGCGCGGCGTGCTGCTGCACGGCCCGCCGGGTACGGGCAAGACGCGGCTTGCACGCGCGGTCGCCAATGAAAGCGAAGCGCAATTCTTCCTGATCAACGGCCCCGAGATCATGGGCAGCGCTTATGGCGAATCCGAAAAGCGGCTGCGCGATATCTTCGAGGAGGCGACGAAGTCGGCGCCCTCGATCCTGTTTATCGACGAGATCGATTCGATCGCGCCCAAGCGCGGACAGGTGCAGGGCGAGGCCGAAAAACGCATTGTCGCGCAGCTTTTGACGCTGATGGACGGGCTCGAACCGCGCACCAACCTCGTCGTGATCGCGGCGACCAACCGCCCCGACGCGATCGACGAGGCGCTGCGGCGGCCCGGCCGTTTCGATCGCGAAATCGTGATCGGCGTTCCCGACGAGAAGGGGCGGCGCGAGATATTGGGCATCCATACGCGCGGCATGCCGCTCGGCGAGAATGTCGATCTCGACGAGCTTGCGCGGACGACGTTCGGCTTCGTCGGAGCCGATATGGCGGCGCTCACGCGCGAGGCCGCGATCGAGGCGGTGCGGCGGATCATGCCCAAGCTCGACCTCGAGGCCGGGACGATCCCGCCCGAAGTGCTCGAGGAACTGCGCGTCACGCGCGAGGACTTCAACAATGCGCTGAAGCGCGTCCAGCCGTCGGCGATGCGCGAGGTGATGGTGCAGGCGCCGAAGACGCGCTGGAGCGACATCGGCGGACTCGATGCCGCGCGCGACAAGCTGATCGAGGGAATCGAACTGCCGTTGAAGAATCCCGCGGCCTTCCGGCGGCTCGGGATTCGCCCGGCCAAGGGCTTTCTGCTTTATGGGCCTCCCGGAACCGGCAAGACCCTGCTGGCGAAGGCGGCGGCACGCGAATCCGACGCGAACTTCATCTCGATCAAATCGTCGGACCTCCTCTCGAAATGGTATGGCGAGAGCGAGCAACAGATCGCGCGGCTGTTCCAGCGCGCGCGTGCCGTCGCGCCGACGATCATCTTCATCGACGAACTCGACAGCCTTGTGCCCGCGCGTGGCAGCGGGACATCGGGCGAGCCGCAGGTGACCGAACGCGTCGTCAACACGATCCTTGCCGAGATGGACGGGATCGAGGAGATGCAGTCGGTAGTCGTGATCGGGGCGACGAACCGTCCGAACCTGATCGATCCCGCGCTGCTCCGTCCAGGGCGGCTCGACGAGCTCATCTACGTCTCGGTCCCCAACGCCGAGGGACGCAAGCGCATCCTTGAAATCCAGACGGCCAGGATGCCGCTGGCGGAGGAGGTCGATCTGGGCGCCCTCGCCGAAAGGTCGGATCGCTTTACCGGCGCTGACCTCGAGGATCTGACCCGTCGTGCCGGCCTTGCCGCGCTCAAGCGCTCGATGGACAGCGAGACGGTGACGATGGAGGATTTCGAGGCCGCGCTGAAGGATACGCGCGCGTCGGTGACCGAGGCGATGGAAAAGGATTATGAAAAGATCCAGGGCGAAATCAAGCAGGCGGCGATGAGCGTCGATCCGATCGGCTTTTTCGCGCCCGGCATGCTCAAGCCCTCGCGCGAGCGCAAGCATGAGGAACCGAAGGACTGACTTTCAGCTAGGTTCCGGGCTGGTTCGGCTTGAGTGCCGACCAGCCCCAGATTGCCAGCCAGCCGCAAAAACCCGCCATCAGGCCATAGGCGACCATCGCGTGCCAGTTGTAGAGCAGCACGCCGATCGCGGGCGATATGATATAGGCCGATCCGTTGATCGATGCGGTCATCCCCGCGACCGCGCCCTGATCGCGGCGTGGTACCGATAGCGACGCGCCCGCGGTGAAGCCGGGGCGGAACAGCCCGAAACCGAGCGAGGCAAGGGCGAAGCCGATGATGATGCCGTGGAGGTCCTGCGCAAGCCCGGTCATCAATATCCCGCAGATGGCGAGAGCGGCGCCCCAGAGGACCGTCGGGCGCGGGGTCATCCTGAAAAGCGGAATCAGTCCCCATTGCGCCAACAGAGTGGCAAATGCGCTGGCCATCAGGACCGTTCCCGTGAGCCCGGCAGCGGTTTTCGGGTCTCCGCGCAAATGAAGCCGGTCGAGGATGAGGAAGCCGATGACGCCAATCATCATCGCTTGCGCCTGCCCCCCGAGGAAGCCGGCGAGCAACCACGGCCGAACCCGCGTGTCGCGCCAGCTCAGCGATTCCTGCACAGGGGCGCTCGGGTCATTCTCCTCCTCGCCCGAGGGCTCGTTCGGGCCGGCCGACAGGGGGTAGGGAGCGATCGCGCCGCGCGCCGCGAAGCGAGGGGTGTCGTTGGGCAGTCGCCAGCGCAGCATGATCAGCACGATCAGTCCGATCAGCGCGAATATCAGCATCGGACCTGCCATTCCGACGACCGGCAGAATGAAATAGGGCGCGACCGCAGGCCCGATGACCGTCCCGATCCCGAAGGACGAGGATACGAGCGAAAGAGCCTGTGTGCGTTGCTCGGGATCGGTGCGCGAGGCGACATAAGCCTGTACCGCGGGAGGGGCGGCCGAGCCCAATCCGCCGTAAAGGCTGCGGAACAGCGCGAAAATGATGAAGGTGATCCCGGCGCCGACAAGGCCCTTCAGGCCTGCCCACAGCACGAGACCGCACAATGCCATCGACGACAGGAAACCGATGACGCCAAGTGCCATCAGGGCCTTGCGGCCGCGCTTGTCCGATTGGCGCGCCCAATGTGGCGCGGTCAGGACCCAGAGCAGCGCCGACCAGCTGAATGCAAGGCTGACCCAGACATCGGGTATTTTCAGTTCGGTGCCGATTGCGGGCAGGATCGATTGCATCGCGGTATTGCCGGCCGCCGCGACCAGCATCACCGCAAAGAGCACCGCCATGCGGTCCGAAGGGATGGAATGCGATGGTGTCGCCATGTCCGCCCCTCCCTGTTGTTCCGGCCGTCAATGCCGCCTGTCCCTACACGCGGGCGGCTGTCTGTCCAGAGTCAAGACAGACTCTTTTCTTGCGCGACCGTCACGATTTTGCCACGCATTTGACCAACCGCAACAACGCGAAAGCCATCATGACCAATCCCCGGGCGCAGGCCCAGCAATCGAAAGCCCCGCTGGCCCGTCGGCTGCGCGAGGGCCTCAAACGCTTTTTCGGGCCGTGGGGCATGTTCGTCCGCGGTTTCATCAAGCATCCGGTCATGGTGGGATCGATCGTGCCGTCGTCGCCGACGCTGATCCGCCACATGCTGCGTCCCGTCGACTGGAAGAATACCAGGCTGTTCGTCGAATATGGTCCGGGCGTCGGCACTTTCTGCCGCCCCGTTCTCGAGCGCATGGCGGGCGATGCGACGCTGATCGCGATCGATACGAACGAGGATTTCATCGACTATCTGCGGAAGGACATTCGCGACAGCCGCTTCATCGCGGTCCACGGCTCGGCGGCGGATGTCGAGGAGATCGTCCGCGCGCATGGCTTCGAGCAGGCCGATTACGTCCTCTCGGGCTTGCCCTTCTCGACGCTGCCGGCCGGTGTCGGTCCCGCGATCGCCGCCGCGACGCACCGCGTGCTGCGCCCGGGCGGCGCATTTCTCGTCTACCAGTTCCGCGCCCGCGCGCGCGATTTTCTCGCGGCGCATTTCAAGCGCATCGACAACGCCTTCGAATGGGTGAACGTCCCGCCGTGCTTCCTTTTCTGGGGCTGGAAGGACTAGACCCCTTCGATCATACCTCCGGATCCGGATCGCCGAGACCGAAGTTGAGCTTCCGCGACACGGTATAATCGACAACGCCCACGACGAACCATGCGAGCGTCCAGCGTATCCGCGTGAGCCAGTTGCCGCGCGCCTTGTGCGATTCGGACGTGATGATGTCGCAATCGGGCCGCAAGCTCGCGAGAAAATTGCGCATTTTTCCGGCGAATCCGGCGTCGGCGATCCGCACCATCACCTCGACGTTCACGAACAGGCTGCGGACGTCGAAATTGGCCGATCCGATGTAGACGACATCGTCGATGACGATCAGCTTCATGTGCAGCCGGCAGGGGCGATATTCCCAGACATCGGCGGTCTTGCGCAGAAGGTAGCCGTAGAGCAGCCGTGATGCGCCGATCGTTGCGGGATTGTCCGACTTGCCCGCCATCACGAAGCGCGCGCGTCCCCGCTGCGCGACGCGCCCGAGGCGGCGGAGCATGCCTTGGCCCGGCGAGAAATAGGCCATCGCCATGTCGAGCTGCCGGGCATCCGTGAGGTCGGCGCGGACCGCGCGTGCCCATGGCGAAAGCCGCTGCGTCGGCCCGCCGACGAGCCAGGATACCGCTCCGCCGTCGATGGGCCACTCGCGGATCAGCCGCCGCAGGGTCAGCACCTTGCCGTCGTCATTGACGGCATAATCATGGATTTCCTCGAACCATTGCGCGGCACGCGCGATGCTCGGTCCCTTGATAATCATTCCGATGTCGAACCAGCAGTCGCTGCGCGGGGGGCTCAGATAGTCGTCGGCGATGTTGAACCCGCCGGTAACGGCGATATATTCGTCGACCAGGATCAGCTTCTGGTGATTGCGGATCAGATAGGTCGAGCGCCAGCGGCGCGAGAAAAAGGTGACGCTGCCGCCGGCCTCGCGAAGCGGTGCGAACAGGCTGTCGGGCGTATCGCCCGATCCGAAACTGTCGATCACCGCACGCACGCGGACGCCGCGCCTTGCGGCGGTCAACAAGGCATCGAGGATGCGCAGCCCGGCGGTATCGCCCTCGAAGATATACATGATGATGTCGATGCTGTGCGCGGCGCCGTTGATCAGGTCGAGCAGCCGGGTCAGCCGGTCGCCGCCGTCGAAGAGCAGTTCCAGCCGGTGGCCGGCCACATCCGCCGTCAGCCTTTGATGCAGATCGGCGGGAGGGCAGGCGTCGCTCATGACCCGCTCATAGGCTGGCAGCTGCAAACCCCGCAAGGGTAGCGCTTTTATTGACATCGGGCGGGCGGCCTGCTAGCGCGCAGCGCTTGCTGCCATGCCCCGCCAAAGGGCTGGCCTCTCCTATACCTTAAGGAAACACTATGGCCCGCGTTACCGTCGAGGATTGCGTCGACAAAGTTCCCAACCGCTTCGACCTGGTTCTGCTGTCGGCGCACCGCGCCCGCGAAATCTCGGGCGGTTCGGAACTGACCGTCGACCGCGACCGCGACAAGAACCCCGTCGTTGCCCTGCGCGAAATCGCCGAACAGACGATCCGCCCCAAGGAATTGCAGGAAACGCTCGTCGGCTCGATGCAGAAGGTTGTCGTCGACGACGACGATACGCCCGATGAAATCAGCTCGATCAGCCGTTCGGCCGAAGCGCTTCGCCTGACCGCCGCCGCGCCGCCGCGCAGCCCCGCAGGTGGCGGCGGCGATTTCGAATAAGCGCTGCTGACAATCGATCACCAAGGGGGCCGCAGGAAACTGCGGCCCTTTTGTTATTCAACCTGCGTGAGTTCGGCGATCCGGATCGCCTTTGACTGGAGCATCGGTTCGAGGATGCGCCGGATGCGGTGCGCGCGCGGCGAACCGATGGTGATGTTGAACAGGCTGTTCGCGATGACGTCGGCGATCTGGACGCCGTCGCTGCGGCGACTGTCGGCGAGCGAGGCGCGCCCCCACTGGCCGAGCCCCGCCTGAATCTCCTCGCGGACATGCGCGAGAATCTTGGCGTCATAGCGCCCGTCATCGATCACGACATCGGTGCAGACGCCGCCGGTTTCGGGAAGCCAGCGGCCCACCGCGCTGTTGAGCAGGGCGCCGTAGAGGGCGAGATCGCTGGGCAGGGTGCCGCCGGGATTCTGCGCAAGCTTGTCGCGCTCCGCGACCGCGACCCATGCGCGTCCCCCGGCACGATCGAAGAGTTCGAGCAGATAGGCGCGCTCGACGATGCTGATACGGCTGCCTTTGAGTTCGCCGCGCAAGCCGGTGACACCGCGAAATCGTTCATGGATCTCCGTGGCCGCCCTAGGCGTCAACATCACCGCGGAGAAGGTCATCGCGCCGGCGTTGAGGCCGCCCGATTCATCGCAATAGATCGTCATTCCGAGGGGTTACCGCACTCGTCCGAAAAAAGCGACCGACCGGCTCTGGCCGGGCGCGATCGCATCGGGCCACTGCCAGCGCACATGAGTGACGTCGGCAGCGGTTGCGGGACGTGAACCCGAACCCTCGACCGGCACCGTCAGCGAGGCGAGTTCGCCGAAAATCTTGCCGTCGGTCGAAACCCCGAAGCCCGCGGCATCGGCGGTGTCGTCGTAGGTGAGGCCCTCGGGGATCGGGTTGACGAGATTGACGCCCGAAGCGGGCGCTGCGCCCTTGTTGGTAAAGGTGAGGGTGACGCGGACCCGGTCGCCAGGGACGACGACATCGGGTGCAACATAGATTTTTTGCTCCGGCCGGCCTTCCGCGGTTGTCGGCGTCGATTTCTCGAGCTCGATCTTGCTGGTCAGCGATCCATCGCCCTGTGCCGCCGCCGGAGCAGATGCGGTCGCAGCAGATGCCATCGCCAGAACAATCCATGCCTTGCCGATCATCGCGCTCTCCTCCGATCCTTGCAGCACTTCTGGCGCATCAGGCGGGACAGGGATAGCGTTTCTTCATCAGCGCATCGAACGCCGAATAGACGCTGACCTTCTTGCGTATCGGAACGGGATAGCTGCGCAAGTGCGCGAGCCACTGATCGGGGGTCAGGCTCCCTGATTCGGGCGGGCAGCTCGTCGTCTTGCGGCCGGCGCGGCGTTCGGCGTCGATGCGCGCCTTGTAGCGTTTGCCCGCCGCGACGACTTCGCTCTTGAGCTGATTGCCCTGTGGTGTCGCGAGCGCGAGCGGGCCGAGCCGTTCGAGCGAGGCGGCGCGTGCCAAGAATGCCGCGATGCTCATGTCACCGGGCGCCATCGCACAGAGAAAAGGCGCGGCGAGGAGGGCAGGCAAGAGGCGCGCATATGTCCGTCTGGTCATATGCCGCAACTTGCCCTCACCCAATGAATAGCGCCTGAATCGAAAGGGCTAGGCGTCCCGCCTAGGCCCCCTGCGGATTGGCGTCGCCGAACGGGCGCGGCTTGCGCTTGATCTGCGGGATGCCGCCGGCATGGCCCGAGACGGGGGTGCCGCGCTTGCCGGCATCGTCCTCGCGGCCGATATCCTCGCCCTTGATCGCGCGCTTCGCCTCTTCGCCCGACAGCGTCTCATATTCGAGCAGCGCGCCCGCAAGCAGGTGCAGTTCGTCGAGATGGTCGGTCAGCACCTTGCGCGCGACCTTTTCGCCTTCCTCGACGAGGCGGCGGACCTCGGCGTCGATCAGCTTCGCGGTCTCTTCCGACATGTTCTGCGCACGCGACACGCTGTGGCCGAGGAACACCTCGTCCTGATTGTCGCGATAGCGCAGCCAGCCGAGCTTTTCCGACATGCCATATTCCATGACCATGGCGCGCGCCATGTCGGTGGCCTGCTGGATGTCGTTCGACGCGCCGGTGTTGAGCTCGTCCTTGCCGTAGATCAGCTGCTCGGCGATGCGACCGCCGAAGCAAAGCGCGAGGCGCGCCTTCATCTGCTTCATATTCTGCGAATAGCGGTCGCGCTCGGGCAGGTTCCACGTCACGCCCAGTGCGCGGCCGCGCGGAATGATCGTGACCTTGTGCAGCGGGTCGTTATGCTCGACGTGGAGCGAGACGAGGGCGTGACCGGCCTCGTGATAGGCCGTCGCCTTCTTCTCGTCCTCGGTCATCACCATCGAGCGGCGCTCGGCGCCCATCATCACCTTGTCCTTGGCTTCCTCGAACTCGTTCGAGGCGATCAGGCGCTTGCCCTTGCGCGCCGCGAGCAGCGCCGCTTCGTTGCAAAGATTGGCCAGATCGGCGCCCGAGAAGCCCGGGGTGCCGCGGGCGATGCGGCGGAGGTCGACGTCGGGCGCGAGCGGTTTCTTGCGCGTGTGGACTTCGAGGATCTTCTGGCGGCCCTCGATATCGGGACGCGGCACGACGACCTGACGATCGAAGCGGCCCGGACGGAGCAGGGCAGGGTCGAGCACGTCGGGGCGGTTCGTCGCCGCGACGATGATGATACCCTCATTGGCCTCGAAGCCGTCCATTTCGACCAGCAGCTGGTTCAGCGTCTGCTCGCGCTCGTCGTTGCCGTTGCCGAGGCCGGCGCCGCGGTGGCGGCCGACCGCGTCGATTTCGTCGATAAAGACGATGCAGGGCGCGTTGCGCTTCGCCTGCTCGAACATGTCGCGGACGCGGCTGGCGCCGACGCCGACGAACATTTCGACGAAGTCCGAACCCGAAATGGTGAAGAAGGGGACGCCGGCCTCACCCGCGATCGCGCGGGCAAGCAGCGTCTTGCCGGTGCCCGGCGAGCCGACGAGCAGCGCGCCCTTCGGAATCTGGCCGCCGAGTTTCGAGAATTTGGTCGGGTCCTTCAGGAATTCGACGATTTCCTCGAGCTCCTCGCGCGCTTCGTCGATGCCCGCGACGTCGTCGAACGTCACGCGGCCCTGTTTTTCGGTGAGCATCTTCGCACGCGACTTGCCGAAGCCCATCGCACCCGAGCCGTTGTTCTTCTGCACCTGGCGGAAGACGAAGAAGGCGATGCCGAGGATCAGCAGGAAGGGCAGCGACTGGACGAGCATATACATCCAGAAATTCGGTACTTCGGTCGGCTTGCCGTCATATTTGACGCCATTGTCGTTGAGCATCTTGAGGAGGTCGGGGTCGCGCACGACGTTGGCGGTGAAACGGTCGCCGTTCGACAGCGTGCCCGTCACCTTGTCTTCGGAGAGTACGACGTCCTTGACGCTTCCTTCCTCGACCTTCTGGCGGAATTCCGAATAGGCAAGCGGGTTGCCCGTGGGCTGCGATGCGCCGCCGAACATCGAGGCGACGAGGAGCATGGCGAGCAATATGCCGCTCCAGATCATCACGCTCTTCATCCAGGGATTGCCCTGCGGTTCCTTGTCGTCCTGCATTCGGATTCTTTCTTCAACGGCGCAGCGCTGCGCTCCTGTTCCGAACAAGATAGGATAATCGGGTTAAATGACAATGAGGCAATCAGGCCTTTTTCGTCGCTTTCCGCCGTGGCGCCGCGGAAATACGCCAGATCGTCCCTTCGAGGCCGCGCACCGCATCGATCAGCAGCGCGCCGACCATCGCGCGGCGCCCGTCGTGCATCGCCGCAATCACGCCGTCGAGCGAGGCGCCGCGGAGGACGAGTTGCGGCGCATTGGCTCGGAGGCGCAGCGCGACGATGCGGCGAAACACCTCGGGCGGGTAATCGTCGTTGCGGATCACCGCGATGTCGGAGGCATCGGGCCAGGAGGCGATCACGCGCTCGACCGCCCAGTCGAGCGCCTCGTCGGCCTCGGCAAGCCACGCGGCCGATTTCGCCGCCGCGACGGGATCGAGCGCGGTCTGCGATCGCAACGCGTGGCGCAGGCGCGCGCGGTCGAAGCGGTTGTCGCTGTTCGACGGATCTTCGACGAAAGGCAGGTCGTTTTCGAGCGCTAGGTGGACGAGCTCGTGACGCCGCCAGTGAAGCAGGGGGCGCAGCACCGCACCGTTCTTTACGCGGATCGCGGCAAGGCCGCCCACACCGCTCGACCGGTTGAGGCGCATGACGATCGTCTCGAGCTGGTCGTCGGCATGATGCGCGGTGACGATATGATTGAGCGCGTTCGCCTCGCGCCATTGTTCGAGCAGGCGGTAGCGCTCGGCCCGCGCTGCCGCCTGTTGCGACCCCTTGATCGGTTTGGGCGGGCGCAGCGTCGAATGCGGGATATGCTCGCGCTCGCAAAAACCCGCAACCATCCGCGCCTCTTCGTCGGAACCCCGGCGCAGGCCGTGATCGACCGTCGCCGCCCAGACCTGTCCGGGCAGCAGCGACGCCATCAGCCAGAGCAATGCCATGCTGTCGGGCCCCCCCGAAACCGCGACGCCATAGTGGAGGCGATGCCAGTCGGGCCCCAGAAGCGCGCGAAGGTCGCCGGCAAGCCCGCCGGCGACGTCGCGGTCAGCAGCCTGCTTTTGTTTTTGCGGCGGCAGCATCGGTCCGGACATCCTGCGGCGCCTTGTCGCCATAGACTTCGTCGAGTTCGCGGAACGCCTTGCACGCGTCGGCCTTGCGGCCGAGCTTGTCGAGCGCGACGCCCATATACATCAGGCTGTGCGGCGCACGCGGGCCGCTCGGACGATCCTTGTAATTATTATAGAAGGCGACCGCGGCGAGGCTGGGCTTGCCTTCGTCGAGATAGGCGCGGCCGAGCAGATTCTGGGCGAAGCTCGCCTGGCTGGTCTTCGGCCATTTGGCGACGACGGTCTTCAATTGCGCCTGCGCCTCGGGATAGAGTTTGGCGTCCCACAGGCGATAGCCATAATCATAGGCGTCCTGGGTCTCGTTGCCGCTGGCCGGAACCTCGACCTTCTTGACGAGCGCGAGCCGCGCCGCATCCGAGGTAGCGGGCTTGGCCGCCGGTGTCGCTGCGGGTTTCCTGACCGGAGCCGCGGCGGTCGTGGACGTTGTTGCGGGCGGCTTCACGGTCGGCGCGAGGCTGGCGGGGGTCGCGCCCGGAACGGCCTCGGTCGCGGGATCGGCGAAGCGCTTTTCCATCTCGGCCTTGTAGGCTGTAAACTGCTTTTCGAGTTCGCGAAGCTGGAACGCATTCTGCTCGGTCTGACCCGTCAGCGTCTGCAACTGCGATTCGAGCGCATCGACACGCGCGGTCAGATCGATCACCGGCGCGCTGGTGCGCGAGCGTTCACCCGGCGTGTTGTCGGGCGCGATCTCGCCCTCGAAGAAGGTCGGGCTGCCGCCCGGGAAAACCGACCGCTGAACCGCGCGCATTTCCTTTTCGAGCCGCTCGACGCGCTTGCCGATCGTATTGTCCTGCGCCGCCGTGGGCATGGCCGCGACGAGCGCAACCGTTGCCGCTCCGAGAAAAGTGATCTGACGCATCTTCATCTGCCGTTGGGTCCTCGACTATTAACCATTTTGCCATTCATAACGCGGCGAAGCGCCGCAGCGCAAACCCATTTCGGCGCGCTGCAGCGTGGGCTGGCCCGGCCGACCGGTATTTCAGCCCTTGGGGCGCGGTCCCGTCGCGGGCGCCGAGCCGCCACCTTCGGTGCTGGCCACCAGATCGGCGGGTTTCAGCGAGACGCCCTTGACGAGTGTGTCCGCGGGGCCGATCGCGCCGACGTCGCGTCCGCCGACCGTGACCTTCAGTGCCTGCGGGATGCTCGTGCGCAGCGTGAACTGTTCGATATATTCGGGCGGAACCTGATAGGTTTCGCCTGCGTCGAGCGTGCGCCAGTTTTCGGTTTTCCCCTGCGCATCGTCAAAGCCTATCCAGACTTCCGACAGGCCGGTCAGCACGACGGGCGCATTCGCCGCGACGGCGGCGGTGCCCGCCCTGGTCGCGGGCGTTGCCGCCGCGTCGCTCTGCGGCGCTTCGGATGCCTCGGCTGCGCGGTTCTGCGCCGCGATCAGTGCTTCGTCGGGTTCGACCGAGAGAAAGCGCCAGACGCCATAGGCCGATACGAGGACCAGCGCGATGACGACGAGCGTCCAGGTCAGCCGGGCGGTCGGCAGGCGCGCCGGATCGGTCGGTTCATAGGCTTCGTAGAGCGGACGCGAGCCATAGGCGTCCTCTTCGAGTTCCTGTCGTACCGCCGCGCCGATTTCGGCTTCGGGCAGGTCGACGGCGCGGGCGTATGCGCGCGCGAAGCCGGTGACGTAGGTCCGGCCGGGAAGCTCCGAAAAATCCGACTTTTCTATCGCGGCGAGGTGGCGCTGGGTGATGCGCGTCCGCGTCGCCACATCGGCGAGCGACAGCCCCGCGGCCTCCCGCGCCAGCCGAAGCCGATCGCCGGTGCGCGTGATCGCCAGCTCGCCCTGCTCGGGGGCGACGTCCTCATCCGTCATTGCTGTCTCCGTGCCGGCCGTGTGACCCAGGTTCGACCGTGTCACCCGTTCATCGCATTGACGGCGCGAGAAAGTCAAATGAAGTTCGGCAAAAGGACGGCTGAAAAGATGCAGATTCGAGACTGTTGGGCTGCGCTCGCTTCCTCCCCGTGCCGCCGGTACGGGGAGGGGCTCGTCAAAGGACGTACTTGCTGAGGTCGGTGTCGCCGACGACCTCCGAAAGCTGGCTGTCGACATAGGCGGCGTTGATATCGAGCGTTGTGCCGCCGGCGTCCTCGGCGGTGAAGCTGATCTCCTCGACCAGTCGCTCCATGATCGTCTGGAGGCGGCGGGCGCCGATATTCTCGACCTTTTCATTCACGTCCGCCGCGAGCTTCGCGACGCGCGCGATTGCGTCATCGGTGAAGTTCAACGTTACGCCCTCGGTGCCAAGCAGCGCGGCATATTGTTCGGGCAGGCCGGCCTTGGTCTCGCTGAGGATACGGACGAAATCCTCCTCGGTCAGCGCGCCGAGCTCGACGCGGATCGGCAGGCGGCCCTGCAGTTCGGGGAGCAGGTCGCTCGGCTTCGCCACATGAAAGGCGCCCGAAGCGATGAAGAGGATATGGTCGGTCTTCATCGGGCCATATTTGGTCGCGACGGTGGTGCCCTCGATCAGCGGCAAAAGGTCACGCTGGACGCCCTCGCGGCTCACGGAGCCGCCGCGCACGTCGCTCACCGCGATCTTGTCTATCTCGTCAAGGAAGACGATGCCGTTCGCCTCGGCGTCGGCGAGTGCGACGCGCGCGACATCGTCCTGGTCGAGGCGCTTGTCCTGCTCTTCTTCGAGCAGGCGCTTCCACGCGTCCATCGCCTTCATGCGGCGGCGCTTCTTCGGCGCGTTGCCGAGCGCCTTGCCGAGCATATCGGAGAGGTTGATCATGCCGACCTGACCGGGCTGGCCCGGGAGTTCGAAGGGCATCGACGGGGCGTCACTGACCTCGATCTCGACATCGCTGTCGGCGAGATGGCCGTCGCGGAAACGCTGGCGGAAGCTTTCGCGCGTCGCCTCGCTCGCACCCTTGCCGGTGAGCGCGTCGAGCAGCCGTTCCATGGCGGCCTCCTCGGCGGCGCCGCGCACGGCTTCGCGTCGGCGGTCCTTTTCGAGCCGCACCGCTTCCTCGACGAGGTCGCGTGCGATCTGCTCGACGTCACGGCCGACATAGCCGACCTCGGTGAACTTGGTCGCCTCGACCTTGATGAAGGGCGCGTCGGCGAGCTTCGCCAGACGGCGCGAAATCTCGGTCTTGCCGCAGCCCGTGGGGCCGATCATCAGGATGTTCTTGGGGCTCACCTCGTCGCGGAGATCAGGCGACAGTTGCTGGCGGCGCCAGCGGTTGCGGAGCGCAACGGCGACCGCGCGCTTCGCAGCGTTCTGGCCGATGATATGCGTGTCGAGGGCGGCGACGATCGCCTTCGGAGTCAGGTTCTTGTTCATTCTTATTTCCGGATTTCAATGGTTTCGGAGGTGAACTGGTCGTTCGTGTAGACGCAGATATCGGCCGCGACCTCCATCGCCTTGCGCGTCAGCACCTCGGGATCCTTTTCATAGTCGGCGAGCGCGCGCGCTGCGGACAGTGCGAAGTTGCCGCCCGAGCCGATCGAGGCGATGCCGCCCTTGGGTTCGAGCACGTCGCCGTTGCCGGTGATGACGAGCGTCACCTCCTTGTCGGCGACGATCATCATCGCCTCGAGGTTGCGGAGATATTTGTCGGTGCGCCAGTCCTTGGCGAGTTCGACCGCAGCGCGGAGCAACTGGCCGTTGTGGCGCTCGAGCTTGGCTTCGAGGCGTTCGAAAAGCGTGAAGGCGTCGGCGGTCGCGCCCGCAAAGCCGCCGATCACGCTACCGTCGTGGAGGCGGCGGACCTTCTTCGCGTTGGGCTTCATCACCGTCTGGCCCATCGAGACCTGACCGTCGCCGATGATGACGACCTTGTCGGCGCTGCGGGCGGAGAGGATGGTGGTTCCGTGCCAGGGCGCGGCACTTTGCGCATGGGGATTGGTCATGCGGCGGGATATGGGCGATGGGTCCGCGCCCCGCAAGGGGAGGGGGTGCAGGGCCGTCAGGCGGGCCAGGTCAGCAGCGCGCGGCCACCCCTGTCGATTTCGATCGCCGACGGGTCGGTGAGCAGCACCGCTTCGCCGAGCGCTACGCGTTCGCCCGCGACGCTGCAGCCCGCCGAGAGCGGGACGAAGGTCAGCTCACCGGCCGCCTGTTCGAGCAAGGACGGATCGATTGGCTCAGCAAGCTGCGCGAGATGGAAATGCGGGCCGCTCACCAGCATGCGGTTCGCGGCGGGATCGACGACGGTGTCGCGCGGATCGTGGACGGGGCCGGGGTTCGAGACCTTGAGCCCCGCGTCGAGATGCAGTTCGCGCGGGCGGCCGTAATCGTAGAGGCGGTAGGTGCAGTCGACATTCTGCTGCACCTCGACGACGGTGAGGCCCGGGCCGATCGCGTGGATCGTGCCGGCCCGGTTATAGACGAAATCGTCGGTCTTCGAGGGGCGCCAGTCGATCATGTCGACGATCGATCCGTCGAGTGCGGCGGCGTGGAGCTCTTCGCGGCTGCTCGGGCGGTTGAGGCCGACGCCGAGTTCGGCCTCGGGCTCGGCCGAGAGGATCAGCCAGCATTCCTCCTTGCCGCGCGGATAGCCGGCTGCCTGCGCCGCGGCATCGTCGGGGTGAACCTGAATCGACAGGCGTTCCGAGGTGAAGAGGAATTTGACCATGATCGGGGCGTCGTCGCCCGCGGGGTTCGAGAACCAGATCTCGCCGATGCGGCGGCCTTCGAAATCCCCGAAAGCTTCGGGAATGTCGGTGCGGCCCCAAGGTTTTTCGACGACGATGGTTTCGAGACGAGTCAGCATGGCGCACAGATGCGGGCGCGACGCGAGGGGGTCAAGCGAAGAGCGTCAGGCCGCGCGATGCAAACGATTGCTGCCGCCGCCGTTCGGCTGGTCGAGCCACAGGCCGCGCGTGTCGTAAACGATCTTGTCGCCGCGCTCCTCGATCGGGATCGATTTGAAGAGGTCGTGGTCGACGAGGACGATGAGCAGGTCGCATTCGGCGAGCGCGCTGTCGAGATCGATCAGTTCGGCGCCGGTACCGGCGAATTCCATCGGCAGACCGCGGGCGTAGGGCTCCACGATCTCGATCTGCTTGCCGAAACGGCGCGCGAGCGCGGCGGCCACCTCGACCGCGGGGCTTTCGCGGAAATCGTCGATATTGGGCTTGAAGGCGAGGCCGAGGCACGCGACGCGCGCCTTCGGATGCTGCGATACGAGCATTTCGGCGGCCCCGATGACATGCGCGGTCTTGGCAAGATTGACCTCGCGCGCCGTGCGGATCAGCCGGCTGTGCTCGGGCGCGCCATGGACGAGGAACCAGGGGTCGACCGCGATGCAATGGCCGCCGACGCCTGGCCCGGGCTGGAGGATGTTGACGCGCGGGTGGCGGTTGGCGAGGCGGATCACCTCCCAGACGTCGACGCCCATATGTTCGGCCATCATCGACAGTTCGTTGGCGAAGGCGATGTTGACGTCGCGGTAGCTGTTCTCGACCAGCTTGACCATTTCGGCGGCGCGTGCCGACGTGGTGACGCAGGCGCCGCGGACGAACTGGCGATAGAAGGTCATCGCGCGGCGCGCGCAGCGCGGCGTGATGCCGCCGATGCAGCGGTCGTTGTCGACGAGTTCGACGAGGATGCGTCCGGGAAGCACCCGCTCGGGGCAATAGGCGACGAAGATGTCGGCGGCGCCGGTGCACGTGCCGGGGACTTTCAGATCGGGGCGCAGTTCGGCGAGCAGCGCGGCGACCTTTTCGGTCGTGCCGACGGGCGAGGTCGATTCGAGGATGACGAGATTGCCGGCCTCGAGCTTCGGGGCGATCGCGCGCGCAGCCGACAGGACATGGCTGATGTCGGGGCGGTGCTCCTCGTCGTGCGGCGTCGGAACCGCGATCACGAAGACGTCGGCGGGGGCGACCTCGGTCGAGGCGACAAGCAACCCGCGCGACACGACGCCCTGGACGAGGCCATCGAGATCGACCTCCTCGATATGCACCTTGCCGTTGTTGACGGTGTCGACGACATGCCGGCTGACGTCGATCCCGGTCACCTTGCTGCCCGAGCGCGCGATCAGCGCGGCGGTGGGGAGGCCGATGTAGCCGAGCCCGAGGACGGTAACCTTCTGTTCGCTATCAATGGGCACGCGCAACAATCTCCGCTATTCTCTGTGCAGCCTTGCCGTCGCCGAAGGGATTGTGGGCGCGGGCCATGGCATTATAGGCCGCTTCATCGTCCAAAAGGCTGAAAATTTCGGCAACGATGCGATTCTTGTCGGTGCCGACGAGCCGCGCGGTACCGGCCTCTATGCCCTCGGGGCGCTCGGTCGTCTCGCGCATCACGAGGACGGGCTTGCCGAGCGAGGGAGCCTCCTCCTGCACGCCGCCGCTGTCGGTGAGGACGAGCGTAGAAATGCCGAGCAGACGGACGAAGTGCGGATAATCGAGCGGATCGGTCAGCGCGACATTGGCGAGATCGCCGAGGATCGGCTCCATCGCGCTGCGGACGTGGGGGTTGGGATGAACGGGAAAGACGACCGCGACGTCGGGGCGCGCCGCGATCGCCGCGATCGCATCGGCGATGGCTTTCATCCCGTCGCCGAAATTCTCGCGCCGGTGCGAAGTGACGGCGATGATCCGCTTGCCGGCAAAACGCGCGACCAGCGGGTCGAGTTTGGCGGCAAGCGACGGCTCGTCCGCGATCCGCGCGTTGGTCGCGAGCAGGGCGTCGATGACGGTGTTGCCGGTGACGTGGATATGGCCGGTATCGACATTTTCCGCGCGTAGTGCCGCGGCGGCGGTTTCCGTCGGCGCGAAGTGCAGATCGGCGACGGCGCCGGCGACCTTGCGGTTCACCTCTTCGGGCCAGGGATGGTAGATATTGCCGCTGCGCAGGCCTGCCTCGACATGCCCGACGGGTATCTTGCGGAAATAGGCGGCGAGCGTGGCCGCCATGGTGGTCAGCGTGTCACCATGGACGAGGACGCGGTGGGGCCTTTCGGTATCGAGCGCCTCGCCGAGACCGGTGACGAGCCGCGCGAGCAGCGCGTCGAGCGACTGGTTGGGCGTCATGATATCGAGGTCGATGTCGGGCGAGATCCGGGCGATTTCCAGAACCTGGTCGAGCATCTCGCGGTGCTGGGCGGTCACGCAGAGCCGCGCGTCGATGCCGGGCTGCGCGCGCAGTGCGTGCACGACCGGGAACATCTTGATCGCTTCGGGCCGGGTGCCGAATATGACTATGACCTTGGATGGCACGCGGATCTCGCCCTGTCTTGTCGGTTTACCTGTCGGCGCGCCCCAAGGGTGCCGAACTTGTTCCTTCGGATAGCGCGAAACCGTTGTAATAGCTTTAACTATGCGCGCGGCGTCGATCATCGTGCCGAATCGTTCAGCTCCGGGCAAGGCCGAACCTGCAGGAAGGGGTGGCGGGAAGGGGCGGAAAGTGTGGCATAGGCGAGCCGTGATTGCTATGGGCCGGCGCCTTTTACGACGTCTGCCGGATCGAACCGGCATGACAGGGATTTTGATCGGATCATGAGTTTCTTTTCGCGTTTTGCCAAAAAGCAGCCCACGCCGCCGGTTTCGCGCCGCGTTCCCGAGGGCCTGCTGATATACGCCATCGGCGATATTCACGGCCGCGATGATCTGTTCGCCGCGTTGCTCGACGAAATCGACGCCGATCGGGCCCGGCGTCCGCACGCGAGCTGCATATTGATACTCCTCGGCGACCTCGTCGATCGTGGCCCCGATTCGGACAAGGTCGTCGACCGCGCGATCGGCCTGCGCGAGCGGTTCGACCGCGTGCACCATCTGATCGGCAATCACGAGGAATGCATGCTGGCGGCGCTCGCCGGCGAGGTTCGCGCGCTTCGCTATTTCATCCGCATCGGCGGCGACGCGACGGTGCGCAGCTATTTGCGCGACGATGTGCTGTACGATGCGACCAGCTTTGAGGAACTCGCGGCAATATTCCCGGGACGGGTTCCGCAGTCGCATATCGATTTCCTGGGGCGCGGCGAGGATATGGTCGAATATGGCGATTATGTCTTCGTCCACGCGGGAGTGCGCCCCGGGGTCGCGCTCGATCGCCAAAAGACCAGCGACCTTCGCTGGATTCGCGAGGATTTCCTGGCGAGCGAATTCGAACATGGCCGAACGGTCGTGCACGGGCACACGATCAGCGAGGACGTCGAGAACCGGGGCAATCGAATCGGTATCGATACGGGCGCCTACGCCACCGGCAAGTTGACCGCGATCGGATTGAGCGAGGCCGATCAGTGGTTCGTACAGGTTCAGCAAAAAGTATAGTGTGACATCGACGTTCGGATCGACCGGCAAGCGGTGTTTTTGGCCGCTCGCGCTCAATAACGGCTTGACCCGAAGGCCGCGCAGGCTAGTGGACAGCATTCGTCGTTCGGTGCCGGATATTCTCTGGCAAAGCCGCTCATGACATTATTATCTGGAATCAGAGAGAAGAGCAGTCACCTCATGAAGCCGATTTCGACATGGGCCGCGGCTAAGGCTTTTCGCATGATTTTGGTCGCCGCCACGCTCACGGCAGTTTCGGCCTGCGGCGGCAAGCCCGCGGTTGGAAATGCCGGCGGCAAGATGGAAGTCGTCAGCGAACTGCCCGAGCCCGTCGTTCGCGACGCATCCGGCCAGCTCATGCCGTTCCGGCTCGGTGCCGACGACCTGCTTTCGATCAAGGTTTTCGGAAGCGAGGATGCGAGCGTCGATCGGGTGCGGATCGACAAGAGCGGGCGCCTGTCGGCACCGGTCGCCGGCGTCGTCAATGCGAACGGCCTGTCGATCGAAGAACTCGAAGACCAGCTGGAAGCCCGTCTGCGCGCGAATTATTTCCGCAATCCGCAGGTGTCGGTGAATCTGATCGAGGTCGAGAGTGCGAAACTGACCCTCGACGGTCAGGTGACGAAGCCGGGCCGTTATCCGGTTACGCCCGACATGACGCTGATCGAGGCGGTAGCCAGCGCCGAAGGAACGACCGAAAATGCGCGGCAGCGCGAAGTCGTGATTTTCCGTACGGTGAACGGCCAGAAATATGCCGCCCTGTATGACCTGAGTGCGATACGGCGGGGCAATTATGCCGACCCCGCGGTGTTTGCAGACGACCGGATCGTGATCGGCGATTCCGCCGCTCGCCGTCTGTTCCGCGATTTCATCCAGATCATTCCGTTGCTGACCACGCCGATCATCGTGGCTTTCCAGAATTGATGGCGGGGGCGCCGCCGCTCCTGACGGCGTAGAGCCGGAGGGGACGGGCAATACTGTGATTCCGGTTCGGCGCCGCGCCGGCCGCTTGTTATCGAACGGATACACCGCTTGCAGCCTTCCTCTCATTCGCGCGAGTCCTGGACGCTTCAATTCTGGCTCCTGACGGGCTTTCTGATACTCGTCTTTCTGACCGGCGGGTCGTCGCGGGTCGATGTATCCTCGTTGGTCATTCTGCGGCCGGCTTCGGTTCTGATGTGCGCGGTCGCGCTGGCGACGCTGCGCCGCGAGCATTTCGAGGGGCGGCGCTGGCTGCTGGCGCTCGCGGCCGCGATAATCGGTCTCAACCTGCTTCACCTCATTCCGCTGCCGCCCGGCATCTGGCAGTCGCTGCCCGGGCGGGCGGACGTCGCCGCGACCGACCGGCTGGCCGGGCTCGGCGATATCTGGCGTCCGCTGACGCTTACGCCGATGAACGGATGGCATGCGCTGAGCGCGCTTTTCGCGCCGCTCGCGGTGATCCTGCTCGGCGTGCAGTTGCGCCGGCAGGAGCGCTATGCGCTGCTGCTGGTGGTGATCGGCCTCGGCGTCGCTTCGGGTATCCTTGGCTTGCTTCAGGTGATCGGCGGATCTCAAGGACCGCTCTATCTTTACCGGCTGACCAACCATGGTTCCGCGGTCGGCTTCTTTGCCAACCGCAACCATTCCGCGGTGCTGCTGACGATGCTGTTTCCGATGCTCGCCGTGTTCGCTGCGAACCCCGACGGCACGGCCGATCGCCAGAGGGGGCGGCGGGTTCTGGCGGTCGCTGTCGCGGCCGTGCTGATTCCGCTGATACTCGTCAGCGGCTCGCGCTCCGGGCTGATTTTCGCGCTTGTCGGGCTGGCATCGGCCGCGCTGCTTTACCGGCGCCCGCCCGAGGGGCTGACGGTGCGCCGCGGCGGCCGCAAGTTCCAGATCACCCTGCTTCCCGTCCTCGCGGTCGTGGGCCTTGCCTCGCTGGCGATCCTGTTCATTGTCTTCTCGCGCGCGGAGGCGCTCGATCGCCTGCTCAGGCCGAATGCGGCCGACGGATCACGAAGCGATTTCTGGCAGGTTTCGGCCGATCTGGTCTGGCGCTACTTCCCGTTCGGATCGGGGTCCGGATCTTTTGTCGAGGCGTTCCAGATTCTCGAGCCGGCGCGGATATTGAAGCTCGCTTATGTGAACCGGGCGCACAACGACTGGCTGGAAATAGCCGTCACCTATGGCTTGCCCGGGCTTCTGCTGCTGGCGGTCGCGCTCGTGGCGTTCCTCCGCCGTTCGGTCCACGTCTGGAGCAAGGGAGCGGGAACCGGGCGCGCGACGCAGTTTGCGCGGCTGGCTACCGTGCTGATCGTCATGCTCGGACTGGCGAGCATTCCCGATTATCCGGCGCGGATTCCCAGCATGATGTGTGTCGCGGCCATATTCCTGATCTGGCTCGCGGGGCCCGATCAGGGCGGGCGCAACAAATCCGCAGGGGATGCATGACATGGCGCTTGGTTTCAAAAGGCGAAAGAGCCGGCGCAGCGCTGCACCCGAAGCGCCGCGCATTCAGCTCAGCGGCGCGGCGCTTGCGAAATATGCGGTGATTGCAGTCCTGGGCCTGATCGGGGCCTGGTTCGCTTTCGCGCTAGCGGTTTCGGGCATTGCGCGATCGAAGGCGCCCGACCGGGCGCTGGCCTTCGTTCCCTCGGAAGGCAATGCGCTGGCGAACAAGGCCGATATCGCATTGCTGTCGGGGAAAAAGATTCCGGCGAAGGTGCTGGCCAACACGGCGCGGGCGTCGCTCCGTAGCGCGCCGCTCAACCCGAAGGCCGTCCGGCTGCTCGCGATTTCGGCGGCGATGGACGGCGATGAAGACCGGGCGAGCAAGCTGGTTCACAAGGCGGCGGCATTGACGCGCCGCGACGCGCTGACGCATGTGTTCCTGATCGAGGAAGCGGCGCGTCGCGACGACCTCAAAACAGCACTGGTTCATTATGATCTCGCGCTGCGAACCAGCTCGATCGCGCCGCAAATATTGTTTCCCCGGCTGTTGAAGGCGATCGAGCTTCCGGAGGTTCGTACCGCGCTCAGGCCCTATATGCGCGACGGCGAGCAATGGACGACCGACTTCGTCAATTTTTCCAAGGATCAGGGCAAGGATCTGACGGCTCTTGTCGATCTGATGCTCGAAACCGGCGGTTCGCCCGATCCCGCTACCGCGCGCGCGTTGCGCGCCAATGTCGTTTCGGCGCTCAACGACCGGCAGCAATATACCCAGATAGCCCGGCTGCTGCGTCCGGCGCCCGGCGGCACGGCTGCGCTGACCGGCGTCGGCCTCGAAACGCTGGACCAGACGAAGGGGCTTGGCCCGGCGGGATGGCAATTGCTCAACGATGCCGAGGTCGGCGCGTCGGGCCAGGTCGACGCGAAAGCGGCGACGATGACGATCTACGCGAACCCCGAAACGTCGCGGCCGGTGGCGCGCAAGCTGCTCCTCCTTTCACCCGGGCGATATCGCTTCTCGTTCAGGCTGGCCCCCCTCGACCGAGGTGAGGGCGGGGCGATAGGATGGCATCTGCGATGCATTCAGCCGAAAGTCTCGACCCTGTGGCGTCTCGACGGCGTCATGGCGAGCGGTAGTGCGGAATGGAATGTGGGGCAGGGCTGTCCGGTGCAACTTCTCGAAATCGTCGCAACAGGCGGTCGCGGCCAGACGGGCATGGAGGCGGTGCTGTCGGACGTCGCGCTCGCGCGGTCGGGCGCGCGCGCTTCTCCTCGGTCCGGGGAGCGCGTTGTCGACAAGGCGGCGCAAAGACCGGACACGTAGAAAACAGAGTAATTGTCGTGGCTTAGTGGTTCGTGCAGCGTGTTGTCGATATTTTGGGGATGCGCCGGCCGGACAAGGAAAAGAGTGGCAATGAAATTGGTTATCAGCTAGCTGAGCCGCCAAACATGGGCGCTGTCGGGCGCATCGTCGCGGCTTCGGATGGCGGGTGATCCTTCTTGGCCATCCTGCAGAATATTGGCCTTCGAGGCAGGGAACAGAATGTTGCAATCAATGAATTCGAAGGCGGACCGGTCGGCAGTGACCGGCGACAACCCGGGAGACGCGGCCGGCGAGCAGTTCAATCTGGCGCCGCCGATCCTGCTTCAATATTGGCAGGTTGTGCTGCGGTGGAAGTGGGTCATCGCGGGCATCGTCGTTGCCGTGCTCGCGCTGGGGCTGGTGGCGACCCTGCTCGCCACGCCGCAATATACCGCGACGTCGCGGATCGAGATCAGCCGCGACCAGAAGAAGATCACCAATGTGGAAGGGCTGGAATCGGCAGATGCCGGCCGCGATATCGAGTTCTACCAGACGCAATATTCGCTGCTGACGGCGCGATCACTGGCCGAGCGGGTGTCGCGGAAAATGCGGCTCGCGTCGAATGATGCCTTCTTTGCCGCGCATGGCGTCGATCCGGACGACAGCCTGCTCTTTTCGGGCAACTCGGGCCGGCAGTTGAGCGCCGCAGCGCGCCAGAAGCGCGAAAAGCTGACCGTCGACACGCTCCTTGAACATATTGCGGTGTCGCCGATTCGCGGGTCGTCGCTGGTCGACGTCAGCTATTCGAGCGCATCGCCCGAACTGTCGTCCGAAATCGCCAACGCATGGACGCAGCAGTTCATCGTGCAGAGCATGGATCGCCGCTTCGCCTCGACTGCCGATGCCCGTACCTTCCTTGAAGGACGCTTGGCCGACCTTCGCCTCCGTCTCGAAAGCTCGGAGCGCGAACTGGTCAGCTACGCCGCAAAGAAGGGGATCGTCGCGCTCGGCAAGAGCAAGAGTCTCGACGGCCGGACCGAAATTGACCGTACGCTGGTATCGAGCGACCTCGAAGCGCTCAACGAGGCGCTCGCAAAGGCGACCGCGGATCGTATCGCAGCGGAGAGCAAGGCGCGCAGCCGCGGCGTCAGCAGCGATGCCCTCGACAATATGGCGATTAACCAGATTCGTCAGCAGCGTGCCGAGATCGCGGGCGAATATGCCAAGATGCTCGTGCAATTCGAGCCCGATTATCCCCCTGCGAAGGCCCTGTCGGAACAGATCCGCGCGCTCGATGCGAGCATCAAGCGCGAGGAAGGGCGCGTGCTGTCGAGCCGGTCGGCGGAGTATGACGAAGCTTCGATCCGCGAGGATGAGCTGCGCGCTCGCGTCGAACAGCTCAAGGGGCGCATGAATCAACAGCAGCGCGACAATATCCAGTACAATATCGTGCAGCGCGAAGTTGATACGAACCGCGAACTGTATGATGGCCTGCTCCAGCGCTACAAGGAAATCGGCGTCGCCGGTGTCGGCGCGAACAATATCTCGATCGTCGACACGGCCGGGGTCCCCGACAAGCCATCCTCGCCGCGCCTCATCCTGAACCTCGCGCTCGCGCTACTGGCGGGCCTTGCCCTCGCGGCGGTGGCGACGATCGCGCTCGACCAGATCGACGAAGGATTGCGCGACCCGAGCCAGGTCAACCGCTTGCTGCAGGTGCCGCTGCTCGGCAGCATTCCCGACGCCGAGGACGGCTTCGCGCTCGATCTTTTGCGCGATGCGAAGTCGCCATTGTCCGAAGCCTATCTCAGCATCCGGTCCAACCTGGCCTTTTCGACCGATCATGGCGTGCCCAAGTCGCTGATGGTGACGAGCACGCGGCCGGCCGAAGGGAAGAGCACGACCAGCTTCGCCCTCGCGACCGTGCTGGGCCGGACGGGCAAGAATGTGCTGCTGATCGACGCCGACATGCGTTCGCCGTCGATGCACCAGTTCGTTGACAAGCCGAACAAGGCCGGTCTCAGCAATTTCCTGGCCGGCGAGAACGACTGGCGCCAGCTTGTGGTTCCGGTCGATTCAAAGGGGCTTACCCTGATGCCCGCGGGACCGATGCCGCCGAGCGCCGCCGAACTGCTCAGCAGCGACCGCATGCTCCTCCTCGTCGAGGACGTGCTCAAGCAATATGATCATGTCATCATCGACTCTCCGCCGATTCTGGGCCTTGCCGACGCACCCTTGCTGGCGCGGTCGGTCGAGGGCTGCATCTTCGTCGCCGAGGCCGAGGGCGTCGCGGTTCGTGGCATCAAGGCATCGCTCGGACGTCTGCACGCTGTCCACGCCCATGTGTTCGGCCTGATCCTGACCAAGCTCAAGACCCGCCAGGCCGGCTATGGCTATGGTTATGGCTATGGTTATGGCTACGGGCAGGATTCCGAAGGGGCCAAGGATCGCTGATCGAAGCCCGGGCGGGTGACGCTGGCCGTTTCAGGTTCGCGATATGGTCCTCTTTCTTTGAAGGTTAGCGATGATTAAATTTGCATTGGTTGGATGCGGCCGGATCGCGAAACGGCACTCGGAACTGCTCGGTAACCAGCAGATCGCGAACGCCGGGCTTGCCGCCGTCTGCGATGTCGTCGAAGCGAAAGCACGGGCGATCGGCGAGCAGTTCGGCGTGCCCTGGTTCACCGACATGCACGAAATGGCGCGCGAGGCCGAAATCGATGCCTTCGTCGTTCTGACCGAGAGCGGCAATCACGCGCGCAACGTCATCGACCTTGCGCCATACGGCAAGCATATCGTCGTCGAAAAACCGATGGCGCTGACGCTGGACGATGCGGACCGCATGATCGCCGCGTGCGACAAGGCCGGCGTCAAGCTGTTCGTGGTCAAGCAGAACCGGTTCAACGTACCGGTCGTCAAGCTGCGCGAGGCGCTGGAAGCGGGCCGCTTCGGCAAGCTCGTGATGGGCACCGTGCGGGTGCGCTGGTGCCGTCCGCAGGCCTATTACGACCAGGACGCGTGGCGCGGTACCTGGGCGTTCGACGGCGGCGTGCTGACAAACCAGGCGAGCCACCATGTCGATCTGCTCGAATGGATGATGGGCGACGTTGTTTCGGTTTCGGCGATGAGCGCGACGCGGCTCGTCGATATCGAGGCGGAGGATACCGCCGCGGTGATCCTGACCTTTGCGAACGGCGCGCTCGGCATCATCGAGGCGACCGGCGGCACGCGGCCCAAGGATCTCGAGGGGTCGATCTCGATCCTCGGCGAGGGCGGGACGGTCGTGATCGGCGGCTTCGCGGTCAACAAGCTCGAGACATGGAATTTCCTCGACGCCGATGCCGATGACGACGAGGTGATCGAGAAATACTCGGTCAACCCGCCGAGCGTCTATGGCTTCGGCCACCAGGCATATTACGAACATGTCGTCGATGTGATCCGTAACGGCGGCCCCCAGCTGGTCGACGGAATGCAGGGACGGCGCAGCCTCGAACTGATCTCCGCCATCTATGAATCGATCGAGACCGGGCGGCGGGTCGACCTGCGCTTCAGTCCCAAGGTCGCGAAGCTGGGCCGGATTTGAGACGGTCTGGCCGGGGAATGTTGCGATGAGTCTGGCACCGATCACCAAGCGGACAAAGCTTGGCATCATTTCGTATGATTATCGCCATCTGAAAACCGAGCAGGTCGCGCTGGGCCTGCATGCGCGCGGGTTCGAAGCGCTGACCTTCTATACGCTGCCGTTCGCACCGCGTCCGGGCCGCGAGATTTTGTTCGAGCACCGCCCGGACATGAGTGGCGGTGCGCATACGCGGTCGGTTGCCGAAGCGGTCGGCGCCCGCTTCGTTGCCTGCGCGGCGGCCGATCAGATTCCTGCCGACGAGGCCGATCTGTTCCTCGTGGCGGGCGCGGGTATCCTGCCGCCCGCCTTTGTCGGCGCGACGCGGGGGAGAGTGATCAATATCCATCCCGGCATCATCCCGCTGGTTCGCGGCCTCGACGCGTTCAAATGGGCGATCGTCGACGGCATGCCGATGGGCGTGACGATGCACACGATCGACGAGGAAGCCGACGCGGGCGAGGTGCTGTCGATCGTCGAGACGCCGTTGTTCGAGACCGACACCTTGGAATCCTTCGCGCAGCGGCACTATGAAATCGAAATCATGATGGCCGTGAATTTCGATGAGTTCGTGGCCGGCGCTGCCGATCCCGGGGCATATGACGTTCGTCCCGCACGGATGCGCATGCCGCTGGCGGTGCAGGAACAGCTCCGGCCGGCATTCGAAGACTATAAGGCCCGATTTGCCGCGGGGCGGAAATAAGGCGGTTCCTCGCCACCGTTCGCGCGTCCCCGCATTCATTCACGGAGATTTTATGGTTGCTGTCCCCTTTGTCGATCTTCACGCGCAATATCTGTCGATCAAGACCGAGATCGACGAGGCGATCGCGCGCGTCATCGCGACCAGCAGCTTCGTGCGCGGTCCCGACGTCGAAAGTTTCGAGGCCGAATATTCGCGGTTGATGGGAGCGGAACATACGGTGTCGTGCGCGAACGGCACCGACGCGATCTACATCGCGATGAAGGCGCTCGGCATCAAGCCCGGCGACGAGGTGATCACCACCGCACAGACGTGGATATCGACGTCGGAGACGATCGGGCAGCACGGCGCGAAGCCGATCTTCGTCGATATCGACCCCGTCACCTCGACGATCGACGTGTCGAAGATCGAGGAAAAGATCACGAGCCGCACCGTCGGCATCATCCCGGTCCATCTCTATGGCCAGATGGCCGACATGCCCGCGATCATGGCGATTGCCGAAAGGCGCGGCCTGTGGGTCATCGAGGATTGCGCGCAGGCGCATCTCGCGGCGATCGACGGCCGCAAGGCCGGCAGCTTCGGCAACATTGCGACCTGGTCCTTCTATCCGGGCAAGAATCTGGGCGCGATGGGCGATGCGGGCGCGATCACGACCGACGACGCCGCGCTGGCGCGCCACATGGCGTGCTTCGCGCGCCACGGCGGGCTGGTGAAGGGCGATCACGAGATGGAAGGCATCAATTCGCGCCTCGACGGGCTGCAGGCGGCGATCCTGAACGTGAAGCTGCCGCGCCTCGCGGGCTGGACGGCGCGGCGCCGCGCGATCGCGAAACGTTATGACGGACTGTTGTCGGGCATAGCCGGCGTCGCGCTTCCCACCGAGGTTGCGGGGCGCGAGCATGTCTATCACCTTTATGTGATCGAAGCCGACGATCGCGACGGTCTTGCCGCGGCGCTCAAGGATCGCGGGGTTCCGACCGTCGTGAATTACAAGCGCGCTCTTCCGTTCCTGCCATGCTATGCGCATCTCGGCCACCGGCCGGAGGATTTTCCGGTCGCGCATCGCCTGCAGGACCGCATCCTCTCGCTTCCGATCTTCGCCGAACTGACCGAAGCGCAGCAGGATCATGTCGCGGCGTCGGTGCGCGAGGCGGCGGCCTAGAACGGACGGCGCGTGACGGCAACGGCTTCGAGGCGCTCGACGGTTCGCGATCTGCTGACCGTCATGTCGGGAACGGCGGGGGCACAGGCGATCGGCCTGCTGATCCTGCCGGTGCTCGCGCGTGTCTTCGTTCCCGAAGCCTTTGGCGTCTTCCAGCTCTACCTGTCGCTCCTGATCTTCTGCAGCGTCGGGATCGCGCTGCGCATCGAGCTGACGCTCGTTTCGCGCCACGACGATGAGGTCCACCATACGCTCGCCTCGCTGTTCGGACTGGTGCTCGTCGTCGCGCTGTTCGTCACGGCCGCGCTGTCGCTGTACAGCGCGTTCGGTGCGAGCCTCGGCTTTCCGGCGGCGTTGCTGGGCCTGGGGTTGATCGGCAACGGCTGCATCCAGATTGCGTCCTACAAGCTGATCCGCGACCAGAGCTTTTCGCGCCTCGCAAAACTGAAGGTCGGGCAGGTTCTGATATATGCGCTCGTCGCATTGGCGATGGCGGCGCTGAACCCGACGCTGTGGGGGATCATCGTCGCCGACGTGATCGGTCGCCTGACGGCGGGAGCCTACGGGCTTTTTGCGGTCCAGCCCACGAAAGCCGAGCGGACGGCGCCGCTCGTCCGGCTGCGCGGATTGCCATCCTTCGTGCGGCAGAACTGGGAGCTCGCGATCATCTCGCTGCCCGGCGCGCTCGCCAATTCGGGCGGGGCGATGCTGACCCCGTTCATGATATTTCACGTCTTCGGCGCGGCTGCCGCGGGGCAGTACGGCCTGGTCGATCGCGCCATGGGCGTTCCCGTCGCGATGATCGTCGTCGCGGGGAGCCAGGTCTTTCTGGGGCGGGTTACCGAACAGATCCGGGCCGGGAATCGTGCGGCAGTGCTGAATATATTCGTGAAGATCGTGGTTGCGGGTGCCGTCATCTGCGGCGTGGGTGTCCTCGTTGCACGCGCCTTGATCCCCTTCGCGTTCGATATCGCTTTCGGACCGGGATGGGGACCCGCGATCGAAATCGCCCGGATCATGATCTTCGGCTACGCCGTCGCGCTGGTCATGGGGATCGTCAACCAGACGCTGATTGCGCTGCGCGCCTTTCGGCTCCAGTCGGCGTGGGACTTCGGCTGGCCGGTGTGTATCGGGCTTGCGTGGATTCTCGTCGTGACGCAGGGCCTCGACCTCTACACGGCGATCAGCCTCCACGCGGCGGCGGTTTCGCTGCTCGGGTTGATCTTCATCCTGCTGTGCATCGCGAAGCTGCGCGGCGCATCGACGCCCGAAGCTGCGGAGGCCTGATCATGTGCGGCATTGCCGGTATTCTGGACAAGGGCGGCCCCGTCGATCAGGCGGTCCTCGAGCGGCTCGGCGTGTCGCTGTCGCATCGTGGCCCCGACGGCCAGCAGATATGGGTTTCGGAGGACCGGCAGTGCGGCTTCGTCCATGCGCGGCTGGCGATCATCGATACCGAGGCGCGCTCCGATCAGCCCTTCGTCAGCGACGACGGACGCTATACGATCGTTTTTAACGGCGAGATTTTCAACTTCCTCGAGCTGCGCGCCGAGCTGGAGACGCTGGGTGCGCGCTTCCGCACCGAGGGGGACACCGAGGTTCTGCTGCAAAGCTACATCGCCTGGGGGCCGGCGATGTTGCCCAGGCTCAACGGGATGTGGGCGCTGGCGATCCGCGACAATGCCGACGGGTCGATCTTCTTCGCGCGCGACCGGTTCGGGATCAAACCCTTGCTTTATGCCCAACGGGGCGAGCGCTTTGCCTTTGCGTCCGAAGTCCGGGCGCTGCTCGATGTGCCGTGGGTAAACCGCGCGCCGGCGATGGATGTCGCGCGCCGCCTGCTGTTCGATCCCTTTGGCATCGAAGCGTCGGAATATACGCTTCACGAGGGAATTCGGCGCTTGCCGGGCGGCCATCATGCGAAGCTCGCGGACGGCCGCCTGTCGGTCACGCGCTGGTGGGTGACGGCGGACCATCTCGGCCGATCACGGCCCGCTTCGATGGAAGATGCTGCCGAACAGTTTCGCGAACTTTTTCTCGACTCCACGCGGCTCCGCATGCGCAGCGACGTGGCGATCGGCAGCTGCCTGTCGGGCGGTTTCGATTCGACCGCGGTGGTTTCGGCGATGGCGCATATCGCGGCCGGCGGCGGCGCGCATGACCGCGAAAGTGAAGACTGGCGCCACGCCTTTATCGCGACCTTCAGCGGACAGCCGCAGGATGAAACACCGGAGGCGACCGAAGCCGCGCGCTACGCCGGGGTCACGCCCCATTTCTTCGATCTCGGGCACGATGACGGGGGCGAACTCGCCGATGTGGTGCTCGATAGCCTCGACGATGTCTACATCAGCCTGCTGACCGCGCCCTGGCGCATCTATCAGGAGGTCCGTCGCGGCGGGGTTCGCGTCACGCTCGACGGACATGGCGCCGACGAGATGATCGGCGGCTATCGCCAGGGCGGGCGCAATCTGGCGTTCGCGCTGCGCAACCTGATCGGCGATCAGGCGGGCAGCGCGGCCTTCTCGCGGTTCAGCGACACGGCGAAGCTCGCCGCGCTGCGCATCGATCGCAGCCATTTTCTGCGCGGCCATGGTTTCGGCGCGCCCGAGCGCATGCCGATCGCGGCCTATCGCGATGAATTGCCCGCCGATTATTCGGGGTTCGACCGGCGACTCTATGCGATGTTCCACGGCAGCGTACTGCCGACGATCCTGCGCAATTTCGACCGGCTTTCGATGGCGCATGGGGTCGAGGTCCGCATGCCCTTCATGGACTGGCGTCTCGTCACCCACGCGATGAGCCTGCCGGCAGACATGAAATCCGACGATACGCACTCCAAGCTCGTCGCGCGGCATGCGATGGCGGGCATCATGCCCGAATCGATCCGGACCGCCACCCGCAAGGTCGGCTTCAATTCGCAGATGCCGGCCTGGCTCAACGGATCGCTCGGGCGCTGGGTGGACGGCGTGCTGTCGACGCCGCACGGTGCGTTCGACGAACTGGTCGATCGTGCGGCGTTGCGCGCGCGGGTTTCGGCGCTGACGGCGCGCGGAGCCTGGGACTGGACCTCGGTCGGAAGGCTCTGGCCTTACATCAACCTCAAATGGTATCTGGACCGGCGATGCCCATGACCGCGCTTGCCAAGTTGAAACCGAATGATGAGATCGCGGCGGGCGGACGATCGCTCGCCGGCGGGCTCGTGCGTTATGTGCTGGCACTCCTTTACGCCTTCGCGCTCTGCTATGCCTATGACGTGATATCGGACTGGTGGGCCTATTTCGGCTTCACCTATCTGCTCGATGACGAGTGGATGCTCTATGCGGCCTGCATCGTGGCGGCGCTTCCCGCGGTGTTGCTCTCGCCGCGCCCGTCGACGTTCGCCCAGGCATCATCCTGGTTCCTCTACATCCTCGTCTTCCTGCCGTGCATGCTGGTGACGGTGATGCAGTTTTCGGGCGGCACCGACGCCGTGATCAAGGTTTTCGCTTCGATCTTCATCGCGTGCCTGCTGTTCATGGTGATCGCCCGCGGCGAAGTCAGCAGATGGAATATTCCGGAAATTCCGGCCCGGGCATTCTGGCTCGGCCTTCTCGGCCTATGGCTCGTATTGATGACGCTCGTTCTGTACTCGTTCCGCACGTCATTCCAGATCGTCGGTAGCGACGATATCTACAATCAGCGCTTCATCGGCGCGAGCGTTGTCGGCAATCCCATCGTTCGTTATTCGATCGCGCTGCTTGCCAGCTCGATCAATCCGTTCATGATCGGCCTCGGCCTTTTCACCAGACGATATTGGGTCACCGGCCTGGGGATCGGATCGCAGGTCGTGCTGTTCGGTACGCTTGCGGCAAAGGCCGTCCTGCTCTCGCCCGTCTTTGTGGTCGGCGTCTATTTCCTCGGCGACCGCCAGAATCGGATGCGGGGGAACCTGCTGCTTGTCGGCTTGCTCGGCGTCTTCGTCGTTACCAGCCCGTTGCTCGCTACCTATAATCCGATCGGCACCGATCTCGATCAGCTCACTTCGCTGATCTATATGCGCACGCTGTTGATCTCGGGCGCGACATTCGGCGTGTACGAACAGTTTTTCGCCATCTACCCGCTGACCTATTTTTCGAACAACAACATCATTTCGTGGTTTATTACCTACCCCTACGGCGACCTCAGCGTCGGGCAGGCGGTCCAGAGTTCGCTCATCGCGCCGACCAGCGCCGACATCGGCGAGCTCAACGCGAATTTCCTTGCGACCGACGGTGTGGCGGCGCTCGGCTTGTGGGGGGTGCCGATCGCCGCAACCTTCTGTGCGCTGATCCTGCGGCTCATGTCGAAATTTCTTCCCGAGGAAAGAACCATGTTGTTCACCGCGTGCGGCACCGGTTTTCTTCTTTCGCTCGCCAATACCAGCTTGCTGACCTCGCTCGTGACCGGCGGCGGTCTTATTTTGACGGCTCTCGTCGCCGCCGCGCCGCTCAAGCGAAAGTAGCTTCCGATGCGTCTGTTCCAGAATAGCGGAGTGTATCGCTCCTACCGCCCGCGCCTCGATCGGCTGACGCGCGATTGCGGCACCTTCGACGCCGCCATATCGGCGTTCCTCGACGATCGTTTCGGCGCCGCACATCTGCTGAAACCGATCCTCGAACGCGATCCGTCCGCCTTTTTCGCCAATGGCGACGATGAATATTCGCAGCGATTGTGGGCAAAGGAAAACGGGCTGCCGGTATCGGCGACGCTGTCCGATATCCTGCTGGCGCAGATCGAGGAGCATCGCACCGAGGTCTTCTACAACATCGACCCGATGCGCTATGGCGACAGCTTCCTTGCGCGTTTGCCGGGGAGCGTTCGAAGGACGATCGCGTGGCGAGCAGCGCCGTCGGAAGGCGGCCAGTTTCTGAAGCATGATCTGGTCGTAAACAACTTCCCCGCGATCCTCGCTGCCTATCGCGATCAAGGGGCGAACACGGCCGCCTTCTTTCCGGCGCACGATCCCGTAATGGACGGTTATGCCGCACGGGAGGACCGGGACATCGATCTGCTTTTCGTCGGAAGCTATTCGCGATACCATCTCAGGCGCGCCGCAATGCTAGAGGCCATTGCGAGCCTTCGCGGAACCGCCAATGTCGTGATGTTTCTCGACCGGTCGCGTTTCACGCGGCTTGCCGAAACGCCGCTGGGCTGGGTGGGGCCGCTGCGCGAGCACCGCCGTCCCCCGAATATCCGGCGGGTAGCGCAGGGTCCCGTATTCGGGCGCGACCTGTTAAGCGCCATCGGCCGCGCAAAAATCGTCGTGAACGGCGCCATCGACATGGTGGGTACCGAGCGCGGGAACATGCGCGTATGGGAGGCAATGGGCTGCGGCGCCGCGTTGCTGAGCGACACCGGAAGCTATCCTGAGCATATGCGCGCCGATGTGCATTTCGAAACCTATGCCAATTCCGAACAAGTCGTCGAAAAGGCGCTGGGTCTTCTGGCAGATGACAGCCGCCGGCAGAAAATGGCCGGGGAGGGCTATGCGATGATTTCGACCGCCTATTCCAAGACAGCGCAATGGGAAGCGTTCGCGCTTCTGGCGAGCTGATCGGAAGCGGTATGTTGCATAAGCTCAACGCCGGGGCGTTCCAGCGCCTCATCGCGCGCCTCCGGGGGCGACCGACCGCCGCCCTCGGGGCCGGCGCGCGTCTGTTCCCGACGGCGCGGATATACAATATGGGAACCGAGAACAGCGATATCTCGATTGGCGAAGGCTCGCTGGTTCGGGGCGAACTGCTTCGCTTCGCGCACGGCGGCCGCATCACGATCGGCCGACATTGCTACATCGGCGAAGGCAGCCGGATCTGGTCGGGTGCGAGCATCTCGATCGGCGACCATGTGCTGATCGCGCACAACGTCTCGATTTTCGACAATCTGACCCACCCCATGGATTGGCGGTCGCGTCGTCGTCACTTTGAATCCATCGCCTTTGCAGGGCATCCGCACGATATCGATCTCGGCGACCGGCCCGTGACCATAGGGGACGACGCCTGGATCGGTGCGCATGCACTGGTCTTGCGCGGTGTGACCATCGGACCGCGCGCGGTCGTCGCCGCCGGATCGGTCGTCACGCGCGACGTTCCCGCCGATACGATCGTCGGAGGCAATCCCGCCGCCGTAATCCGTGAAATCCAGGCCGAGCCCCTCAACGAAAGCGAAGAAACCCAATGCTGAGCCGTCAACTGAATCTCGTCCGTCGCCTCGCGCGGAATCTGCGCGATCTGGACAAGATTCTGATCAATCAGGGCCGCATCCTTTCGCGCGACTATGCCGAACGCCGTTTCGCCGACATCAGCGAGGCCGAGTTCCAGATTTTCTCGCAATGGGGGGAGGACGGGATCATCCAGTATCTGGTCCGGAATCTGGCGATCGAGCACAAGACCTTCGTCGAATTCGGCGTCGAGACCTTCATCGAAGCCAATTGCCGTTACCTGATGCTCAAGGATTTCTGGCAAGGCATGGTCATCGACGGGTCGCCCGAAAATATAGCCAAGATCCGGCAGTCGGAAATCCATTGGAAATACCGGCTCACGGCGCTCGAAGCCTTTATTTCAAAGGACAATATCGCCGAACTGATAGCCCGCGCGCCGTTCAGCGACGTCGGCATCCTGTCGGTCGATATCGACGGCGTCGACTATTTCGTCCTCGAAGCGCTCGGTCATCTGCAGCCTTCGATCATCATCGTCGAATATAACGGGCTGTTCGGCCCGACGGCCCGGGTATCGGTGCCCTATGATCCCGCATTCCAGCGGTCGAAGGCACATCATTCGAACCTCTATTATGGCGCGAGCATTGCCGCGTTCGACCATCTGCTGTCCGGGCGCGGCTATTCGCTGGTCGGCGGCAATTCCGGCGGCAACAACGCCTTCTTCGTCCGCAACGACTTGCTCAACGACAAGATTCGCGCCGTTCCGGTGGCGGCGGCGTTCCGCGAGACTCCCTTCGCAGAAGGGCGCGATACCGACGGTACATTGAATCTCGTTCGCGGGAAGGATCGGCGGAATCTGGTTGCAGACCTGCCGCTCGTCGATGTGGCGAGCGGGGATATGCTGCGCGTGGCGGATCTTCCACCGGATTGATCGCGTGCGCGGTTGCGACCGGCCCGCGGATCAGCGCGCCGGTGTCACCCCGCCAGCGTCGCTTCGGCGGGCCCGCCCGGCGGGACGTGAGGTCCGGTCTTCTTGCGCATACGCTTGCCGGCCCGGATCATCGGTTGCTCGATGAGAAAATAGGACAGGGCGGCGAACAGGTACGAAAAGAACACGGCGCCCGCCGTCGCGAGAACCGGGTTCGCGAGAAGGTCGTGCGCCGCGTAACCGGCCAGCGTGTGCCAGACGTAGAGCGAATAGCTGAGCTTGCCGGTCCAGACGGCGGCGGGGTGATTCAGGGCGGCAATTGCGAGGCGATGCCGGGGCGAGAAGACCACCGCCGCAATCATGACCAATATCGGGAAGCCGAGCATCGGCCACCGGAGTGCCGTCTTCAAAGCGGGGTCGCGTATCAGGATGAAGCCTGCGGCCAGGACGACGAACGCGAGCGCCAGCATCCAGTAGCGGTCGGCCAGCATCACGATCCGCTGGCCCGCCGGAATTTCACACATGGCAGCGAGCAGGACGCCGAGCGCGATCGAGTCGATCCGGTACTGCGTCAGCATCCCGAAATAGTGCGTTCCGATGAGTTCGGGATGGGCGCTTGCCATCAGATAGCGCGCCGCCGTGCACGCCACGATCACGACGATCGCGAGAATGGCGACCCGTTCGGCCTTCTTGAGGAAGAAGAAAATCACCGGAAAGAAGAGGTAGAAATGCTCCTCGACCGAGAGCGACCAGAAAACCTGAAATGCCTCGAAATCCAGTGGTTGTCCGGTCAGCTCCTTGTGAACGATCAGGAAGTTCGCGTAATAGAACAACGCGGCAAAGGCTTCGTCGAGGCTGAAATGCCCGTACCGGAAATAGCTCACGGTGACGGCAAACAGAGTGAAGACCACCAGCACCGGATAAAGCCTGAAGAATCTCCTGAGATAGAAGTCCTTTATGCTTATCTCGCGCCGGTTCTGTTCGGCGAACAGAAGGCGGGTGATCAGGAAGCCGCTGATGATGAAGAACAGGAAGACCCCGTAACCGCCAGGGCCGTGCGGCGCGACGAAATGTGTGAAGAGCACCGCGGCGATCGATATGGCACGCAGCCCGTCGAGGCTCGGAACATGCTCATAACTTGCCGCTATCGTTTTCAGATAGGGCTGGCCGGTGACCGGCTCTTTCCCCGCGTCGCTGTTCGAGTTCACGTGCATTCTATCGCCACCTGATGATCCCACCGCTGCGAGGTCCGCGCCCGGGAATTATTCCGCCAGAACGAGCAGGCTGAAACCGCCGAACGTTCGCGCGGCGAGCCCCCTGGACATTGCCGCGACGAGCTGGCGCGGCAGGCGCATGAGTTTCGTCCTGAGTTCGACGGCATGGTCGAGCGACACGCTGGTATAGTGTTCGTCGACGACCTTGAGGCCCGCATGTTCGATCGTCGCCAGCGCCGTCTCGCGCGTGAAATAATGGATATGCCCGACCTCTTCGCGTGCGCGCGTCAGCGTGCCGGGGCGCAGCATGCTCGATACCGAAAGCTCGAGCGGGACGTGGAAGATCTTGTAGCGGGCGACGCTCTTCATCTTCGCAATGAAGCCAAGATAATCGTCGACATGTTCGAACACGTCCATCGCCATCGCGACGTCATAGGGCTCGGCCGGCGGGTTCGCGAGAATGTCGGCATTGTGATAGGCGACACGGTCGGTCGCCTTGGTCTTCGCACGGGCAAAGGCCTGAGGCGAGATCTCATAGCCGTCGAGCTGTTCGATCGCCGGCATCTTGGCCGCAAGCTCGATCAGAATCTGGCCGGCGCCGCAACCGATCTCGGCGAGCCGGCGCGGCGCGATGCCATGCTTTTGCAGCATGCGCTTGGTAAAGTCGGCTTTCCATTCGGAATGCTCTTCGTGCCAGGTCGGGTTGCTGTCGAGATAGCGTCCGTCAGTGTACATGTTCATGCGGATTGTCCCACTATGGCTTTCAGGCGTGCGGTGCCGGATCGGACCGCTCGCCCAATATTTCCGAATATATCCGGATAGATTCTTCGGCCGACCGATCCCAGTTGAAAATGTCGATCGCGCGCTGGCGGCCCGCCGTTCCCATGCGGCGGCGCAGCGCCGGATCGGCAGCGAGCCGGTCGAGTTCGCGCGCGAGGCCGTCGGCGTCGCCCGAGGCGATGAGCGCACCGGTCTCTTCCGTCACCTCGAACGGGATTCCGCCGATCCGCGTCGCGACCACGGGCAGCCGGCTGACCATCGCCTCGAGAATGACGAGCGGCAGCGTGTCGGCGCGCGAGGGGAAAGCGAAAATGTCGCACGACTGGTAAAGCCCCTTGAGCTCGTCGCGCGACAGGAAATCGGTAAAGATGGCGCGGCCCGACGCCATGTCGAAACCCGCGTCGGCCAGCATCGCCCGATGTTCCTCGGGCGACCGGATACCGCCGCCGATCACCGCGACGGCGTCCTCGCGCATGCGGGTCATCGCCTTCAGCAGCACATCGATACCCTTGTTCGGCGTGTGATTGCCGACGAACAGGATCTTGGGCTTGTCAGCCGGGAGGTTGAAGCGCGCGACCGCGGCAATCCGGTCGGACTCGTCAAGATTGTCCAGAAACCAGGGATCGACGCCGTTGGGAACGACGCCGAGGCGGTCCGGCGCGATATCCATGCCGTCGAAGATCGGCGTTTCCTCGGGCGAGAGCATCAACACGCGCGCGGCGCCGCGTGTCGCGCGGACCAGCGGCGCGCGGATCAACCGGTCGATGATCGGCCCCTGCCAGGGCTTGGCCCCGAAGGCGGTGGCATAGTCGTCGAATTCGACGAAGCCGTGGGTCGAAATGACATAGGGAATGCCGCGGGCATCGCAGGCGCGCGCGGCGGCGAGCAGCGCGCCCGGCGGGTGCGGATTATGGATGTGGACGATATCGGGCTTTATCTTGTCGAGCCAGGCGCCGAAATCGACGCGCCAGAACAGCGTCACCAGGCCGCGGGGAACGACGCGACCGATACCGGCGCGCTGAACGGCGTTGGTCGCCTTCAACCGATGGATCGAGAGCGCGCCATCCTGTTCGACACCGTCCGCATCGGCCATTACCAGCATGTGCGTTTCGGCGCGTTCGGCGACGCGTTTCATCAGCTGAATGCCCGCCGAAACCCCGCCGCTGGCCTTGATGCCCGGCGGGGTGATGGCGATGCCGGCAACCCCGATCGTCATGAGGCGCTCAGGAGAGCCGGTCCTGGGCCCGTGTCGCCCAGGCGTTCGCCATGCTCTGGTCGAGTTCGATGGCGGGCACCCAGCCGGTCAGTGACTTCAGCCGGTCGGTCGATGCCTTGAGCATCGGCCGGTCGACGGCGCGCACGCGCGTCGCATCCTGTTCGATGCGGATATCGATATTGGCCGCCCTGGCGATCAGCTTGACGACGTCGCCCACTTCGCGGCTGCGCCCCGTCCCGAGATTGCTGAGTACCGGGGCATCGCCTCCGTTGGCTGCGGCGCCGAGGCGCTGGAAGCCCTCGGCCGCGTCGGACACGTCGATATAGTCGCGATGCGGGAAGAGATTGCCGAGCTTGACGTTGGCGTCGCCCTGATCGAGCTGCTCGATGATCGCGGGAGCAAGATGGGGGTTGGTTTCGCCGCTGCCGACGACGTTGAACAGACGGACGATCACGCCGTCGATCTTGCCGCTTTCGTGGTAATAGCGGACGAACTGTTCGCCGTGATATTTGGTCCAGCCATAGATATCCATCGGCCGTTCGACGCTTTTGCCCTCGACATGGGCATCGTCTTCGGGTGCATAGACCGCGGCGGTCGATGCGAAGACGAAACGCGCGCCCTTCGGCGTCGCGTCGAGCATGTTGACCGTGCCCGACACGTTGACCGCGACGGCATTGCCCGGATCGCTTTCGCAAAGCGGAATGAAATGGATGGCGGCGAGGTGATAGACGATGTCGGGCCGGATTTCGGCCATCGCCTTTGCGACCGCCTCACGATCGCGGATATCGACGATATGGAGCTTGAACGCGTTCAGCGGAACCATCTGCAGCCGCTGGCCGCCGCTGTCGAGATTGTCGATGACGTGGAGTTCGGCATCGCCCTTTGCGGCCAGCTGGCGGACGAGTTCATGGCCGACATAGCCGAGGCCGCCCGTGATCACTATTTTCTGCATGCTGCTCCGTCGCATTCCAAGTTCAAAATCTGCATCGTCCGTCCGGCTATCTGGCCGAATCGACTAACCGTTGCCGAACCGGAAACGCTCTGCAAGGCGCGCCCACATGATCCATTGGATTTGACTTTACAACCGGCTTTATGGTGGAGCGAAGGGGATTTGCCGGCGCGGACGGGGCCGGAGCATGAAGCGGTTGCCTCGCGGACGTACAGCGCCCAAGCTACTGCAGATGCACGCCGCGCGGGACGGTTTGATGACCGGCGCGGACTGTCAGATGGATGCGGAGTTTCCCGGTGTTGAAAGCTGGCCCTGCGGGTGCGCCCGCCAGATCCTTCGGAATGAGCCGGCGCGCGATGGTCCACGGCGCGCTGGCCGCCGGGCTGGCAGGTCTCGTCGGCGCCGCTGCGCAGGAACCCGCACCCGCCGGCCCCGTCCGCCGGATTGCGCTCGCCGATTTCGGGGGCGGGCCGCTCGTCGGCGACAATAGCGCGGCACTGAGGGCGGCGCTCGCCGAGCTCGCCCGCACCGGCGGCGGTGCCCTTGTCCTGGCGGCGGGCACCCACCGCTTTCTCTCGTCGTCGCTCGGCCAGGGGGGCATCGTCCTGCCCTCGGGCGTCACGCTCAGCGGCGCCGGGCGCGAGCGAACCATTCTCGCGATCACGGGCGACAAGGTCTGCAACCTGTTCGTCGCCACCAATGCCGGCCGGATCGCCGTCGAGGATTTGGCGATCATCGGCAACAATGTCGCGATGGCCGGCGCAACCATCTACGGCAGCGGCAGCGCGATCCGCTGGGTTCTCGACGCGCAGGCGACGGCGGACGTATCGGATTTTGCACTCCGCCGGGTACATCTGGAGAATTTCCGGGGCCCCGATTGGGTGGCGATCGAGAACGCCGCGGGGTTCGATACGGGGCGCGAAATGCGCGGCATCGATATCGCCGATGTCACATTTCGCAGCCGGCCGGGCAATTGCGTCGGAACCGACAATATCAGCCTCAACGCGGCGGTGCTTTGCGTCAACGGTCATTCGGGGGTGATCCGCGACGTCAATGTCAGCCTGTTCAGCGGCGACGCGCGCCACATCAAGTCGGGCGTCATCCTTTACCACGCGGTACTCGACGCGGTGCTCGATCGCGTGACGGTCGCGAACGCCGGGCGCGACGGGATAAGCGACGATGTCGGCGCCTATGCGATCCAGATTTACGACAATGTCTCTCGCATGCAGGGGATCACCGTAAGAAACCCCGTTCTCGCCGCGCCGCGGTCGGCCGGCATATATGTCGCGAGCGCCGCCGGAGTATCGATCGTCGATCCGGTTGTCATCGGGCAGACCGATCGTCGCGACACGAACCTGCCCAAGGCCGCGATCGTGTTCAATGGCGCGCGGCAATGGTCGGTCGAGGGCGGGCGCCTCAGCGGCAACTGGCGCGACCTGCATATCGTGCCGCATGCCTCGGGCGATGCTGCAGCGCCCGCGATCGTCGAGGGCAGCGTGCGCGGCATCCGTGCGGAAGGCGGGGAAAGCGGCATTCTGATCCATCACGCGCGCGGCCATGCGGCAAGGGGGATCGCGATCCGCGATTGTCAATGGCGAACGCGCGGTCGCACCGTGCTCGTCGACAATATTCAGGACGCGCAGACGGCCGCGGCAAATGCCGGCTATGTCAGCGACATCGCCTTTCAAAACTGCCGCTTCGATGCGGGCGCCGGCGCTCGTGCCATTGAAATCTGGGGTGCGCCGGGATTGCCGGCTGGCAATTTCGTCATCGAGGAGTGCATCCTTTCGGGCACCAACCCCCTGTTTGCCCTCGATGTCGGAGGATCGCTCCGCATACGGAAATGCGACGTGCGCGACCTGGGAACGATGCCCGGCATGCCGGCCGCGTCGCTCCGGAACTGCGCCCGGCTGGACCTCAGCGACGCGACCTTCCGGTCGCCGGGGCAGCAGGGCATCGGAATCGATCTCGGCGGGTCGAAGGGGGCGGTTCGCGGACTGCAGTTCTTCGGCGCGTCGCGCACGCTGCCGGCTGGACGCGACGTATCGCAACTCGGTCGCGGACGTCCGGCTTTTGCATGCGACACGGGCCAGTCGATCCAGAATCTCGAACGCGCGTCGGGCGAACCCGCGGCGTGGCGATGTCTGGGCGGCCACCGGTGGGGCGCCGGCTAGCCGGTCAGACGGGTTCCGCCTCGATCAGGGAACGGAACCGGGCCACCACGCTTTCGAACGTATAGCGCGCTTCGACCGCGGCGCGTCCGTTGGCACCGAAGCGTGCGGCTTCTTCGGCGCCCGCGGGGCTGGCGATGCGCATGATCAGCGTCAGCAGCGCCTCGGCATCGCCGGTGGGCAGCACCCAGCCTGCTTTTTCCTCTCCGACCACGAGCGCGAGTTCGGAATCCGCATCGGCAATAGCGATGATCGGAGTGCCCGCCGACAGCACATTATACATGCGGCTGGGCACCGAGAGGCCCTTCATTTCGTCGACGAACGAGATGATCGTTGCCGTCGCGCTGGCCAGCATCGGTCCGAGCAGTTCGCGCGGCTGGCGCGGCAAGAGGCGGATATTCGGCAGTTCGCCGGATGCGATCGCCTGTCCGATGACGTCGGTCTTGCCGCCATAACCCGCGAAGACGAAGAGGATGTCGTCGCGGGTCCCGAGCCGCCGGGCCGCGGCGATGATCGTCTCGACGTCATGCGTGCGGCCGATATTGCCCGAGAACTGGATCACGCAAGGAGCGTCGATCCGGTTCAGATCGAAAAAGGGATTTTCTTCGCGGACAAGCGGCACAACCTCGTCGACGTCGCCCCAATTGGGAATGATCGTGATCCGCCGATGGGCCCCGCGCAGCTTTTGGTGGACGAGGTCGGCCATGTCGCGGCCGAGAACGACGATCGATCCGTACAGCGCGAAGGTCGCCGAAAACAGCCGCTCGAGCAGGCGATAGGGCAGGCTGTCCCGTCGCATGAAGCCCGTCGCCGCAAGCACTTCGGGGTAAACGTCGTGAACCAGAAGATGCGCATCCATGCCCTTCCAGCGCGCGATGAGCCCCACCAGCGGGGGCAGCGTCGGCGGATTGGTCACGATGAGCAGGCGGTCGCCGCGGCGGAAATGGAAAAGCGCGAACCAGGCTACCGACAGCGTCAGCGTGACGATGTTGAGCGCGCGCATGAGCAGTCGGTCCTTGCCGAAATGCGTCGCGCGCACGCGGTGGATCCGTACGCCGCCCCGCTCTTCGCGCGCCGGCGCACGCACGCCATGTTCGCTGTAGGTCGGCTGGCCGCAGACGACCTCGACCGGCATGGACGTGGCAAGGCCCTCGGCGATGCGCGTCAGGAAATAGCCGGTCGATGTCTGTTCGGGATAATAGAGTTCGGATACGACCCAGAGGCGGCGGTCAGACGTCATATTTTCCTTCGGTGATCAGCGGAGGGCGGCTTCGGCGATGTCGCGGTACAGCCGCGACGCGATGCCATAGCCGATCGCAAGATTGTCCGCGTCGGCGAGATGGCTGTCGGCGAATAGCCGCGCGGCGAGGGCAGGCGCAACCCGTTCCGCCGTGCGTGTCGCGATGCGAGGCAAGGGGAGACGGAAGAGCGTTTCCGGCCGTGACACGGCCGCCCGGGCATAGGTGAAGGGCACGGGGTCCGCAGCGAACCGGACGCCGGGGCGAAAATCGTCGCAAAGCGCCGCGACGACTTCGGCCGACAGGTCGGCGCTGATCATTGCGCGCGAAACATCGGCAGCGGGGACCGGCAGCACGCGCAGGCGCGTCCAGAGTCTGAGGAGCTGCCCCAGCTTGCCGAGCGAATCCGGGGCGTAGATCAGGGGGAGGCGGAGCGTCGCCACGGCGAAACCGTCGCCGTTCATCGCCAGCAGGGCGGTATCGGCTTCGAGTTTCGAACAGCCATAGACGCTTGTCGGAGCGGCGGGCGTCGTCGCGTCGATCAGCCGCGCGCCCCCATAGACCGAGAAGGATGAGATGTGGATCATCCGCCGCACGCCCGCCGTTCGCGCCGCGCTGGCGAGCGCGAGCGGGATCTCGACATTGACCCGCTGCAGCAGCGCTGCGTCGCCGACGCTGGTCCCGACGCAATTGATCACATATCCGATGCCGTCGAATATCGGTTCCGGAAGCAGGCCATAGTCTTCGACCGTTGTTTCGCGGGCCAGTCCCGACGGCCGGCGCGATACAATGCGCGCGCGTTCGCCCAGCAGTGGAGCGAGCGACGTCGCGATACGGCTGCCTCCTCCGACTATCAGGATGTTGTCGCGCCGCGCCGCCATGGCGGTCGCTATACACAGGCCGCCCGACAAAAACAGCCCTTCCCCGGCCGGAAGGAAGCGCGTATGCGAGCGCCCGTCCGGTACCGATATCATGGGGTCAAGGTGAAGCGTGCAATCGATCTGGTGCTGGTGATTGCGGGCGGATTCCTGTTGCTGCCGATCGCTCTTGGCGTCGCACTGGCCGTCAAATTCACTTCGTCCGGGCCCGCACTCTACTGGTCCGACCGCGTGGGGCGCGGCGGGGCAATCTTTCGCATGCCGAAGTTCCGCACGATGAAGGTCGGCACGCCCGCCGTGCCGACGCATCTGATGGTCGATGCCGCTTCCGCGCTGACGCCGATCGGCGGCTTCCTTCGCCGCACCAGCCTCGACGAAATTCCGCAGCTCTGGAGCGTATTGGCCGGCGACATGAGTTTCGT
This sequence comes from Sphingopyxis sp., assembly GCF_016463645.1. Taxonomy (GTDB): domain Bacteria; phylum Pseudomonadota; class Alphaproteobacteria; order Sphingomonadales; family Sphingomonadaceae; genus Sphingopyxis. The sequence goes on along the minus strand of NZ_JAEMQX010000004.1, from coordinate 17,870 downwards.
CGGTCCGCGTCCGGCGCTGTTCAACCAGGACGATCTGATCGCGCTGCGTCGGGAGCAGGGCGTGGACACGCTTCGTCCGGGCATCACCGGATGGGCGCAAGTCAATGGTCGCGACGAGCTTCCCATACCCGTGAAAGTGGCTTTCGACCGCGAGTATCTCGATCGCCAATCGCTGCTTTTCGATCTCGGCATCATATTGCGTACGGCGGGGAAGTTGCTTGGCGACAAGTCCGTAATGCACTAAACATCGCTGCTCGGCCGCGTAACTATTTGAAATGCCGCCTGTCAGAAGGGACAGATATTTTTCCCGTGATAGCTATGTTTTCTGAAAAGGTTCTGGGTCTGTCGCGCCCCGCCAAGCGGACGATCGCCCTTGCTGCCGATGCGTTGCTTTGCGTGATCAGCGTTCATGTCGCTTATTATCTTCGCACCAACGAGTGGGCCGATCTTCAGGGGCCGATGTTGTATCCGGCGATCACATCGGTGTTTCTGGCACTACCGATTTTCGTGATTTCAGGACTTTATCGCGCTATTTTCCGTTACAGCGGCGGCGCTGCGCTGCTCGCGATCGTCAAGGCGGTGGCAATCTATGCGGTGCCTTTCGCGGTTGTCTACACGTTCATCGGCATGCCGCCGGTGCCGCGGACCATAGGCCTGATCCAGCCGATATTGCTCATGTTCTTCGTCGTCGGGTCGCGCGGTATCGTCAGCGGCTGGCTGGGCGGCAGTTATCGGAGCGCGATTGCCGATGCCGACCGGCCGCAGGCGATCATCTATGGCGCCGGCGCGTCGGGCCGCCAGCTGGCATCGGCCTTGCAGCTCAGCGCGCAGGTGCACGTCGTCGGCTTCCTTGACGACGATCCGACCTTGTGGAAAGCGACGATCAACGGTCTCAACGTCCATTCGCCGGACAAGCTCGATGCACTCGTTGCGCGTCATCGCATTACCGATGTGCTGCTGGCGATCAACCAGGCCAGCCGTGCGCAGCGCGCGTCGATCATATCGCGCCTGAAGGGATCGGGGCTGCACATCCGCACCATGCCGGGCGTCGATCAGCTGGCGCGCGGGATCGTGTCGTTCGGCGATCTTCGCGATCTCGATATCGAGGATTTGCTCGGTCGTGCGCCCATCCCTCCCGACGACGGACTGCTGCGCAAGAATGTCACGGGCAAGGTGGTCATGGTGACCGGCGCCGGGGGCTCGATCGGCAGCGAAATCTGCCGCCAGATCGCGCGGCTGTCGCCCGATGTCCTGCTGCTCGTCGATTCAAGCGAATATAATCTCTATGCGATGCATCAGGAACTGGTGCGCGACATGGAGAGCGGCCTCGCGACGGTTCGGTCGGTCGTCCCGTTGCTCGCGACCGTGCGCGATCGCTGCCGATTGAACGAGATCATCGGGGCCTGGCGCCCGCATACCATCTATCATGCCGCGGCGTACAAGCATGTTCCGCTGGTCGAGCATAATCTGCTCGAAGGGGTCGCAAACAACGTCTTCGGAACGTTGAACACCGCGCTGGCTGCGCGCGAACATGGCGTGTCGGCCTTCGTCCTGATCAGCACCGACAAGGCGGTTCGCCCGACCAACGTCATGGGCGCGACCAAGCGGCTCGCTGAAATCATCCTTCAGGCGCTGAACGCCGACGGGCTTCCGACAAAATTCTCGATGGTCCGTTTCGGCAATGTGCTCGGCTCCAGCGGCTCGGTCGTGCCGCTGTTCCGCAACCAGATCGCGGCGGGGGGGCCGATCACGATCACCCATCGCGAGATCACGCGCTATTTCATGACCATTCCGGAAGCGGCGCAGCTCGTCATCCAGGCGGGTGCGATGGCGAATGGCGGCGATGTTTTCGTCCTCGATATGGGCGAGCCGGTGAAGATCGTCGATCTCGCCCGCTCGATGGTCGAACTCTCGGGCCTCAGTGTCCGCGAAGAGGGGCAGGCCGACGGTGACATCGCGATCGAATATGTCGGGCTGCGGCCGGGCGAGAAGCTCTATGAAGAGCTGCTGATCGGCAACGATCCCATGCCGTCGGCGCATCCGCGCATCCTGCGCGCCAGCGAACCCTTTATCGCCTGGGCCGAGCTGCGTCTCGCCCTCGAGCAGCTCGATGCGATGATCGGGCGCCGTGAATCGCTGCCGGCGCGCGAGCTTCTCCGCAAGCTCGTGGTGGAATTCGAGCAGAATGGCGACCTCGTCGATTTCGTGGCGCTCCGGCGCGACGAAGGGGCGGTTAGCAGCTAGACCTTCCGTCGGCGCCTGTGCTAGCGCGCGCGCCGAAATATACCCTTACGAACCGTATCGAAAATCGGAAAAATATATGACCAAAACCGCGCTCATTACCGGTGTCACCGGCCAGGACGGCGCCTATCTGGCGGAGCTCCTGCTCGCCAAGGGCTATCAGGTGCACGGAGTGAAGCGCCGGTCTTCGTCATTCAACACCGGCCGGATCGACCATATCTATCAGGATCCGCACGAGAGTGCGCCGAAACTGCATCTTCACTATGGCGACATGACTGATTCGACCAACCTGATCCGCATCGTGCAGGAGGTCGCCCCCGACGAAATCTATAACCTCGCGGCGCAGAGCCACGTCCAGGTCAGCTTCGATACGCCCGAATATACCGCCAATGCCGATGCGATCGGCACGCTCCGGCTGCTCGAGGCGATCAAGATCCTCGGCCTGACGCAAAAGACGCGTTTCTATCAGGCGTCGACGTCCGAACTCTACGGGCTGGTGCAGGAAGTGCCGCAGCGCGAAACGACGCCCTTCTATCCGCGCTCGCCCTATGCCGCGGCGAAGCTCTATGCATACTGGATCACCGTCAACTATCGCGAGGCGTACGACATGTTCGCCTCGAACGGGATTCTCTTCAATCACGAAAGTCCGATCCGCGGCGAAACCTTCGTGACGCGCAAGATCACGCGGGCGGTGTCGGCGATCCATCTGGGCATTCAGGAAAAGTTGTGGCTGGGCAACCTCGACGCCAAGCGCGACTGGGGCCATGCGCGCGACTATGTCGAGGGGATGTGGCGCATCCTGCAGCACGACCGACCCGACGACTTCGTGCTGGCGACCGGGCAAACGCAGACCGTCCGGCTTTTCGTCGAGCGCGCCTTCGCGCATGTCGGCGTCGAACTCGACTGGCAGGGGAGCGGCGTCGAAGAACGCGGCGTCTGCACGAAGAGCGGGAAAACGCTGGTCGAGGTCGATCCGCGCTATTTCCGCCCCACCGAGGTCGACCTGCTGATCGGCGATCCCGCCAAGGCCAAGGCCGAACTCGGCTGGGTCGCCGAAACGAGCTTCGAACAGCTTGTGACCGACATGATGGAGGCCGACCTCAGGACCGTGGCGCGCGAAGCCGAGCACCGGCGCGTCGACGAGGAACAATCCCTGCTGCCCCGTTCGGTGGCCTGACGCCATGTCGCAATTCGATCTGACGGGTCGCCGCGTATGGGTGGCCGGACACAGGGGCATGGTCGGGCAGGCGCTCGTCCGCAGGCTGGCGCGCGAGGGATGCGAACTGATCGAAGCTCCCCGCGAACGCGTCGACCTTCGCCGGCAGGCAGCGGTCGAGACATGGATGGCGGAGGTGCGGCCCGACCTCGTTTTCGTGGCGGCCGCGAAGGTCGGCGGCATTCACGCCAACGACACGCGCCCGGCCGAATTCCTCTACGACAATCTGATGATCGAGGCGAACATCATCGAGGCGGCGCGGCATGCCGGCACCTCGAAGCTCGTCTTCCTCGGCTCGTCGTGCATCTATCCCAAATTCGCGCCGCAGCCGATCGGCGAGAACGCGCTGCTGACCGGCCCGCTCGAGCCGACCAACGAATGGTATGCGATCGCCAAGATCGCGGGCATCAAGCTGTGCCAGGCCTATCGTCAGCAATATGGCCTCGACTTCATTTCGGCGCAGCCGACGAATCTTTACGGTCCGTTCGACAATTTCGACCTGACCTCAAGCCACGTGCTGCCGGCGCTGATCCGCAAGGCGCATGAGGCGAAGCTGGCGAACGCCAGCGATTTCACCATCTGGGGCAGCGGCACGCCGTTGCGCGAATTCCTGCACGTCGACGATCTCGCCGATGCGCTGGTCTTCCTGGCGCAAAATTATTCGGCGCCCGAAATCGTCAATATCGGCAGCGGCGCCGAAATCGCGATCGGCGATCTGGCCGAAATGATCGGCCGCGCCGTCGGCTTCGAAGGCGCGATCCTGCGCGACGCGTCGAAGCCCGACGGAACGCCGCGCAAACGGCTCGACACGTCGAAGCTCGAGGGCCTCGGCTGGCGCGCCTCGATCGACCTCGATGAGGGAATCAGGGGCGTCTATCGCTGGTATCTGGAAAATCGGGCATAACGCGGGGGCGCGGCTTCACGCGTAGCGACTGCCGATCCTCCTGAACCAGTCGACGAATTCGGGAACGCCGACTGCGATCCCGGTTCGCGGCGCATAACCCAGGTCGCGTTGGATCGCCTCGATATCGGCGAAGGTTTCATAAACGTCGCCGTCCTGCATCGGGAGCAGATTGAGCGTGGCCTTGCGTCCGCATGCCCGCTCGATCTCGCCGATCAGGTCCATCAACGGCTCGGGGCGGTTGTTACCGATATTGTAGAGACGGTGCGGCGTCGTGAAGCCGCCCGTCTTCTCAGCGCCATCGTCGGCGGGCGGATTGTCGAGACTGGCGATTACACCCGCGACGATATCGTCGACATAGGTGAAGTCGCGCTTCATATCGCCGCGATTATAGACGTCGATCGGCCTGCCGGCGAGGATGTTGGCGGTGAATTTCCAGAGCGCCATGTCGGGCCGGCCCCAAGGGCCGTAAACGGTGAAAAAACGCAGACCCGTCTGCGGCAACCGAAATAGATGGGCGTAGGTTTCGCTCATCAGCTCGTCGGCGCGCTTCGTCGCGGCATAGAGCGAGATCGGACGATCGACGCGGTCCTCGACACGGAAGGGCATCGTCCTGTTGGCGCCGTAGACCGACGAGGAAGAGGCGTAGACGAGATGCCGAACGCCGCGATGGCGCGCGAGCTCCAGGATGTTGAGATGGCCCGCGAGGTTGGAGCGCAGATAGGCGGCGGGATTGTCGATCGAATAGCGCACGCCCGCCTGCGCGGCGAGATGGACGATGCGATCGAAGGCGGTTCCCGCGAAGACGGCCGCCAGCGCCGCTTCGTCGCCAATATCGGCGCGATATATGGTCAGCCGTTCGCTGTCGATACGCTGCAACTCGGCAAGTCGCGCCTCCTTGAGCGCGGGCGGGTAATAGTCGTTGAAATTGTCGATACCGATCACGGTTTCGCCGCGCGCGAGCAGGCCAGCTGCAACATGCATGCCGATGAAGCCTGCAATGCCCGTGACGAGGATCGCCATATTGCCTTCTTTCCTTCTGGCTGGGCACTCTATTCCGGCGCGCGCCGCTGTCTAGCGGGGCAGAAATGAAAAACCGGTTGCCGGGCGGTGGATATTTCCGCGTCGGCCGCTGCCGCACAGAGCGGCTCGGCATCTTGCATTCATGGCGTCAACGCTCGAAATAGGGGTGAAGGAGCCGTGATGGATTTTGCGTTCGACAACAGCTTTCACGATTCGATGGAAGGCTTTTACGCGCCGGCCGAGGCTGCGAAGCCGTCGTCGCCCACGCTGCTGGCTTTCAACCATGCGCTCGCCGCGCGGCTCGGCATTGCGGTTGGCGATACCGGCGACGACGAATTGGCGCGGATCTTTTCGGGGCAGGACCTGCCCGAGGGGGCCAATCCGCTCGCCTTCGCCTATGCCGGACACCAGTTCGGCCATTTTTCCTCGCAGCTTGGCGATGGCCGTGCGCTGCTGATCGGCGAGGTGGTCGCGCCCGACGGCGCGCGGTTCGACCTGCAGCTCAAGGGATCGGGGCCCACCGCCTTCTCGCGCAACGGCGATGGCCGGGCGGCGATCGGCCCTGTGCTGCGCGAGTTTCTGGTGTCGGAAGCGATGGCCGCGATGGGCGTGCCGACGACGCGGGCACTGGCGGCGGTAGCGACGGGCGACCGCGTGCAGCGCGAACGCGCGCACCCCGGCGCCGTGCTCACGCGGGTCGCGAGCAGCCATATCCGCGTCGGCACCTTCCAGTTCTTTGCGGCGCATTTCGGCGCCGAGCATGTCGCGCAGCTGTCGGCGTACAGCATTCGCCGCCACTTTCCCGATCTGGCCGAGGCCGCGAACCCGCCGCTCGCGCTTCTCGACAGGGTCATCGGCCTGCAATGCGAGCTGGTGGCGCACTGGCTCGGTATCGGGTTCATCCACGGCGTGATGAACACCGACAATGTCGCGATCAGCGGCGAAACGATCGATTATGGCCCCTGCGCTTTCATGGACCGTTTTGCGATCAACACCGTCTTCAGCTCGATCGACGCCAATGGCCGCTATGCATACGGCCGCCAGCCGCAGATCATGCACTGGAACATGGCACGTTTCGCCGAAGCCCTGCTGCCGGCGATCCATGCCGTCGAGCCCGCCGGCGTCGACACGGCGAAGGCGATGGTCGAGGCGATCCCCAAACGGTTCAGCGCGGCATGGGTGGTGACCATGCGGCGAAAGCTGGGCCTTCTCGAAGCCGGCGAGGGCGACGAGGTGCTGATCGACGCGCTGTTCGACGAGCTCGAAAAGCGCCAGATCGATTTCACGGGCTTCTTTCGCGGGCTGGCGATGATGCTGCGCGGCGACGGAGCGATGCTCGAAGGCCTGTCGGAGGATCCCGAGGCGATGGCGCCATGGATCGCGGACTGGTGGGCGCGGCTGGCGCAGGAAACCGACGCGCCGCTCGAACGGGCAGACGCGATGGATGCGGTCAATCCGGTCTATATTCCGCGAAACCACCGGGTCGAGGCCGCGCTCGCGAGCGCGGAGGCGGGCGATATGGCGCCGTGGCTCGAACTGCTGGAAGTTGTACGCAATCCCTTCGTCGAGCGAGCGGAATGGGCCGGTTTTGCGGAGCCGGCCCCGGCCGACGCGGGCCCTTATACGACCTTCTGCGGCACCTGAGGGCCGCCGTGGTTGAGCGCGTCTCCGACGCTTGCTAGGGGAGTGGTCGCGCCCCTGCTCCTAGAGGAAGATGAATTTGTCCGATACCCAAGCACAGCAGACGACCGGAGCCGCGGCCCCGGCCAGGATCACGGTCGTCGGTACCGGCTACGTCGGTATTTCGAATGCGGTCCTGCTGGCCCAGCGCAACGAAGTCGTCGCGCTCGACATCGATGCGCACAAGGTCGAGCAGATCAACGCGAAACAGTCGCCGATCGTTGACCCCGAAATCGAGGATTATCTGGCGAACCGGCCGTTGAACCTCGTAGCCACGACCGATCGCGAAGCCGCCTATGCCGGCGCCGACTTCGTGATCGTCGCCACGCCGACCGACTATGATATCGAGAGCAACTATTTCAACACGAGCACCGTCGAGGCGGTCGTTGCCGATGCGTTGAAACTGGCGCCTGGCGCGCTGATCGTCATCAAATCGACCGTACCCGTCGGGTTCACCGAGCGGCTGCGCGCCGAGCTTGGTACCGACGACATCGTCTTCTCGCCCGAATTCCTGCGCGAAGGGCGCGCGCTGTTCGACAATCTGCATCCGTCGCGGATCATCGTCGGCAATACGCACTCCCGCGCGCGCGTCTTCGCCCAACTGCTGCTCGAGGCATCGCTGACTCCCGATGCGGCGGTCCTCCAGACCGGCAATACCGAGGCCGAGGCGATCAAGCTGTTCGCGAACACCTATCTCGCAATGCGTGTCGCCTTCTTCAACGAACTCGACACCTATGCCGCCATGCACGACGCGGATTCGCGGCAGATCATCGAAGGCGTCTGCCTCGATCCGCGCATCGGCCAGTTCTACAACAATCCCTCCTTCGGTTACGGCGGCTATTGCCTGCCCAAGGATACGAAGCAGATGCTGGCGAACTACAAGGAAGTTCCCCAGAATCTGATCCAGGCAATCGTATCGTCGAACACCACACGAAAGGATTTCGTGGCGTCGGAGATATTGAAGCGCGCGCCGCGCGTGGTGGGTATCCATCGTCTGGCGATGAAGGCGGGGTCGGACAATTTCCGGGCGAGCAGCATTCTGGGGGTGATGAAGCGGATCAAGGCGAAGGGCATCGAAGTCATCGTCTACGAACCGCTGATCGAGGATGACATGCTGTTCAATTCCCGCGTGGTACGCGACCTGGGCGCCTTCAAGGCCGAGGCCGACGTGATCATTGCGAACCGGGTGACCGGCGAACTGGCCGACGTTGCGGACAAGGTCTACAGCCGCGATCTGTTCGGGGTCGATAGCTGACCGAAGGAACTTGATCCCGCCGGGCTCGTTGAACGAGGTAACCGACGGACCGGGCAGGGGATATTCGTGGATATGAGGGCGTATCAGGACCGAATTGCCGGAGAAACCGGTTGCGCCGCCGACGCACCCAAGCCACAGATGCATCACCGGCGGACCCAAGATGCGGAAACCTGAAAAACCCTGCGAGTTCCAGTTCCGCCGATCGGCGCGGTGGCGTTTTCTGTCGACGATCCCGGTTTCGGCAATTTGCTTCGGCGCTACCGCGATAGCGCACGCAGGGCAGGTCGAGCCGCCGAAGGTCGTCCCGACGATCCAGACCAGTCCCGACGAGCCGATCGCCGCGCCTTCACCACCGCCGCCCGATGTCGTGCTCCCCGCGGTCGAACCGATCATCGAGGATGACGAGTTCGACAAGGCGATCCCGCCGATCGGTGCCGAGGATGATCCCGAACTCGACCGCCCGCTCGAATCGATCGCAGATTTCGAAAAACGCCAAGCCGCCGAAGCCGCGGCCAAGCCGGCGCAGGCGGCCGAGTCCGGGGTCGAGGCGCGACCGCCGGAGGTGGGGGGCGTCCCCGTTCCCGCGCTTGCCGACGGCGATGCCGTCGAGGCTATCGGCGATGCGCCGATCAGCGACGTCGAACTCGCCGCGCCGTTGCCACCGCTCGAAAATTTCGATGTCGAGCCGGTTCAGTTCGCCGAGGCCGAGGCCGACAAGGATAATGTCGAGGTCGCCTATTCGGTGAAGGTCAATGGGCTGGACGCTGCCGACGACAGCACCGACATCGATCTTGCCGACCTGTTCGGCGACCTGTCGGCGCTCTATGACGGTGATGGAAAGGCCGAGAATGCGGCGATGATCCGCGCGCGCCTCTCCGCCGACGGCGAATTGATGCAGCGTATCCTCGCGTCCGAGGGATATTATGACGCGATCGTCGATACGCGGATCGATCGCGGCGAGCGCGTCGAAGGCCAGGAAGGACAGCCGCGCCAGCGCCGCGCGATCACCGCGGTGATCGATGTAAAGCCGGGCAGGCGCTACACGCTGTCCGACATCATCGTCGATGCGGCGCCGACGGTTCCGCCGAATCTGATCGCCGACAATTTCCCTTTGAGCGTGGGCGAGCCGATCGTGGCGCAGCGGATTCAGGGAGCCGAGGCGGCGATCGCACTCAAGCTGCCGCAGGAGGGCTATCCCTTCGCCAAGGTCGGCCAGCGCGACATATTGCTCGACGGTGCGACGGGCGATGGCGTCTACACCCTGCCGGTCGATATCGGCAAACGCTCGCGCTTCGGCGGGATCGAAACGACGGGCGACCTTGCTTTCGACGCCGAGCATGTCGAGGTGCTGGCGCGCTTCAAGCGCGGCGACCTGTATGACAGCCGCAAGGTTGACGATCTGCGGCAGGCGCTCGTTGCGACCGGGCTCTTCTCGACCATCGCGGCCGAACCGCAGCCGACCGGCGAGAGCGCGGGCGATGACACCGAATATGTCACCATGCTCGTCACGCAGCAGGCGGGGCCGCCACGGACGCTCGCGGCGAGCGCGGGCTATGGCACCGGCGAGGGCATTCGCCTCGAGGGTAGCTGGACGCACCGGAATTTCCTGCCACCCGAGGGGGCGCTGACCTTTCGCGGCGTGCTCGGGACGCAGGAGCAGGGGGTCGGCGCGACGCTGCGCCGCTCGAATGCGGGGCGCCGCGACCGGACCTTCGAACTCACCACCGAAATCACCCGCAGCACCTATGACGCGTTCAATGCGATCACGGGCCGCGTCGGCGCGCGCGTCAGCTATGACTCGACGCCGATCTGGCAGAAGAAATTCACCTATGCCTATGGTGTCGAGTTGATCGCGACGCGCGAGGACGACTATGATTTCACGAAGGGCGAGCGGTCCTACGACTTCTACACGATCCTTGGCCTGACGGGGCAGGTCGGCATGGATAGGACCGACAGCCTGCTCGATCCGACCAAGGGTTTTCGTATCACGAGCCTGATCCAGCCCGAGGGTTCGCTCGCCGGTCGCTTCTCGCCCTATGCGCGCCTGCGGACCGACATCAGCGGTTATTACCCCGTCACCGACAGCATCGTGCTCGCGGGACGCATCCGCCTCGGTTCGATCCTTGGCGCGGCGCGCGAACGGCTGGCGCCATCACGGCGCTTCTATGCCGGCGGCGGCGGGTCCGTACGCGGCTTCGGTTATCAGGAACTGGGGCCAAAGGATCCGAACAACGACCCGATCGGCGGGCGCAGCGTCAACGAAGCGGCGTTCGAGGCGCGCTATCGGTTCGGCAATTTCGGCGTCGTCGGTTTCGTCGATGCGGGACAAGTCTATCGCTCGTCGGCGCCGACCTTCCAGAATCTGCGCTTCGGCGCGGGAATCGGTGCGCGCTACTACACCAATTTCGGCCCGATGCGCTTCGATATCGCGACACCGATCGGCCGCAAGCCGGGTGAGGCGCGCGTCAGTGTCTATGTCTCGATCGGGCAGGCCTTCTGATGGCGGACGAGGCGCCCTTCGCCGAAGACATCGGTGCTGCGCCGGCGAAGACGTCGCGGTCCTGGCCGCTCACGATCCTGCGCTGGGTCGGCCTGTCGTTCCTTGGCCTCGTTCTGCTCTTTGCGCTGTTTCTCGTCGGTCTCAACAGCGATGCGGGACGGCGCTTCGTCGTCACCCAGGTCGAGAAATATGAATTTGAAAACGGGATGAAGATCGGCATCGGCCGGCTCGACGGGTCGCTTTACGGCCGGATGATCATTCGCGATTTCACGCTGTCCGATCCCAAGGGCGTTTTCCTTGCGTCGCCCGAGGTGAGGGTCGACTGGCGGCCGATCCGTTATCTTGCGAACCATGTCGATGTCCGCTCGGCGACTGCCGCGACGATGACGATGCGGAAGCTGCCCGAGTTCAAACCCGTGCCCGATACGGGCGAACCGCTGCTCCCCGATATCGACATCGACGTCGGACTGGTTCGCGTCGACCGCTTCATCTTCGAACCACCGGTCGCCGGAACGCGGCAGGTCGCGCGACTGAACGGCAAGGTCGCGATCGCCGATCGCCGCGCGCAGGTGACCGCCGATGCCGAAACGATTGCGGGCGGCGGCGGCCAGGGCGATGCGCTCAAGCTGGTGCTCGATGCGGTGCCCGAGGCGAACCGGCTCGCGGTCAAGCTCGACCTCGCCGCGCCGAAGGGCGGCGTGTTCGCGGCGATGGGCGGGTTCGAGGAAACGCTGACCGCAAAGCTCGACGGGCGGGGCGACTGGAAGGCGTGGAACGGCGATCTGACCGCGAACCTCGGCGCGGCGCCGCTCGCGCGTGTCGCGCTGACGGGGCGTGACGGCATTTTCACCGCGAAGGGCGCGGCGCAAGCGTCGCGCATGCTGGCCGATGGGCCGGCCGCCGAGCTGCTGGGCGACGAAACGACGATCGACCTGACCGCGCGGCTCGACAAGCGCAAGGCGGCGATCGACGGGCGACTGTCTTCCGACGCCGCGCAACTCGGGATCAGCGGCGGGGTCGACCTCGGCACCAACCGCTACGAAGGCCTGAAACTTGCCGCCAATATCCTCCGCCCCGGCGCGATCGCGCCGGCGGTGCGTGCGAACGGCCTGCGCGCCACCGCGACGCTCGACGGCGCCTTCGCCTTGCCGACGGTCGACTATCAGGCGAATGCGAACAGCCTCGCGGTCAACGATATCATCGTCGAGCAGATCGTTCTTGCCGGCAAGGCCCGGGTAGATGCCGACCAGATCGTGATCCCCGTCGCCGGACGCGCGGCGCGCATTCGCGGGCTCGATACCGTCGCGGGCGGGACGCTGGCGCAGGTGCGGCTCGACGGCGACCTCGCGTACAGCAACGGCCGTATCCTCAGCGACAATCTGCGCCTGCGCTCGCCGCGGATCGACGCGAAGGCGATCGTCATCGCCGACCTCAACAAGGGATTCTACACGGGCGCGATCGACGGGCGGATCAACGATTATCGTATCGAGAGCGTCGGCATCTTCGATATCGACACCGATGCCGACCTGAAGACCGCGCCGCGCGGCGGCTTCGAGATCGTCGGCAATGTTCGCGCCCGCTCGACCCGCCTGTTCAATTCGGGGGTCCGCGATTTCCTCGGCGGCAACGCGACGGCGTCGAGCGCGGTACGCTATGGCACCGATGGCATCATCCGCTTTTCCGGTCTGCGCCTGTCGGCGCCGCGTCTGCGCGTGACCGGCGGCGAGGGCAGCTACGCCCCGAACGGCCAGATCCGGCTGACCGCGCGCGCCAATTCGACCGACTATGGTCCGGTCGGCGTCCGGCTGGCGGGAACGATCAGCGACCCGCGCGCGGTGGTGACCGCCGCCCGGCCGGGGCTCGGGATCGGGCTCGCCAATCTCGTCGCGCGGATCAATGGCGCGCCGAACGGTTACCGCCTCGCGGCGACGGGCGAAACCGACTATGGGCCGCTATCCGCCGATGTCGTGCTGCTCACGGCCAAAGGCCCGCTGACGATCGATGTCGAGCGGGGCGACCTGTCGGGGATCGGCTTCAACGGGCGGCTGGTGAAGAGCGACGCCGGGCCGTTCGTCGGCGAGCTCAACGCCGCCGGGCAGGGGCTTGGCGGTCTCGTCCGGCTGAGTGCGGCCGGGCAATATCAGGCGGCGGCGATCAACGTCCGCGCGAACGACGTCGTATTGCCCGGAGCGGCGCAGCTCGCGATCGGTTCGGCGATCGTCGATGCCGACGTCACGCTTTACGACACGCCGCATATCGTCGCCGACATCCAGATCGCCGAAACGCAGATCCGCGAATTCGACATCGCCGTCGCGCGCGCGAAGATCGACTATCGCGACGGCGCGGGCCGCGCGCAGGCGCTGGTTGAGGGTACCAGCGGCGTACCCTTCCGGATCGCGGCGAATGCCGACCTCCAGCCCAAGCTGTGGCGCGCGTCGGTGCAGGGTCGCGCGACCGGCATCAATTTCCGCACCACCTCGCCCGCGCGCATTATCCCGGGTGCCGACGGTTACGAGCTTCTGCCGACCAACGTCAGCCTCGGCCGCGGCAGCAGCGCGCGCATCGCGGGACGTTTCGGCGACGGGATCATGATCCAGAGCCGGCTCGAGCGCGTCAACATGGCGATCCTCAACGCCGTCTATCCCGACATGGGGCTCGGCGGCCGTGCGACGGGCAGCCTCGATTTCGAGCAAAGGGATTCGGAGAGCTTTCCGCGCGCCGACGCGCGGCTGACGATCACCGACTTCACGCGCACCACCGCGGCGTCGGTCAGCCAGCCGGTCGACGTCAATTTCGCCGGAAAGTTGCTCGCCGACGGCGGCGAAGCGCGCGCGGTGATGCGCAAGCGCGGTAGCGTGATCGGGCGGCTGCAGGCGTCGCTCCGTCCGCTCGGCGCCGGCGCGGGCGGCTGGACCGAACGGCTGATGGCGGCCCCGCTCGGCGGCGGCATCCGCTACAACGGCCCCGCCGACACGCTCTATTCCTTTTTCGGCCCCGCCGACCAGCATGTGACGGGACCGATCGCCGTCGCCGCCGATTTCAGCTGCAGCGTTTCGAATCCGTGCCTGCAGGGCGTCGTGCGCGGCAAGGACATGGTCTACGAGAATCAGGCGTTCGGCACGCGGCTGACGGGCATGGTCGTCAACGGCCGCTTCACCGGCAACCGGCTCGAGATCGAGCAGCTGACGGCGAGTGCCGGTGAGGGCACTATCCAGGCCAAGGGTTATGTCAGCCTCGCGTCGGCCGACGGCTATCCGATGGACATCAGCGCGACGCTCGACAATGCCCGGCTCGCGCGGAGCGAAAATATCGCGGCGCGTGCGACAGGCAATTTACGGCTCGAAAAGGTTGCGGGGCAGACCGCCTTGCTGTCGGGCAGCCTGCGCCTTCCCGAAACACGCTATCGCATCGTGCGCGAGGGGGCGGCGCAGGTTCCCGTGCTCACCGGCGTGCGGCGCAAGCCTCCCGCAGGGCGCCCCCGCGTCAGCGGCGACGGGCTGGCGGCCGTCGGCGGCAGCCTGTTCGACCTCATTCGTCTCGATATCGCATTGAAGGCCCCTGACGAAATCTATGTCAGCGGGATGGGGCTCGAATCCGAATGGAAGGCCGACGTCGTGCTGCGCGGTACGACGCAGGACCCGCGCGTGACCGGCGAGATCCAACTGGTGCGCGGGACGCTGGGTTTCGCGGGTCGCTCGTTCGAGCTCGAGGAGGGCAGGGTGACCTTCCCGACCGGCGAAGCCTTCGACCCGGCGATCCGCCTGCTGGCCAGCGATACGATCGAGACCGTGACGGTCAGTATCAGCGTCACCGGTCGCGCGAGCAATCCGCAAATCGCCTTCTCGAGCGTTCCCGGCCTGCCGCAGGATGAAATCGTCTCGCGCATCCTGTTCGGCGATTCGATCACGACGCTGTCGCCGCTGCAGGCCGTCCAGCTGGCCTCGTCGCTCAACACGCTGAGCAGCGGGGGCGGGGGGCTGAGCCCGCTGGGCTCGCTCCAGTCGGCGACGGGGATCGACCGGCTGCGCGTACTCGGTCCCGACGACACGGTAGGGCGCGGCGCGGCGCTGGCGGCGGGGCAGTATATCACCAAGGATATCTATCTGGAGGTGATAACCGACGCGCGCGGCTATACCGCGACCCAGCTCGAAATCAGCCTGACCCCGGCGCTGTCGCTGCTGAGTCAGGCGGGCGGATCGGGTGGATCGAATCTCAGCGTCCGTTACCGCAAGGATTATTGATGCGCGCTGCGATCCTGCTCGTGCCGTTGTTGCTGCTTGCGGCGTGCAAGGACGAGCCGCGCTTCGAGGAGCGCTACGAGAAGGCGGCGAAGGAGATCGAGGCGCGCGCGAAGGCGATGGATGCCGACATCGCTGAATCCGACCGGGCAGCAGCGTCGGCATCGGAGGGCTTGCCTCCGGACGCCAGGCCGTCTAACGCGCCTCCGTCATCTGGGGAGTAGCCAGCCGTCCTTCGGGGCGGGCCACCGTGTCAACATACTCGGCCGAGAGGTCGTGGCGCGGTGGAAGCGGGATACCGCTTGGGCGAGACCAATGGCGTCGACCTACGTCCGGGCCGGGCGGCGGGTTCGATGTCACTTGGTATCGCGAAGCCGTCCGGCCCCGGAGTCTATTAATGGAAGCCCTGTTCACCTCGACCGCCGTCGTCGCGCTCGCCGAAATCGGCGACAAGACGCAGTTGCTTGCGATCCTGCTCGCGACGCGCTTCAACCGGCCGATGCCGATCATTCTCGGCATATTGGTCGCGACGCTCGCCAATCATGCGCTCGCGGCGCTGCTCGGTGCGTCGGCGGCCGCGTTTCTCGACAGCGACATCTTCCGTTATGTGATCGGCGCGTCGTTTATCGCGATGGCGGCGTGGACGTTGATCCCCG
This sequence comes from Sphingopyxis sp., assembly GCF_016463645.1. Classification (GTDB taxonomy): domain Bacteria; phylum Pseudomonadota; class Alphaproteobacteria; order Sphingomonadales; family Sphingomonadaceae; genus Sphingopyxis. Next base: position 2,160 of record NZ_JAEMQX010000004.1, on the reverse strand, counting down.
ACAAGTTCGACGACGATGAGGCGCCGAAGCCCCGGTTCGGGGCCTTCCTGACCACGCTCGTCGCCTTCTTCCTCGTCGAGATGGGCGACAAGACGCAGGTCGCGACGATCGCGCTCGGCGCGCAATATCATAATGTTCTTCTGGTCACCGCGGGCACGACGCTCGGGATGATGATCGCCAATGTGCCCGCGATCTTCCTTGGTCACGAGCTGCTCAAGCGGGTCGACCTCGCAAAGGTACGCCTCGTCGCGGCGGGGCTGTTTTTCGTGATCGGCCTGTGGGTGCTCGTGCAGACGGCAGGCTGGCTGGGCTAGTCGGCGTTGCGCGTCGCGAGCATGCGTTCGAAGCGCCAGCTCGACGAACACATGGCGTCGAGATCGCGCTCGGCCGTCCAGCCGAGCTCGTTCGCGGCGAGTTCGGGGCTGGCGAAGCAGCTCGCGACGTCGCCGTCGCGGCGCGGGGCGATGCGATAGGGGATAGAGACCCCGTTCACGCGCTCGAAGGCCTTGAGCATGTCGAGTACCGAATAGCCCTGGCCGGTGCCGAGGTTCCAGGTCGACAGCGGCCGGTCGCTTTTCGCAATCGCGTCGAGCGCGGCGACATGGCCGTCGGCCAAATCGACGACATGGATATAGTCGCGCACGCCGGTGCCGTCGGGCGTGTCGTAATCGTTGCCGAACACCGACAGCTCACCCAGCCGCCCTGCGGCAACGCGGCTGATGAAGGGCATCAGATTGTTCGGGACGCCGTTCGGATTCTCGCCGATCAGCCCGCTGTCATGCGCGCCGACGGGATTGAAATAGCGCAGGATCGCAATGCGCCATTCGGGGTCGGCGGCGGCGACGTCGGCAAGCATTTCCTCGATCATCAGCTTGGTGCGGCCATAGGGATTGGTCGCCGAGGTCGGGTGATTTTCGTCGAGCGGCAGATATTGCGGATGGCCATAGACGGTCGCGCTCGACGAGAAGACGAGCGTCTTTGCACCGCAATCGGCCATCGCTTCGAGCAGCGACAGCGTGCCACGCACATTGTTGTCGTAATATTTCATCGGCTCGGCGACCGATTCGCCGACGGCTTTCAGGCCGGCGAAATGGATCACGGCCTCGATCGCATGGTCGCGGATTGTCTGGCGCAGCGCGTCGCCGTCGCGGATATCGCCCGTGACGAGCGGGACGGCGCGGCCGGTGATGGCTTCGAGCCGCTCCATGACCGAAGGATCGCTGTTCGACAGATTGTCGAAGCACACGACATTGTGGCCGGCCGATACCAGCGGCGCCGCGACATGGCTGCCGATATACCCCGCGCCGCCCGTCAGAAGAATGTTCATGCGTCGACCTGCCTCCGTTCGTCCGCAGCCTTGTTCGCGGCCCTATTCCATCCGCGACGGACTGCCAAATCATTGTCCGCCGCCAATGGCCGGTTTCGATGTAACCTTTGCGGTGATATCGGCGAACAGGTCATGAAACGCCATCACCCGCTTCATGAAGGGATCGTTGTTTGCAACCGCGCTTGTCCTTGCCGTTCCCGGCGCGCTCATGCGGCACGCATATGCCATGAGCATCGACGAACCGTCGTTGGCGCGCCTGATGACGGCGTCGCAGCGCGGCGACCGGGCGGCCTATCGCGCGCTGTTGACTGCCTGCCGCAAATGGCTCGAACGCTATTTCGCCCGCCGCATCGCGCCGCACCATATCGACGACCTGGTGCAGGAAACCCTGGTGTCGATGCACCGCAAGCTCGCGACATGGGATGCGGGGCGCGCCTTTCTGCCCTGGCTCGCCGCCATTGCGCGCTATCGCTGGATCGATATGCTGCGCCGCCAGCGCGACGAGGCCGAACTGGGCGACAATGACGCCGCGGTCGGCGCCGACGACGAGGCGGTCCACGCGCGGCTGAGCATCGATCATCTGCTGACCCTGTTGCCCCCCGGGCAGGCGCAGGCGATCATGCTGGTCAAGATCGAGGGGGCCTCGATCGCCGAAGCCTCGCAAATCTGTGGCCAGAGCGAATCCCTCGTTAAGGTGAATATCCATCGCGGGCTCAAGAAGCTCGCCGAACTGATTGAAAGTGAATGACGATGAAGGACGCATCGATCGACGATCTGATCGACGACCTTGCCGGGGATCTGACGCCCATACGCCCGCGGCGTGTGGCGCGGGG
>NZ_JAEMQX010000139.1 GCF_016463645.1 Sphingopyxis sp. | reverse complement strand
GTCAGATAGAAAATCAGCAGCGCGCGCATCCCGTAATAGGAAAAACGCTCCCACATTTCGGCGAAAAACAGGACAAACAGGCCCTTCGGGTGGCCGAGAAACGTCCCGGCGGCATCCCCGTGCTGGGCATAGGCTTTGGTCATGGCGACCCTTCCCTGGAATATGATGTTGGCCCCGGAAACGGGGCGGATGGCCGTAACACTAGCGTCAAAATTGCGTATGGGAAGAATCTAATTGCGCGCGAAACCATCGCGATCGGGCCGGAATTTGTTGCGAACCGTTCGCAACACTTGCGCAAAGCCACGCAAAAGCCCACATGGCGCACCATGTTCAACGACACCTCCTCGCTCCTCGCCCACCTCGCCACCCGCCGCTCGGGCAAGCCACGCGACATGGTTGCGCCCGGCCCCGACGATGCGCAGCTCAGGGACATCATCGGTCTCGCGCTGCGCACTCCCGATCATGGCAAGCTGGCCCCCTGGCGCATCGTCACCATTGCGGACGACCAGCGCGAAGCCTTCGCCGCGCTGCTCAAGAAAGCCTGGGTTGCCGAGAATCCCGGCGCCGCCGGCATGGACCTGTCGGCGCTCGACCAGTTCGCGCATCAGGCGCCGGCCTTGCTCGTGCTGATCTCGACCCCCGTTGCCGGCAGCAAGATCCCGCTATGGGAGCAGCAGATGTCGGCGGGCGCGGTCGGCATGAACCTGCTCCACGCCGCGCACGCGCATGGCTTCGTCGGGAGCTGGCTCACCGGCTGGGCGGCGTTCAGCGCGGAGGTCGCGGCCGCATTCGGCGCGGGCGAAGGCGACGCGATCGTCGGCTATTTCTTCTTCGGCACGCCTTCGCGCGAGCTCGATGAGCGGCTCCGGCCCGAATATGATGACGTCGTCAGTGCTTGGGAAATTTAGTTTCATCATCCGGACTGAATTTGTAATTAGCCGAATTTGACTGTGCTGCTGTCTTATGGCATTAAGGCGGCATGCTCGATCAGTCCAAGCCCGTCTATCAGCGTCTCCGCGACGTCATCGCCAACGCCATTCTCGACGGCACCTTTCGCGACGGCGACATGCTCTCGTCGGTACGCTCGCTCGCGGCCGAGGAAGGCGCCAACCCGCTGACCGTCGCCAAGGCCTATCAGACCTTTCAGGATGAGGGGCTGGTCACGGTGAAACGCGGCGTCGGCATGTTCGTGGCGGAAGGTGCGACCGAGCGCCTCCGCGACCTGATGCGCGCCGATTTCCTCGCCAATGTCTGGCCCCCCGTCGCCGATCAGATGCGCCGCATCGGCCTCGACGCCCGCACGCTTCTCGACCTGACCGAAGCCTGAGGCCTATCGCCCGATCTGCGCCGCCTTGTCGCGAAGGTCCGCCGCTGCCTGCGTCTTGCCCCGCCGTTCGAGCAGGCCCGCGTAAATCTCCATGATCCCGGCATTGAGCGGCTGCAACCGATAGGCGCGGTCGATCAGCGGCAGCGCGCGCTCGTCATAGCCCTTCGCCGCCCATGCGCGCGCGAGTTCGCGCAGCACGACGACGTCACGATCGCCGATCCGGCGGCGGACGCGCTCGAAATGCGCGATCGCCTGGTCCCAATGCTCGATATCCATCGCCAGATGCCCGGCGAGCCGGTCGGCGGCGATACTCGACGGCTGGCTGTCGCGCAGCGCGAGGATCGCGGCGCCCGACCCGGCGGCATCGCCGGCACGGTACAGCGCATTCGCCAGCCGCAGCGTCGTGCGCTCGCCCGCATCGAGATCGCGCGCGGCGCGATAGGATTGCACCGCCAGATCGAACTGCCCGCCCGCGAGCGCGGCGTCGCCCAGCAGGATATGGGCATCGGCGACGCCGCGATTCGCATCGCGCAGCCGCGCCGCGCGCCCGATCGCGCGCGCGGCATTGCCCGCCGCGATATCGGCCGAGATCGCGGGAATCGCACTCGCGGGGTTCAGCGGCTCCGCATCCGCCGCCATCGTTATCAAACCATAGTCGTTATCGACCGCGAACGGCACCGCCTCGCCGCGCGTGAGCGCCGCGCCGCGCGCCTGATAGTCCGCCGACCCGGTCTTCATCCCGAGTTCGGCGGCCGACCGCGCCGCGAGCAGCAGCGACCAGCTGTCGGCGTCGGGACGACGGACGATCGGCAGCAGCGCCGCGAATGCCGCGTCCGCATCGCCGTCGGCCCATTCGGCGGCGGCGAGGATGCGGCGCGCCGTGAAATTCCCGGGCTGTTCGGACAGCAGGCGATCGGCCCAGGTCGCCGCGACCGCCTCGCCGCCCAGCTCGAGCTCGACGATCGCGCTCAACAGCATGAACGACGGCTGGTCGTCGAGTTCGCCGCGCGTCCGCTGGAGCAGGCTGCGCGCCAGCCGGTAATTGCCGGCGCGCGCGGCGAGCACGGCCTGCAGGTAATAGAGTCGCGGATCGCCCGGCACGCGCGTCGCGGCATGGCGGAGCGAGACGAGCATGTCGCGATAGCGGCCGAGATCGCCGAGCGTCGCCGCCTGCCCGATCAGCGCCTCTTCATTGTCGGGATCGGCCTTCAGCGCGGCTTCGTACCAGGCGAGCGAAGCCTTCAGCCCCTCCTCGGTCCGCACGAGGTCCGCCTTGAACGCAAGGGCATTGCTGTTCGTCTTGTCGAGCTCGATCGCATAATCGACGGCATCGCGCGCACCCATCGTATCGGCGTTCGCATCGCGGAAGCGCGCGACGTCGACCCACAGGGCCGAACTTCGCGGCAGTTCCTGCACCGCGCGGTCATAGGCGTCGCGCGCCGCGCCGAGATCGCCGCCCGCCAGATGCACGTCGCCCGCGACCCATGCCGCCTCGCCGATCATCTCGGGAATGATCGGTCCCTCGTCGAGGGTCTGGAGCGCGCGCGCACCCTCGCCCTGCATCGCATAGGCCCGCGCGAGCAGGGGCCGCAGCGCGGCGTCGTTCGCACCCGCGCCGATCGCGCCCTTGACCGCGGCCTCGGCCGCCACCCCGTCGCCGAGCCTGATCGCGACCCGCGCCAGCGCCACCCGTTCGGCGATCGCTTTCGGGTTGTCGGCGATCGCTTCCTGAAGCGCCGCACGGCGCTGTTCATATGCCGCGCGGGGCGCATTCGAAGGCGCGCCGTTGCATGCCCCCAGCACCGCCGCCGTCATCAGCAGCGCGGCCGTACGGAGACGGCGAAGGCCCATTCAGGCCTGCATCCGATATTGCTTGAGCAGGTCGTAAAGCGTCGGGCGGCTGATACCGAGCAGCTTGGCCGCCGCCGAGATATTGCCTTCGCTCTGCGTCATCGCGCGGCGGATCGCGACGCGGTCGGCCGCCTCGCGCGCGCTGCGCAGGTTGAGCCACGCCTCCTCGCCCTCTGCATCGCCCCCCGTCATGTCCAGATCCTCACGCATCACCAGCTTGCCGTCGGCCATGATAACGGCGCGCTTGATGCGGTTTTCAAGCTCGCGGACATTGCCCGGCCAACGTCCCTCGTCGATCGCCTGCAGCGCGTCGGGGGCGAAGCCGCGCACGCCGGGGTTCATCTCGGGCGCATATTGGTGGAGGAAATGCCGCGCGAGCAGCACCGCATCGCCCGGCCGCTCCGCAAGCGACGGGATCTTCACCACCATCTCGGCGAGCCGGTAATAGAGATCGTCGCGAAAGCTCTGCTGCGCGATCATCGCATCGAGGTCGCGGTGCGTCGCACACACGATCCGCGTATCGACCGCGATCGCCTTGCGCCCGCCGATCCGCTCGATCGTGCGTTCCTGCAGAAATCGCAGCAGCTTGACCTGCAGCGGCAGCGGAATGTCGCCGACCTCGTCGAGGAAGAGCGTGCCGCCATGCGCGAGCTCGATCTTGCCCTCCGTCGTCTTCACCGCGCCGGTGAACGCGCCCTTCTCGTGCCCGAACAGCTCGCTTTCGAGCAGATTCTCGGGAATCGCGGCGCAGTTGATCGCGACGAACGCACCGTCGCGCCGCGCGCTCGCCTCGTGCAGCCCGCGCGCGAGCAATTCCTTGCCCGTGCCGCTCGCGCCGAGGAGCATCACGCTGACATCGAGGTTCGCGACACGCTCGATCGTGCGCGCGACCTTCAGCATCTCGGGCGCGCCGGTGATCATCCCCCCGAGCACGCGATTGTCCCCCGCACCCTCGCTTGCCAGCCGCGCATTCTCGACCTCGAGCTCGCGCACGTGGAAGGCGCGGCGGACGATCAGCCCCAGTTCGTCGATATCGATCGGCTTCTGGTAGAAATCCCACGCCCCGTTCGCGATCGCGGTGAGCGCGCTCGCGCGCTCGCCATGCCCCGACACGACGATCACCTTGGTATCGGGCTTGGCCTCGAGGATCGCCTGCAGCGTCCGGAACCCTTCGCGCGTCCCGTCGGGATCGGGAGGCAGGCCGAGGTCGAGCGTCACCACATCGGGCTCCTCGGCGCGGAGCAGATCGATCGCGGCATCATGGTCCCCCGCGACGAGGATCTGATAATCCTCATACGCCCATTTGAGCTGCGCCTGCAGCCCGGGATCGTCCTCGACGACCAGCAATTTGCGCATATCGGTCCCGCTCCCGGTCATCTATCCCACTTTCACCGCGCGGGGGTCGCCCCCGCCATCGCTCCGCGCATCGGCAAGCGGCAGCCACAGGGTGAAGCTGCTCCCCTTGCCCGGCTCGCTCGCCACCTCGATCGCGCCGCCCATCGCCCGCGCGATCTGCAGCGCCTCATATGCCCCCAGCCCGAACCCCGATTCCTTCGTCGAAACGAAAGGCTTGAACAGTTCGTCGCGGACGAACTCGCGCGTCATGCCGCAGCCCTGATCGATCACGTCGATGCGCACGCGCCCCTGTTCGGCGACCGCGACCACCTGCACGGACGTTTCGGGCGCCGACGCGTCGATCGCGTTCGACACGAGATGCTGGACGATCTGCCGGATCGCGCCCGCATCGGCCCACGCCGACAGGCCCGCCTGACACCCGACGAAGATGGTACGGCGCGGGCGCATCTCGGTGGCGATTTCATTGAGTACCGGTTCGACCAGCGTCCGCCCCGCCTCCGCCGCCGGGCCTCGCTCGCGCGGCGACAGGCGGACGAGAAGGTCGCTGAGCCGCCCCGCCGAAATCTTCAGCGTCCCGATCATGTCGGCACGGAAATCGGCCTTGTCGGCATGGCGCTCGGCGTTGCGCGCGAGCAGGCCGATCTGGCTCGCCAGATTCTTGATGTCGTGCATGATGAAGGCGAAGCGGCGATTGAACTCGTCGAAACGCCGCGCTTCGGACAAGGCGCGCTGGCTCTGCGATTCGGCGAGATAGCTCGCCGCCTGCTGCCCCGCGATGCGCAGCACGTCGAGATCCTCCCAGTCGAGCGCGCGCGACACGGGCGGGCGGTGCAGCACGACGATCGCGATCATCCGCTGGAAATGCAGCACCGGCACCACGACCCAGGCGCGCGTGTCGGCGATCAGCCAGTCGGGGATCGCCAGATCCTCGCTCCCCTGCCCGCGGCGCTCGGCGTCGAGATCGACGATATGCTGCGTCTCCTGCAGCATGAAGGCCGAGCGCAGCGACAGTGTCGCATCCTCGCTCGCATCGCCCGGCCAGTGCCATTGCTCGGCGATGCGGAAACCGCCCGATGCGCCGGGCAGCATCAGCAACGCGCCGGGGCTGCCGGTCAGTTCGGCCAGCGCCTTGGCGACGCGGCGATAGAGGTTGCGGTCGTCGTCGCCGTCGCCCTGCGCCAGCGTCGCGGTGAAGCGCATCCACTCGGCGCGATAATCATAGCGATGCTCGAAGAAATGCTTGGAAATCATGACCGACAGCCACGCGCGCGACCGCGAGGAGGCGAGCAGCAGCCCGCCGGCCCCCAGCGCGGCGGCGAGCGATATCGCCTGCGCGAGCTCGGCATAGTCGCTGCCGGCGGCGCGCGCGACCGCGCCGGTCAGCGCGATCACGATCAGATAGGCGGCTCCGCCGAGCAGGACCAGCGTCCGCGTCGCCGCGGTGCGCGACAGGCGCATCCGGTCGCGCCCGATGTCGAGTGCGGCGACGACATAGGCCGGCAGGGTCGACAGGGCGACCGCCGGCAGCAGGTCGCGCAGCATCGACGCGGTCCGGCCGGTCAGCGCCCCGATCAGCTGGACATTGACCTCATAGGCCCACAGCATCGCGAAACCGGCCGCGACCGCCATCACCGGCTTGCGCTGTCCCGCCCCCGCGTGGCGGACCGCGCCGTCGATCAGAAGCAATCCGCCGATCGCGACGACCATCGCCGCGAAGGTCAGCGTCGGGGTCATCCACGGCTCCGCCGCCGCACCCGCGCGCAGATGCGCCGCCGCCCCCAGCAGCAGCGTCAGCACGCAGATCGTCGCCAGCATGCGAAGGATCAGCCGCAGCGCACGCGACATCGGCGCGCGCGGCGACCAGTAGGTCTGCCCCAGCCAGCACAGCATCGCGAGGTCGCGCAAGGTCTGGACCACCAGCGACTGCGACGATCCGGGACCGAAGAACAGCAGTGCCGCGCACCATCCGGCGGTTGCCGCCGCCGCCGCCGCGAGCCATCGCGGCGCGGGCATCAACGCCGCCATCCGCGCGCGCGGGCGCGTCAGCAGCCACAGCGTGACGCCGGTAAAGCCCGCCAGCGCAAGGCCGGACAGGATTTGCGACAGGCCGGCGAGCGCGCTCACCTTTACCTCGCGCCCTCCGGCCACAGCACGACGCGCACCGTCTGGAGCAGGATCAGAAGATCGAGGAAGGGCGAATAATTCTTGGCGTAATAGAGGTCGTATTCGAGCTTCACGCGCGCATCCTCGACCGACGCGCCATAGGGATAGTTGATCTGCGCCCAACCGGTCAGCCCCGGTTTCACCATGTGGCGTTCGGCATAATAGGGCAGCTTCTTCTCGAGCTCCCCGACGAAGCTCGGCCGTTCGGGGCGCGGCCCGACAAAGCTCATGTCGCCCTTCAGCACGCACCATGTCTGCGGCAGTTCGTCGATGCGCAGCTTGCGGATCACGCGGCCGACGCGCGTGACGCGCGGGTCGTTCTCCGCCGCCCACACCGCCTTGCCCGACGCCTCGGCATCGGTACGCATCGAGCGGATCTTGAAGATGTCATAGGGCTCGCCGAACAGGCCGACGCGCGGCTGGCGGTAAAAGACCGGCCCGCGACTGTCGAGAACGACCGCAATCCCCGCGACGATGATCAGCGGCAGGCCCACGATCAGGACGATCAGGCTGGCAAGGATATCGAATATCCGCTTGCCGACCTTGGAAATCCGTTGCCCCGCCGAAAAGCCGTCCGAAAAGATGAGGCCGCTGGGGTTGGTCGTCGCCAGGTCGACGCGCCCGGTCTCGCGCTCGATGAAACTCGCGATATCGTTGACATGGACGCCGGTCGTCTTGACGCGGAGGAGGTCGTTCAGCGGCAGCGCGTTACGCCGTTCCTCGAGCGCCAGCACGACTTCACCGGCGCGCAGCGCGACGACATGTTCCGACAGATTGGCGATCGCCTCGCGCGGCACGGCGCCCGCGACGGTCTGCTCGGCGGCGCTCATCGCGACGAATCCGACCATTTCGAGCCCGCTTCCCGGCGCGCCGGCCAGCGCCGCGAGCCGCGCCGCGCGCGGCCCCGCGCCCAGCACCAGGATGCGCCGGCGAAACGCCTCGGTGCCCGACGACTGCGTCAGCGCGAGGCGGATCACGAACAGCACCGCGATCGCAAGGATCATCGCATAGAGGCTGTTCGCGCGCCACAGCGTCGCGGAGGGCAGCAGGAAACCCAGCACCGACAGGAAGATCACGCCGAGCGAGATCGCGGCGAGCAGGCGCGCGGTCGCAAAGCGCATCGAACGCAGCCCTTCGTTTCCGTACATGCCGGTCGCCATCATCGCGAGCGAATTGGCGACGCCGAAGGTGAGCAGCGGGAGCCAGCGGCCGGCGAGCGGCCCCGCGTCGAATCCCGCCTGATGCGCATAGAGATGCCATGCCCCTTCGGCCGAGCCGAGCAGCGCGAAAAATTCGATCAGCGCCAGCCAGACGACGGCGTGCGGGACATAATGTTTGAACAGCCGGAACATGTCCGCAGGGTAGTACAGCCGAGGCGTCAACTGTCGGTTAATTTTACACTTGCCATTTCAACGAAGAGGATGACCCGCGGCACCCAAGGCGATAGACGGGAGTCCATGAGCTTGATGATTCAGCCCGTAATCCTTTGCGGTGGCGCCGGGACCCGCCTGTGGCCCGAATCGCGCGGCGACCGCGCCAAACAGTTCCTGCCGCTGACGGGCGAGAAGAGCCTGTTCCAGCAGACGGTGCAGCGCACGCCCGCGGGTCCGGACTTCCTGCCGCCGATCATCCTGTGCGGCGACGCGCATGTCGCGGTCGTCCGCGAGCAGATGGGCGCGAAAGAGGCTTCGCTGCTCGTCGAGCCGATGCCGCGCAACACCGCCGCCGCCATCGCGCTCGCGGTCGCGCAGGCCGACGCCGACACGCTGCTGCTCGTGATGCCGAGCGACCATGTGATCGCCGACCTTTCCGCCTTTCATGCCGCGATCGCCAAGGGCGCCCGCCTGGCGCAACAGGATTGGCTCGTCACCTTCGGCATCACCCCCGACTGCCCCGAAACCGGTTTCGGCTATATCGCCGGGGGCGGTCCGCTCGGCGACGAGGGCTTCAAGGTCGATCGATTCATCGAAAAGCCGCCGCTCGCCGATGCCGAGACGATGCTCGCCGCGGGCGGGTACAGCTGGAACGCCGGCATCTTCCTGTTCCGCGC
>NZ_JAEMQX010000138.1 GCF_016463645.1 Sphingopyxis sp. | reverse complement strand
TTCCTCTGGTCGGACGAAGTCGACCGGGGCTTCGTCGAGAAAACCTCCGCCGCGATCATCGTGTTGCTTGTCGTGCTGCTGTCGATGAACGCCTTTGCGATCTATCTTCGCAACAAATTCGAAAAACGCTGGTGAACATGACCCAAGAAGACCTGACCATTACCGATCCGAAGATGAAGGCGCACGGCGTCAACGTCTTCTATGGCGAGAAACAGGCGATCAAGGATGTGTCGATCGACGTCGGCACCGACCTCGTCACCGCCTTCATCGGCCCTTCGGGCTGCGGCAAATCGACCTTCCTGCGCTCGCTGAACCGCATGAACGACACGGTCGCGAGCGCGCGGGTCACGGGCCGGATCGAACTCGACGGCGAGGATATCTATGCGCCGTCGATGGACGTCGTGCAGCTGCGCGCGCGCGTCGGCATGGTGTTCCAGAAGCCGAACCCCTTCCCCAAGTCGATCTATGACAATGTCGGCTATGGCCCGCGCATCCACGGCCTCGCGCCGAACAAGGCCGACCTCGACGTCATCGTCGAGCGCGCGCTGGTGCGCGCCGGCCTGTGGGACGAGGTCAAGGACCGGCTCGGCGAGAGCGGCACCGCGCTGTCGGGCGGCCAGCAGCAACGCCTGTGCATCGCGCGCGCGATCGCGGTCGACCCCGAAGTCATCCTGATGGACGAGCCCTGCTCGGCGCTCGACCCGATCGCGACCGCGAAGATCGAGGAACTTATTCACGAGCTGCGCGGTAAATATGCGATCGTGATCGTCACGCACAACATGCAGCAGGCGGCCCGCGTGTCGCAGCGCACCGCCTTTTTCCACCTCGGAACCCTGGTCGAATACGGGAAGACCACCGACATCTTCACCAACCCGAAGCAGGAACGCACCAAGGACTATATCACCGGCCGCTACGGTTGATCCGCGGCGCAAAAGGACAAGAGTGATGGCACTAACGAACGATCATACGGTCAAGGCTTTCGACGAGGATCTGAACCGCCTCCGCGGCCTGATCAGCGAGATGGGAGGCCGCGCCGAACAGGCGCTGCTCCAGGCGATGACCGCACTCAGCAACGGCGACCTCGACCTCGCGGCGCAGGTCGTGCGCGACGACAAGAAGATCGACGCGCTCGAAGCCGAAATCGAACAGCTCACGACACAGACGATCGCGCTCCGCGCCCCGATGGCGGACGATCTGCGCGAGATGATTGCGGCGCTGAAGATCGTATCGGTCGTCGAGCGCATCGGCGATTATGCCAAGAATATCGCCAAGCGCGTCGCGCTGATGGATCAGACGCGCCAGATCGAGGCAATCCCCGTGCTGACGTCGATGTCGTCGGCGGTTGCCGAACTGGTCCACGACGCGCTCGACAGCTTTGCCGCGCGCGACGCCGAGCTCGCGGTGCGCGTCACCGTCCGCGACAAGAATGTTGACGATTTCTACAACAGCATCTTCCGCACGCTCGTCACCTTCATGATGGAAAATCCGAAATATATCTCGGAAAGCGCGCACCTGCTGTTCGTCGCCAAGAACCTCGAACGCATGGGCGACCATGCGACGAACATCGCCGAGATGGTCTATTATGTCGTAACCGGCGAACGGATGGAGGAACGCGAGCGCGGCGAACAGCCCGAAGATGGCGCCGCGGAGCAGGAGCAAGGCTGATGCCGCAGCCCGATCTGCTGCTGATCGAGGATGACGAGGCGATCGCCGAGCTCATCGTCTGGCATTTCGCGCGCGAAGGCTTTTCGGTCCGCCAGACCCCCGACGGCGAACAGGCGCTCGTCCTCGTCGAGGAACGCGTGCCCGACATCGTCCTGCTCGACTGGATGATCGAGAGCCTGCCGGGCATCGAGGTCTGCCGGCGCCTGCGCCGCAATCCCAAGTCGGCGAACGTCCCGATCATCATGCTCACCGCGCGCGGCGAGGAGGAGGATCGCATCCGCGGTCTCGAAACCGGCGCCGACGACTATGTCACCAAGCCGTTCAGCCCGCGCGAGCTGGTCGCGCGCGTGTCGGCGGTGCTCCGCCGCCTGCGCCCCGCCCTCGCGGGCGAGATGCTGACCTATGCCGACATCGAGCTCGATTCGGTCGCGCACAAGGTCGTGCGGAGCAACCAGATCGTCGCGATGGGGCCGACCGAGTTCCGCCTGCTCCGCCATTTCATGGAGCATCCGGGCCGCGTCTTCTCGCGCGGGCAGTTGCTCGACAGCGTCTGGGGTCAGGACAGCGACATCGAACTGCGCACGGTCGACGTCCATATCCGCCGCCTGCGCAAGGCGATCAACCTGCCCGGCACGAGCGATATCATCCGCACCGTCCGCTCGGCGGGCTATGCGCTCGATGCGGGCAAGAGCGTCTAGGAATTGACCGGACCGGCCGGCGCATCGGCCAGCCGGCCCCGTCGGAGCGCATCCTTTCCGGGACCTTCACGTTGAACAGGTGAAGGCCAGGAAAGGACAGGTTTTGAAAATAACGCCATATTTCGTTACCTTGCTTCTGCTCGGCGGCTGCAATGCGCCATCCGGACCGAAGAGCGAACAGCAGCGGAAACCATCCGCGACCGAGCCCGCGACGCTCGATTTCGCCGATGCCAAGGCCGAAGAATCCTCCATCCCGGAAACACCCGCGTTGCGCGCGCAGGTCATCCTCGACCGCCTGGGCTTCTCGCCCGGCGTGATCGACGGCAAGGAGGGCCAATCCTATTTCGCCGCGCTTCGCGGATTCCAGACGGCCAACGACCTGCCCGATACCGGCAAGCTCGACGAGGCGACGCTCGCCGGCATGGAGCGCTGGCGCGATATTCCCGCGACGCGCGTCGTCGTCATCCCCGCCGGCTTCGCCGCCGGCCCCTTTTTCCCGGATTTCCCCGCCGACGCCGCCGGGCAGGCAAAGCTCCCGACGCTCGGCTATCGCAATTTGATGGAAGCGCTTGCCGAGCGTTTTCATACGACGCCCGAGGCGATCGTCGCGATGAATTCGGCGTCGACGCCCATCGGCGCGGGCAAGGCGATCCGCGTGCCCAACATCCCGAATGCCAAGGCGCGCGATGCCGTCAGCGACCCGCGCGGGTGGAACGACACGCTCCGCCGCCTCGGCGTGTCGTCGGAGCAGCCACAAGCCGAGAAAGTCGTCGTCGACAAGTCCGAGGGTGTGGTGAAGGCGTTCGGTGCCGGTGACAGGCTGATCGCGCAATTTCCCGCGACCATGGGCAGCAGCCGCGATCCGCTGCCGATCGGGCAATGGAAGATCCAGGGCGTCAGCCGCAATCCCGACTTCCATTACAACCCGAAGCTGTTCTGGGATGTGAGCGACAGCAAGGACTCGCAGCGTCTCGAACCCGGTCCGAACAGCCCGGTGGGCGTCGTCTGGCTCGACCTGAACAAGCCACATTACGGCATTCATGGCACCAGCGAACCGCACACGATCGGCCGGGCGGAGAGCCATGGCTGCATCCGCCTCACCAACTGGGACGCGGCGCGGCTGGCCCAGATGGTGAAGCCGGGCACGCCGGCGACACTTCAGCCCTGAGCGGTCGCCGCGCGGCGTCAGAAATCGACCTGGGTGCGCAGCCCGAAGGTATCGGCCTTGTAGCTGCGGTCGCCCGTAGCGGTCGGGATGCGCGCATCGTCGATCCACAATTTCCCGTAGTTGGCGGTGATGCGGATATATTCGATCGGCGCCCAGACGAGCCCGATCAGCGCCGCTTTCTGCTGCCCGCCGACGATACCCGCATCGTTGAGGTCGAGGTGGTCGTAGCGCGCGTTGACTTCGATCGCGCCGATCCCGCCGGCGGTGATCGGCTTCAAAGGCTTCAGCCGGTCGAAGGCTCCATCCTTGTAGCCGCGCGCGTCGCCGGGCGTCAGCACCATGCCGACTTCGGCATAACCGCCGAAGAAGGTCGGGTCGACGGCGCCCGCGCGCTTGACCGTGTGCCAATAGGCTTCGCCCGCCGCGTGGAACGGGCCGGAGAGGACCGCACCCTCGAGCCCCAGCCCGCGTTCCTTCGATACGTCGATCAGCCCGGTGTCGACGAGGCGAACGTCGGTCGTGTGGACGAAGGGACGCGCGCGGTAGCGGCCCGTCGCCGCGGGATCATCGGGATCGCGATAATGGCCCGACGCTGCGAGATGGAGTTGCGTCTTGCCGAACTTCGGCATGAAGACGACGCGGCCGTCGACGCTCATGCTGTGGTTGCTGTCGGTGAGGTCGAGGGCGTTGTCGCCGAACACCCCGCCCTGCACGAGAAGCGCCTTCCCCTTGTATTGCGCCGAGAGCCCGACGCGGCGCTCGAAGCCGAACGCCTGAACAAAGGCCGCGCGCTCGGTGAGGCTGGTGAAAAGATCGCTCGTCATGTCGTCGAGGCCGGTGAAAACCTTGACCTGACCGGCGGTTACCGAGACCGGACCGGTGCCATAGGTCAGATAGATGTCGGTCAGCTCGACAGTGCTGTTCGCTATGTCGGCTTCGACGCGGTATGAAAAGCCGCCCGGAATCTTGCCGTCGACGCCAAGGTAGACGCGGCGGAACTCGGTCGCGGTACCCCCGCGAAGGCCGGTCACGCCCGCCGGCGCATCGACGCTCGCAACGTCGAGCTGGATGCGCCCGCGCGGCTTGAAGCTCCAGCCGTCGGCGGTCCTGATCTCGGGCGCGGCCTTCCAGCTGATTTCGGTCGCCGGCTTCGCCGGAGCCGACGGCGTCGCGGGCGTCGGCACCGGAGCGGGCGCCGGCGCGGTTTGCGTGGTCGCCGCGTCGAGCCGGGCTTCGAGCGTCTGCACCTGCGCCCTCAGCGCCGCAAGCTCGGCGCGCAGCTGCGCCGCTTCCTCGGCGGTCACCGCCTGCGCCTGCGCTGCGGCCGGAAAGCTGAACATCGATGTCGCCAGCAGAGCGGCGGTCAGGGTGTGGCGCATGAAGATTTGCTCCGTTGCGAAAGGTGACAATCTGGAGGCGCTGCTATGACGCTTAAGTGACAGGTACACGTCATTTGCATGACATTTTTGTTTCACCCTGCACTTTTCTCTCCCTCTTGCCAGCGAGGAGCGAACGGCTAAGGACGTTCCAGTTTTTTCGGGCAACCTTTCTCCGGCTTGCCCTTTCCGGGAGACCATCATGACGATCAAATTTGACGGGCGTGTTGCCATTGTTACAGGTGCCGGCGGCGGCCTCGGCCGCGCTTATGCGCTGGAACTCGCCCGCCGCGGCGCGAAGGTCGTCGTCAACGACCTCGGCGGGTCGCGCGACGGCACCGGCCATTCGGACGCCGCACTGCAGGTCGTCGAGGAAATCCGCGCGGCCGGCGGCACCGCCATGTCGAACGGCGGCAGCGTCACCGAATATGACCAGATGGTCGAAATGGTCGCCAAGGCGAAGGAAGAATGGGGCGGCGTCCACGTCCTGATCAACAATGCCGGCATCCTGCGCGACAAGAGCTTCGCCAAGATGGAACCCGCCGATTTCGACCTGGTGCTGAAAGTGCACGTCAGCGGCAGCGCCAATGTCACCAAGGCGTGCTGGGAGCTGATGCGCGAACAAGCCTATGGCCGCATCCTGATGACCGCCTCGTCGACCGGCCTCTACGGCAATTTCGGACAGGCCAATTACGGCGCGGCGAAGCTCGGCCTCGCCGGGCTGACCAAGACGCTTCACCTCGAAGGCGCGAAATACAACATCCGCTGCAACACGATCGCCCCGGTCGCGGGAACGCGCATGACCGAGGATATCTTCCCCGCCGAATTGTTCGAGAAGTTCACGCCCGAGAATGTCGTTCCGGCCGCGCTCTACCTCGTCAGCGAAGACGCCCCGACCAACATGATCGTCGGCGCGGGCGCGGGCGCGTTCCACGCCGCCTATGTCACGATGACGCCGGGCGTCGCGCTTCCCGAAGGCGAGCGCACCCCCGAGGGCGTCGCGGCGGCGTGGGAGAAGATCATCGACCGCAACGGCGAAACCGTCCCCCAGTCGGGCAGCGAGCAGTCGATGAATGTCATGAAGGCATTGATGGCGCTGGGCTGAACCTGATATATTCCCCCGCGGGCGCGCCGGGGCGGCGCATCCGCGGGGGAATGTCATGGCGATCATGGGACTTTTCGAGGGAATCGACCTGCTGGCGCAGCGGGCAAAGCTCGTGAAGTTCCTGCTGATCGCGGGATTCGCCGTGATCGGGGCAAGCCTTCTCGGCCAGATCGCCGAACTGCGCGGCATCATTTCGCTCGACGAGAATGCGCCGCTTACCGGCGGGGCGGCCGCCTATGCCGCGGCCGGCCTTGCCGACCTGTTGCTGACGCTGATCACGGTCGTCTTCTTCGGCATGTGGATTTATCGCGCCGCCGCCAATATCGTCGCCGCGGGCGTGGTCGGCTTCGACTATACGCCGGGCTGGGCGGTCGGCTGGTTCTTCGTTCCCATCGCCAATCTCTTCAAACCCTATGCGGCCATGCGGCAGATATGGAATGCGAGCCACGGCGGACAGGGCGACGAACTCGAGCGGGCGGAAAGCCTGCTCGCCATCTGGTGGGGAACATGGGTGTTCGCGAACATCGCATCGAACATCGCGCTCCGCCTGACGATCAACCCCGCGTCGGCGGAAGAACTCCGGACCGGCCAGCAGATCGGCATCCTTGCGTCGCTCGTCAGCCTTGCGCTCTATCCCGCGGCGTGGCGGCTGGTCGACCGGATCACGACGGCACAGCGCGAGCGGCTCACCGCCGCGCATATCTTCGCCTGACTTATTGTGTTGCATCACTAATACAGTTTTGATAAAACGCCCCCGGGGCAAGGGGATCGGACAGAAGGACGACCCCGATGTATAGTGAAAGCGACCTGCAAGCCGCGGTCGATGCAAAGGTACTGACGCCGGAGGCCGCATCGGCTTTCCGCTCGCATATCGCATCGGTGCGCGCCGCCCCCGGAGCCGATGAGGAATCATTCCGCCTCATCACCGGTTTCAACGATATCTTCGTCAGCATCGCGGCGGTGATCCTGCTCGTCGCGGTCGGCTGGATCGGCGCGTCGATCCATCCCGCGCTCGGCGGCGCCTTCGTCGCCGGCTCGGCCTGGTTCCTCGCCGAATATTTTACCCGCAAACGCCGCATGGCGCTGCCCAGCATCGTCCTCGTCCTCGCCTTTTCGGGCGGGGTGTTCGGAACGATGGTCGGGTTCCTCGTCAGGCATGGCGAGGATATTTTCGGCAGCAGTCCGTCGGAGACGATCGGCGCGATCCTCGTCGGATCGATGGCGCTGATCACCGCCGCCGCGACCTGGGCGCACTGGAAGCGTTTCATGGTGCCGATCACCGTCGCCGCCGGAACCGCCGCGCTCGCGGCGACCGCGGTCGCGCTCGTGCTCGCGATCACCGGAATGCCCAGCCCCGACGGCACGCTGCCGATGGCGCTCGTGCTGATCGCCGGCCTCGGCGTCTTCGCGCTCGCGATGTGGTGGGACCGCAGCGACCGCGTGCGCCAGACGCGGCGCAGCGACGTCGCCTTCTGGCTCCACCTGCTCGCCGCGCCGATGATCGCGCACCCGATCTTCCACCTGCTCGGCGTCACGCGCGGCGACGACATCGGCAGCGCCGCGGCGGTGATGGTGATCGCCGTCTATATCCTGTTCGGGCTGATCGCTCTCGCGATCGATCGCCGTGCGCTGCTGGTGTCGGCGCTCGCCTATGTGCTGTTCGCGATGACCCAGCTGTTCAACACCTTCGGCGCGGTCGAACTCAACGTCGCGCTGACGGCGTTCGTGATCGGTTCGGCGCTGCTGCTGCTCTCGGCCTTCTGGCAGAATGCGCGGGCGGTGGTGGTCGGCTTCCTGCCGCCGAATATCGCCGACCAGTTGCCGGCGACGGTGCGGACGGTCAGTCCGATACCAGCTTCATAAGCTTGCGTTCGACGGGGGCGAGCACATTCGAAAGCTCGTCCCCGCGTTTCAGGATCGCCCCGGCTTCGGAGACAAGGGCCCACATGCCCTGCCGGCTCCGCAAGGCGGGGCGTTTTTCTATGCGATATTCGGGGCGCTCGGCGGCGCGGCGAAAGGCCGAGAAGATCGCGGCGTCGCGGTGGAAATCCATCGCATAGTCGCGCCAGTGCCCCGCCGCGACCATGCGACCGTAGAGGTCGAGGATACGCATGAGCTCGGGGCGCTCGAAGCCGGTCTGTTGCGGTGCCGCCCGACCATTTCCGAACGGCAAGGACGTCACGGTTCCCATCAGGCGCCGGTCCGGCTCCCTTTGCGCCGCGGCGCTTCGTCATCGACGGCGGCGAGCTCGCGCTCTTCGAGCAGCGCCTTGAGTTGCTTCTGCATCTGGTCGAGCTGGCACTGCAGCAGTTCGACCTTCTGCGTCGCAGGGTCGAAGGTTTCGCTGCAGGGCGTGCCATAGGGCACGAATTCGCGGGCATATTCGGTCGCGTCGAGCAGGGTCGAGCGCGCCGGAATGCCGACCATCACCGCGCCCTCGGGCACGTCCTTCGTCACCACCGCATTGGCGCCGACGCGTGCGCGCGCGTGGACGGTGACAGGGCCGAGGATCTGCGCGCCCGATCCGACGATGACGTCGTTCGCGAGCGTCGGGTGGCGCTTGCCGCCGATGCCGTTCGCGGGATCGGTGCCGCCGAGCGTCACGCCCTGATAGATCGAGACATTATCGCCGATCTCGGCGGTCTCGCCGATCACGACGCCGAAACCGTGATCGATGAACAGATGCTCGCCGATCGTCGCGCCCGGATGGATGTCGATCGCGGTCAGGAAGCGCGAGAGGTGATTGACGAAGCGCGCGAGAAAGAAAAGCCGCGCCTCGAACAGCCAGTGCGCGATGCGGTGCATGCCGAC
>NZ_JAEMQX010000033.1 GCF_016463645.1 Sphingopyxis sp. | reverse complement strand
CTGCAGCGAGCCTTCGCACGCGGCGCGGGCGTTGGCGGGCGAGCCGTCGACGCCGGTGATCTGCTTGCCCTCGAACCTGAAACCGAACTTGGTCGCGATGACGAGGCCATCGCGCTTGCCCCGGATCGCCTCGCCGAGCAATTCCTCGTTGCTGAACGGGCCATAGATCTGGGCGGTGTCGAAGAAGGTGACGCCAAGGTCGATCGCGCGGTGGATCGTGCGCGTCGATTCGCCCAAATCGGCGGCCTCGCCATAGAGGATGTTGCCGCCCTTGATCATCGGCATGCAGCCGATGCCGATCGCGGACACTTCGAGGCCGTGGCCGAGCTTGCGATATTTCATGATGCGACTCCTGCGGGGGAACCATCCTCTTCTACACCATCGGCGGCATATTTGGTGGCGGCGACGTCGCCGATGACATTGCCGAGCGTGCGGAAGATATCGGGAAAGGTCTCGACCGCCACGAGCAGGCCGAGCGGCGCGACGGGAACGCCCATCGACACCGCGATCGGCGCGATCGAGGTCACGAAGCTGATCGAACCGGGCAGGCTGACCGACGACAGCGCCGCCGCCATCGCGACGAGCAGGCCGACCGCCATTTCCCATGGCGTCAGCTCGACTCCGAACAGCCAGGCGACATAGACGACGACGGCAAGATTCATCGCCGGGCTGGTGAAGCGGAAAAGCGCGACCGCCAGCGGCAGGACGACGTCGGCCTTCTTGGGGTCGACGCCGAGTTCCTCGGACGATTTCAGCATCGCGGGCAGGCTGGCGAGCGAGCTTTGCGTGCTGATCGCGACCGCGAGCGTCGGCACCATCGCGCGGACGAAGCGCGGGAGCGGAATGCCGACGACGAGCCATGCGAGCAGCAGCCCGAGCAGGATGCAGCTGGTGCCGATGGCCGACAGGATCAATACATAATGGATGAGACCGCCGAACGCCGCGACCCCCGCCTTGACCGCGAGCGCATAGCCCAATGCGAAGACGCCGATCGGCGCGAGCGCGAGCACCCAGCCGATGACGATCAGCATCGCGTCGCCCAGCGCCTTGAACAGGCCTGACAGCGTCGCGCGCTGCACGGGCTCCAGCCTGGTGATCGCGAAGGCGAAGATGGTGGTGAAGACGATCAGCGGCAGGATGGCTGTTTCGGCGGCGGCGGCGATCGGATTCGTCGGGACCAGCGAGAGCAGGAAGTCGCCGAAGGTGGGCGAGGGGCCGGCCTCCGCCGAACCGCCGAGCCCGTGGCGGAGCGCCTCGGCGGCGCCGGGCGACAGCGGGAAGAGCCGGAGCAGCAGCGGCGCGAGGAGCAGGGTCATCAGGCCCGACAGGGAAATCGCGCCGAGGAAGGTCATCACCGCGCGGAAGGCGAGTTTCCCCGCGCGTGCGGCATCGGCGGTCGCGGTGATGCCGGTGATCAGCAGCGCGACGACGAGCGGGACGATCGTCATCTTGAGCGCGTTGAGCCAGAGCAGCCCGATCGGTTCGATCCAGGGAAGCGAAGCGGTTCCGGCGGCGGGCGAGGCCAGTTCGACCCCGATCCCCAGAAGCATGCCGGCGACGAGCGCCGAGAGAATGAACCAAGCGGATTTCAAAGCGGATTCTCCCGGCGTTTCTTCTGGCCTGCTTGCCAAGCAAAATTGGGTGACTTAGAGCATCTCCCGGAAGAAACGGGAACCGGTTTTTGGGCCGGGAAATGCTCCGCGGGGGCCATCCCGTGGGAAGCCGGGGCAGGCTTTGCGGCCACCGGATTAGGTAGCAGAGGGAACATGCGCAAGTTTTTCGGAACCGACGGGATTCGCGGCCTGACCAACCGGGCCCCGATGACGGCGGAAGTCGCGATGCGCGTCGGCATGGCGGCGGGCGCGCATTTCCTGCGCGGCGACCACAAGCACCGCGTCGTGATCGGCAAGGACACGCGATTGTCGGGCTATATGCTCGAGAACGCGCTGGTCGCGGGCTTCACCAGCGTCGGCATGGATGTGGTGCAGGTCGGTCCGATGCCGACGCCCGCGATCGCGATGCTGACGCGCTCGATGCGTGCCGACCTCGGCGTGATGATCTCGGCCAGCCACAATCCCTATCAGGATAACGGCATCAAGCTGTTCGGCCCCGACGGCTATAAATTGTCGGACGAGGACGAGGCGCAGATCGAGCATCTGCTGGCCGAGCAGCCGAAGCTCGCCGAAGCGGCGCATATCGGACGCGCCAAGCGCATCGATGACGCGCGCGGCCGCTATATCCACGCCGTGAAGCAGAGCCTGCCCGAATCGGTCCGCCTCGACGGACTGCGCATCGTGCTCGATTGCGCCAACGGCGCCGCCTACAACAGCGCGCCGACAGTGTTCTGGGAGCTCGGCGCCGACGTCGTCGCGATCGGCGTCACGCCCAACGGCACCAACATCAACGACAAATGCGGATCGACCGCGCCCGCGCTGCTGCAGGAAACCGTCGTCGCGAGCGGCGCCGATATCGGCATCGCACTCGACGGCGACGCCGACCGGCTGATCGTCGTCGACGAAAAGGGCCGGGTGATCGACGGCGACCAGATCATGGGGCTGATCGGCGCGAGCTGGGCGCGGCAGGGGCGGCTGAAGGGCGGCGGCGTCGTCGCGACGGTGATGTCGAACCTCGGCCTCGAACGCTTCCTCGAAGGTGAAGGGCTGCGGCTCGAACGCGCGAAGGTCGGCGATCGCTATGTCCTCGAAAGGATGAGGGAGGGCGGCTTCAACGTCGGCGGCGAACAGTCGGGGCACATGATCCTGTCGGACCATGCGACGACCGGCGACGGCACGCTCGCGGCGTTGCAGGTGCTGGCCGAGCTCGTTGCGGGCGGCAAGCCCGCGAGCGATCTGCTGCATCGGTTCGACCCGGTGCCGCAGCTTCTGAAAAATGTCCGCTTTTCGGGCGGCAAACCGCTCGAGGACCGGCATGTCATTGCGGCGATTGCCGAGGGCGAGGCAACGCTCAACGGTCGCGGCCGCCTCGTCATCCGTCCGTCGGGCACCGAACCCCTGATCCGCGTGATGGCCGAGGGCGACGATGCCGGACAGGTCGAGCAGGTTGTCGACATGATCTGCGACGCGGTGCGCGCCGCGGCCGCCTGAACCCATCCTGATTTCTGAAAACTGAAAGAGACTGATCATGCTTGAAATGCGACCCGATTGCGAAAAGTGCGGCCGCGACCTGCCGGCAAACCTTCACGGCGCCTTCATCTGCTCGTTCGAATGCACCTTCTGCGCGAACTGCGCCGACAAGCTGGACGAGATTTGCCCCAATTGCGGCGGCGACCTGCTCGATCGCCCTTTGCGTGAAGGCGCGGCGCTCGCCAAATTCCCCGCTTCGACGGAGCGAAAGCATAAGGGGTGACCGCGCGCGTCCTGATCATCGCCGGCTCGGACAGCGGCGGCGGTGCGGGCATCCAGGCCGACATCAAGGCGGTCACGATGCTCGGCGGCCATGCCATGACCGCGATCACCGCGATCACCGCCCAGAATACGCTCGGCGTGCAGGCGATGCATCCGGTCCCGACCGATATGGTGCTCGCGCAGATCGATAGCGTCGCGGCGGATATCGGCGTCGATGCGGTCAAGATCGGCATGATCGGCAGCGCCGAAACCGCCGCGGCGGTGGCGGAACGACTGTCGCAGCCCGACCTCGCGCAGGCGGCGCTTGTGTTCGATCCGGTGATGGTCGCGACGAGCGGATCGGTGCTGGCCGATGACGGGACGATCGCGGCGTTCAAGGCGCTTCTCGACCGCGCGGTGGTCGCGACGCCGAACCTGCCCGAACTCGACGCGCTCGGCGGCGAGGAAGCGGTGCTCGCGCACGGCTGCTCGCTGCTCGTCAAGGGCGGGCATGCCGAGGGCGCGACGGTGACCGACCGGTTACTCGAGACCGGCGAGGGCGAGGTCGCGCGCTGGGAGGCGCCGCGTATCGACACGCCGCACAGCCACGGTACCGGCTGCACGCTGGCGAGCGCGATCGCGACGGGGCTGGCGCAGGGCATGCCGCTCGAACCCGCGATCGCGCGCGCGCGCGATTTCGTGCGGCTGTCGCTGCTCGATGCACCGGGGCTGGGGCAGGGGCATGGCCCGATGGGCCAGCAGTTCGTGCGCAACGACGGGCTGTTTACGGGCCCCGCGCTCAACCAGATCACCTTGCCCGCGAACGATTATTCGGTGTCGGTCGCTTTCTATAAACAGATGGGTCTGAAGCAGATCGTCGATAGTCCGGACAATGGCTATGCCCGCTTCGAGGCCGCGAACGGCGTGACGCTGTCGATCCATGTTGACGAAAGCGCCGGCGACGGCTCGGCGGGCGGCGCGACGGCCTATCTCGAAAGCGGTGCGCTCGACGCGTGGGTCGCCTATCTCGCACGGCGCGGGGTACGGTTCGACCAGATGCCCAAGGACGAGGACTGGGGCTGGCGCGAGGCGCGGCTGACCGATCCTGCGGGCAATCGCCTCTGCCTTTATCAGGCGGCCGAATATCGGCGCTATCCGCCGTGGCGCATCTGACGATCGTCGGAGTGGACGAGGCCGGGCGCGGGCCGCTCGCGGGGCCGGTGGTCGCGGCGGCCGTGCTGCTTTGCGAAGGCGGGATCGCCGGGCTCGACGACAGCAAGAAACTGACGGCGAAGCGGCGCGGCGAGCTGGAGATCGAGATCAAGGCGCGCTGCCGCTGGGGCGTCGGCGAGGCGAGCGTTGCCGAGATCGACCGGATCAACATCCTGCAGGCGACCTTCCTCGCGATGACGCGCGCGGTCGAGGCGCTGGGCTTCGAACCGCACGAGGTGCTCGTCGACGGCAACCGCCTGCCCAAATGGCGCTATACGGCGACCGCGATCATCGGCGGCGACGCGCTGCATCCCTGCATCTCGGCGGCGAGCATCATCGCGAAGGAGCATCGCGACCGCTTCATGGTCGCCGCGGCGCGCGATTATCCCGGCTTCGGCTGGGAAACCAACATGGGTTATGGTACCGCTCAGCATCTCGCGGCGCTGCGGCGGCACGGCCCGACGCCGCATCATCGGACCAGTTTTGCCCCGGTCGCGCAAATGCAGCTGGTCTGAAGCCCGAAAGCCAAAAGGGGGGAAAGGCGATGAGCAGGGGATTTACGGCCGACGACGTGTCGGCCCAGACCGGCCGCACTTTCCTTGTCACCGGTGCCAACGCCGGGATCGGCTTCGAGACCGCGAAGGTGCTGGCGGCGCGGGGCGCGCATGTGATCCTCGCCTGCCGCGACGAGACCAGAGCCGAGATCGCGATGAACCGCATCCGGGTCGACGTCCCGAAGGCCGAGCTGTCGTTCCAGCCGCTCGATCTTGCCGATCTCGATCAGGTGCGCGACGCGGCGAACGCGATGCTTGCCGGACCGCGGATCGATGTGCTGATCAACAATGCGGGGGTGATGATCCCGCCCAGGACGCTGACGAGGCAGGGATATGAGCTGCAGTTCGGGGTCAATCATCTCGGCACGTTCGCGCTCACCGGCCTCATCCATCCCCATGTCGACGACCGCATCGTGATCACGGGCAGCATCGCGCACCGCAACGGAGCGATGGACTATAGCGATCTGTCGGCGGTGCGCAGCTATCACAACTGGGCGCGCTACCAGATGAGCAAGCTCGCGAACCTGCTCCATATGTTCGAACTCGACCGGCGATTGAGCGCCGCCGGGCGCGCAACGCAGGCGATCGGATGCCATCCGGGGGTCGCGCTCACCGAACTGACGCGGCACCTGCCGCTGCCGCTGCGCACGATGACGCCGCTTGCCGGACCGTTCTTCAACAGCGCGGCGCAGGGGGCGTGGCCGACCTTGCAGGCGGCGACGGGCGCGCGGGTGCAGGGCGGCGACTATCTGGGGCCGCAGGGGCTCGGCGAGATATCGGGGCGGTCGGGACCGGCGCGCGCGACGCGCACCGCGCGCGACCCGAAGCTGGCGCGCGAGCTTTGGCAGCGCTCGATCGAACTGACCGGGGTCGATCCGGGACTTTGACGAAATTTTTTTGGTGGGTGAGTCCTCGCCGCCACACCACCAGTGGTTGAGTCCGCGATTCGCCGACGACTCCATATGCTGTGTCAGACTCCTTTCGTTCTCATCGCGTTAACCAGTTGGTCACGCGGAATCCCTAGAGTCCTGCGCTTGACGGCGGACTCCGCCTGACTCATCAGGGCCTTCTTTCAGTCGAAGACAGGGGCGAAACATGGGTGTGATGGAACGGGTCAAGGCGCCGGCGACGAAGCAGCGGACGCCGAAAGTCGACCCCGCGGACCTGCCGCTCGACAGCATCTTACAGGGCGATTGCGTCGAGATGATGCGCTCGCTGCCGGCCGCATCGGTCGACATGATCTTCGCCGACCCGCCGTACAACCTCCAGCTCGGCGGCGACCTGCTCCGCCCCGACGGCAGCCAGGTCGATGCGGTCGACGACGACTGGGACAAGTTCGACAGCCTCGCGACCTACGACCGCTTCACCCATGCGTGGCTCAAGGAAGCGAAGCGCATCCTGAAACCGAACGGCAGCATCTGGGTGATCGGCAGCTATCACAATATCTTCCGCGTCGGCACCGCGCTGCAGGACAATGGATACTGGATCCTCAACGACATCGTGTGGCGCAAGGCGAACCCGATGCCGAACTTCAAGGGCACGCGCTTCACCAACGCGCACGAGACGCTGATCTGGGCGTCGATGGGCGAGAAGTCGCGCTATACCTTCAACTATCGCGCGATGAAGACGCTGAACGACGAGCTCCAGATGCGCAGCGACTGGCTGATCCCGATCTGCGGCGGGCAGGAACGGCTCAAGAAGGGCGGCACCAAGGTCCACCCGACGCAAAAACCCGAAGCCTTGCTCTATCGCATCCTGCTCGCCTGCTCGAACCCCGGCGACGTGATCCTCGATCCATTTTTCGGGACGGGGACGACGGGCGCGGTCGCGAAGCGCCTCGGCCGGCATTTCATCGGCATCGAGCGCGAGGATGATTATATCGCCGCCGCGAACGAGCGCATCGAAATGGCGCTGCCGCTCGACGAAAGCGCGGTGAAGACGATGATGGCGCCGAAGGCCGCGACGCGCGTCGCCTTCGGCACGCTCGTCGAATGCGGAATGATCGCGCCGGGGACGGTGCTGACCGATACGAAGCGCCGCTGGAAGGCGAAGGTGCGCGTCGACGGC
Organism: Sphingopyxis sp.; assembly: GCF_016463645.1. Classification (GTDB taxonomy): domain Bacteria; phylum Pseudomonadota; class Alphaproteobacteria; order Sphingomonadales; family Sphingomonadaceae; genus Sphingopyxis. The sequence goes on along the minus strand of NZ_JAEMQX010000033.1, from coordinate 27,072 downwards.
AGCCTCGAATGCGAGGGCCAGCCCGCAGGGTCGATCCACAAGGTCGGCGCGGGCGTTCAGGGCGCGCCGAGCTGCAATGGCTGGACGTTCTGGCATGTCGATACGGGCAAGGAACTGCGCGTGATCGACGCGGTGCGGCAGGACTGGCTGCTCGCCAACGAGGCCTGATGTTCCAGCCGCTGGCCAAAGCCGACTTCGGCAAGACGTGGGAGGATGCGCGCATCTACCTGCGTCCGGCCTGCTTCGTCGACCGGCCGCACGAGCTGGGCGACGATTGCCTGCGCATCGCCGATACGCTGGTCTGGTTCGCGGCGTGGCACGTCAGCCTGCGCGACGATGATATGGTCAAATCGGCAGTCGTGCCGGTTCCCGAGCTTGACGGCTGGATCGCGGCGATGCCCGACCGGCTGGCGGAAGCGGCAAGCGCTCAGCGCGCGGGCGTGATCCGGCCGCGCGGCAATCTGCAGCTCGGCGAGCGGACGATCCGGCTGAACGAGCCGCAGCTGATGGGCATTCTGAACGTCACGCCCGACAGCTTCTCCGACGGCGGCAAGCATGTCGACGCGGTGGCCGCGGCCGAGGCCGGTTTCGCGATGGGCGCGGCCGGGGCGGCGATCATCGACGTCGGCGGCGAATCGACGCGCCCCGGCGCGCCGCTGATCTGGGACGGCGACGAAATCCAGCGTGTCGAGGGCGTCGTTTCGGCGCTGGCGAAAGGCGGGGTGGCGGTGTCGATCGACACGCGCAAGGCCGCGGTGATGGAGGCGGCGCTCGCCGCGGGGGCGCGGATCGTCAACGATATTTCGGCGCTGCGCTACGACGACCGCGCGATGGATGTGGTCGTGCAGGCCGGATGCCCGGTGGTGCTGATGCACGCGCCGTCGGCGAAGAGCGATCCGCACGAGGGCGGCGCTTATGCGCACGTCCTGTTCGACGTCCATGACATGCTCGCCGAACGCGTCGCGGCGTGCATTGCCGCCGGGGTCGATCCGGCGAGGATCATCGTCGATCCGGGACTCGGTTTCGGCAAGGGCGTCGGTGACAATCTGGCGCTGATCAACGGGCTCGCGCTGTTTCACACATTGGGCTGTCCGGTGCTGTTCGGTGCGAGCCGCAAGCGGATGATCGGGGCGCTCGACAATGAAGCGGCGGCCGACCAGCGGCTCGGCGGTACGGTCGCGCTGCACTATCAGGCGGCGACGCAGGGCGCGCAGCTGCTCCGCGTTCACGACATCGCGGAAAACCGGCAGGCGCTGCGCGTCTGGCGCGGGCTGCGCGACGCGGCGCTGACCGCCTAGCCTTCTTCTTCCAGCCGCCGCTGGCGCTTGCCCCGCGCAACCTCGGTCGCGAGCGCCTCGAAGCGAGGTTCCCAGGTGCGGCGGAAGCGCTGAACCCACGCGTCGATCTCGTCGAAGCGTTCGGGCGCGACCGCATAGAGCCGCCGCCGCCCGTCGGCCTGCGACGTCGCGAAGCCGCTGTCACGCAGCACGCGCAGATGCTGCGACACCGCGGGCTGCGAGATGGCGAACTCGGCGGCGATGACCTCGACGATCTCGCCCGACGCGCGCTGCCCGTCGGCGAGCAGTTCCAATATGCGGCGGCGGACCGGATCGCCGAGGACGTCGAAAGCGTGCATCATTCGGATGCGGCGGCGCCGGTGTAAAAGGCGGTCGTGTCGGCGCCCGCGCGGTTCGCGGCCTCTTCGGCGGTACCATAGGCGATCGACGCCGCGGTCCACGCTTCGCTGCTCGATGTCGCGAAGGCCTTGCCTTCATCGCTCAGCGGCCAGGTTTCCTCGGCGAAGCGTTCCTGCACCGCCTCGCCGGTTTCGAGATGCCAGGCGAGGCCGAGCAGCGAGAGGTCCCAGCCGACCCCCACCGCGCCGGGGCCGAAGCGGTCCCAGAATTCCTCCGATTTGTCGTCGAGCGGCGCGATATGCCTGAGCGTGAGGCGCGTGTTGTCGTCGCCAGTCTCGGCCAGCTCGACCTCGACCCAGCTGATCCCGCCGCCGAATTCCCAGGTGAGGGCGAAGCTTTTGGGTGGCTCGCACGCGGTAACGGTGCCGCCGGCATTGCCCTTGATCTGATATTTGCCGCCGAGGCTGAGGTCGCCTTCGACCGGCGCGAACCAGCGCGGGATACGCGCCTTGTCGGTGATGGCGTTCCACAGATCGTCGATATCGGTCGGATAGTCGCGCGAGGCGACGACGACGCGCGCGGGCTGGTCCGCGTGAGTGGTGTCCTCGACCTTGCGGATGACGAGGGCGGCGTGGGCGATGGTATCGAACGGCATGACGATTCTCCCGATTGATGTCGGGGCGAATATATAAGTCAAAACTTATATATCAAGCATGCTCGGCTCGACCAGGTGAGAAGGGCGTCAGGCGGCGGTGTCGATCCCGAGATCGCTGAGCTTGCGATAGAGCGTCGAGCGGCCGATGCCGAGACGGCGCGCGACCTCGCTCATGCGGCCGCGATAATGGCCGATCGCGAGGCGGATGACGTCGGCCTCGATCTCCTCGAGCGGACGCAGATTGCCGTCGGGGAGGTAGAGGGTGACGCCGATCGCTTCGCCGTTGATCGCGACGTCGCTGTCGCTGTTCACGCCGCCGCCCAGCGCGGCCTCGATCGCTCGGAAATCGGCGCTGGTCAGGACATCGGTCTTGCTTTCGACCGCGGCGCGGAACAGCACGTCCTGCAGCTGGCGGACATTGCCCGGCCAGGCATAGGCGGCGAGCAGACGCAAAGCGTCGTCGGTGACGCCGATCGGTCCCATGCCCGGCAGCCCGCCGATGCGTGCGAGCAGGTGGCGCGCGAGCGGACCGACGTCGCCGCGGCGCTCCGAGAGCGAGGGCAGGGTGAATTGCGCGCTCGACAGTGCGTAGAAAAGATCCTCGCGGAAGTGGCCCGCCTCGATCAGCTTGTCGAGCGGGCTCGCGCTCGTCGCGATGATGCGGACGTCGACGCTCTGGCGAATCGAACCGCCGATCATCTGCACTTCGCCGGTGTTCAGGAATTCGACGAGCTTCGCCTGCGTTTCGAGCGGGATGCACTCGACATGGTCGATGATGATGCTGCCGCCGTCGGCCTGGACGAGGCGGCCGATCTGCCGGTCGAACGCACCCGGGAAGGCGCCGCGCTCGTGGCCGAAGAGGCCCGAGCCGATCAGGCCCGGCGAGACCGCCGAGCAGTCGACCATCACGAGCTGGCCGCGCGCGCGCGGGCTCGCGCTGTGGATCGCGCGGGCGAACACCTCCTTGCCGGTGCCGGGCCTGCCGTTGATCATCACCGGCACGCGCGCGCGCGCCGCCTTGGCGGCGATCGCGAGCGCACTGCGGAAATTGGGGCTCGACCCGATGATTTCCTCGAACGCCAGCGGCGCGCGCAGTTTCTCGGTCAGCGGGCGAAGCTCGCCCTGCGGCCCCCCGGTCGACACGACGCGGTCGAGCGCTTCGAGAAGGCGATCGGGTGCGATGGGTTTCTGGACGAAATCGCTGGCGCCGGCGCGCATGGCGCTGACCGCGACCTCGACCCCGTTGCGCATCGTGACGACCACGAGCGGCAGCGCGGGGCGCCAGCGGCGGAGTTCGCCGACGAATTCGGAAATATCCATGCCCGGCGCGCCCTGGTCGACGAGCACCGCGTCGAGCGCCATGCCTTCCTGCGTGCCGAGCTTGGCGAGTGCGGTGTCGGTGTCGGGCGCGATGACGCTGCGCCAGCCGCCGCGCGACACGAGCGCGGCCAGAAAGCGCTGCTGGGCAGGCTCGCTGTCGACGATCATCACCATTCGCGTGTCGCGCGTGTTCGTCATCGTTTCGAATCTGCCCCCTGAACCGACATTGCTATGGGTTTGTTCTGCTGAGGGGATCATGACTATCCGATAGGGGTAAAGGGGCTATTAAGGGCATTCGTCTTTTCCCGCGGCGAAGTCTAGGGTCCCGTGCCACCCAAACCGCACTTGAGCATCGCGGGGCGCGTGGCTAAGACCGGCGCGATAACCGATTCTGGGCGCCGCGCTGTGCGTTCGCGCACAGGAAGCGGCGGCAAAAAGGGGAAAAGCGATGGCACAGCAGGAAATGAAGGCAGCGAACGAAACCTATGCGGGTTTCCTCAGCCTGCTGAAAGTCGGGTCGATCATCACCGCGGTGGTCACCGTCTGCGTCGTCCTCCTCATCGCCTCCTGACCGGCTTCGCGCATGCGCATCGCCGTCCTGAAGGAACTCGCCCCGGGCGAGACCCGCGTCGCCGCGACTCCCGAAACCGTGAAGAAATTCATGGGGCTGGGCGCCGAACTTGCCATCGAGTCGGGGGCGGGTGAAGCGGCCTCGATCGCCGACGCCGATTATAGCGCGGCGGGCGCGAGCGTCGGCAACCGCGCGGACGTGCTGAAGGGCGCGAACATCATTCTCGGTATTCAGGGACCCGATCCCGCAAGCCTGTCGGGATTCGCCGACGGCGCCTGGCTCGCGGCGGGGCTCAATCCGTTCGGCGAGCGTGCCCGGGTCGACGATTATGCGAAGCTCGGGCTCGAAGCGCTGGCGATGGAGTTCATGCCGCGCATCACGCGCGCGCAGTCGATGGACATTCTTTCCAGCCAGGCGAATCTCGCGGGTTACAAGGCGGTGCTGATGGCGGCGAACGCCTATGGCCGCGCCTTTCCGATGATGATGACCGCCGCGGGTACGGTGAGCGCCGCCAAGGCGTTCGTGATGGGCGTCGGCGTCGCGGGGCTGCAGGCGATCGCGACCGCGCGCCGTCTCGGCGCACAGGTCAGCGCGACCGATGTGCGCGCCGCGACCAAGGAACAGATTCTCAGCCTCGGCGCCAAGCCGATCTTCGTCGAGAGCGTCGCGGGGATCGAGGGCGAGGGCACGGGCGGCTATGCCACCGAAATGTCCGACGAGTACAAGGCGGCGCAGGCCGAGCTCGTCTCGTCGCATATCGCCAGGCAGGATATCGTCATCACCACCGCGCTGATCCCGGGGCGCCCCGCGCCGCGGCTGATTTCGGACGCGCAGCTCGCGACGATGCGCAGCGGCAGCGTGATCGTCGACATGGCGGCCGAAAGCGGCGGCAATGTCGAGGGTTCGGTGTCGGGCGAAGCGAAGAAGATCCACGGCGTCACCGTGATCGGCGCGAAGAATATCGCCGCACTGATGCCCGCCGATACGAGCGCGCTGTTCAGCCGCAACCTCTTCAACTTCCTCTCGGCCTTCTGGGACAAGGAGGCGGGCAAGCCCGTGCTCGACGAGGAAATCGGCGGCGCCGTGCGGCTGACGCAGGGCGGCAAGGTCGTCAACGAACGGCTGCTGGGGTAGGTCGATGGGTCTGTTCAGTGCCGGGGATATCGACGTCGCCGGCGCGCAGGCCGAGTTTCAGGCGTGGCTGATCGAGGGCGAACGCGTGCTCGCGGCGTTCCGGACGATCCGCGACACGGTGCTGCTGACGAACCTCCGCTTCATCTTCGTCGACGTGCAGGGCCTCACGGGATCGAAGAAGGATTTCCAGAGCGTCCCGTGGCGGTCGGTCACGCGTTTCTCGTTCGAAACCGCCGGAACCTTCGACCTCGATGCCGATATGAAAGTGTGGGTTTCGGGCGCCGCGATGCCGCTCGAGGTCAAGATCTCGCGCAAGAGCGATCCGCAGAGAATCCAGCAATTGATGGCGCAATTGATCGTCGGTCGCTGACGGAAAGCGAAAAAATGGCCGATTTCGGCCTTTTCATGAAACCTCCTTTGGTTACTATGCGTTCAGGGTTTCCCTAACCCTGACTTTGAACCAGTTGGAGAATGATTGATGTCGTCTGCGAAGATTTTCGCCACTCCCCTCCTTGTGCTCGCCACGCTGTCGCCCGTTTACGCGCAGGAAACCCCTCCGGCCGAAACTGCGGCCACGGCCGAAGCCGAAGTCGCCGCCGATGCCGCGGCGCCCGCTGAAGCCGCTGCTCCTGCAGCCCCCGCGGCCCCGGCGCAGCCGACCGGCATCGCGCTCGAAATCGGCGCCAAGCCCGACCACAAGACGCTCGCCAACGCGCTGACCACGGCCGGTGTTTCGGAAAAGCTCGCCGGCCAGCCCTTCACCATCTTCGCCCCGACCGACCAGGCCTTCGCCGCGGTGCCGCAGTCGATGACCGACTGGCTGATGAACCCGAACAACACCGAATCGCTCGCGAAGGTGCTGACCTATCATGTCGTTCCGGGCCGGGTGACCGCCGAGGACCTCTATGCGAAGATCAAGGCCGGCGGCGGCAAGGCGACGCTCGCCACCGTCGAGGGCGAAACGCTGACCTTCACCGAGGTACAGGGCAACATCAAGGTCGACGGCACGCAGGGCAGCAGTGGCTTCATCACGCAGCCCGACGTCGAGCAGTCGAACGGTAACATTCACGTCATCAACGGCGTGTTGATGCCGACGCTCGGCTGACGATTCGCGCCGCCGCGGTCGTCATATTGAAGGACGAGAATATGAGGAATCTCCTGATTTTGACGGCCGCGGCGGCCGCGCTCGCGCTGTCGGCCTGCGGCAAGAGCGAGACGCCGACCGAGACCACGACGGTCGCCGGTGGCGAAACCGCTACGCCCGCGGCGCCGTCGGCGATGCTCGCGAGCGGCACGATCGCCGCCAATCTGGCGGCCTCGCCCGACCACAAGTCGCTCGCCGCGGCGATCACGCAGGCCGGGCTTGCGCAGACGCTGTCGGGGGTCGGGCCGTTCACCGTATTTGCGCCGACCGACGCCGGTTTTTCCCAGGTTCCGCCGGTGACGCGCGACGGCTGGATGCGCCCGGCGCAGAAGGCTGTGCTCGCTGCCGTGATCAACTATCATGTGATTCCGGGCAAGCTCACCGCGGCCGACCTTGCCGCGAAGATCGCCGAAGGCGGCGGCAAAGCGGTGCTCAAGACCGCCGACGGGCAGGATCTGACCGTGACCGGGAGCGGCGATGCCATCCTGCTTACCAGCAGCAGCGGCAACAAGGCGACGGTGACGCAGGCCGACCTCGCCCAGTCGAACGGCATCGTCCACGTCGTCGACGCGGTGCTCGTCCCGAAAATGTAAAAAACAGTGCCGGCTGATCCGGCACAGCGATATTTTATGTCGCAAAGCGCCCGCATTTCCCGCCTTGGGGAATGCGGGCGCCGCTTTTTGCCCGCTTTGGAGTCGACACACCCCGCGGGGCGCGGCAAGAGGTGCGCGAAACGGAATCAGCAGGGGAGCGAGCCCGTGGATTTTATCGCGATTTTTTCGATTTTCGTCCTGGCCTGCTTTGTCGGCTATTTCGTCGTCTGGTCGGTGACCCCGGCGCTGCACACGCCGCTGATGAGCGTCACCAACGCCATTTCGTCGGTTATCATCGTCGGCGCGCTGATCGCCAGCGCCGCTGCGGGTTCGGCCACGTCGAAATGGCTCGGGCTTGCCGCGGTCGTGATGGCCAGCATCAATATTTTCGGCGGCTTTGCGGTTACTGCGCGCATGCTGGCGATGTACAAGAAGAAGGAGCGCTGAGATGGAATTTCAGTCGATCCTTTCCGCCGCGACCGGCGGGCATGGCGCGGTAAATCCCTGGGCGGCGGTCGCCTATCTGGTAGCGGGCGTCCTGTTCATCCTCTCGCTCCGCGGCCTTTCCAGCCCGGCGACGGCGCAGAGCGGCAACCGCTTCGGCATGATCGGCATGACGATCGCGGTCGTCACCACGCTGCTGACGCATATGCCGATGCGATCGGAAGCATCGCCTCAGGGCAATCCCCACGATTTGATGGTGGACTGGATTTCCCTGACTGAAATCCTCGCGGCGATCAGCATCGGTGCCGTGATCGGTATCGTCATGGCGCGCAAGATCGCGATGACCGCGATGCCGCAGCTCGTCGCGGCGTTCCACAGCCTTGTCGGCCTTGCCGCGGTCGCTGTTGCGGCGGCCGCCTATCTCAATCCCGTCGCCTTCGGAATCGCGGACGCGGCGGGGCAGATCCATGTCGTCAGCCGCGTCGAAATGGGCCTCGGCATCGCGATCGGCGCGATCACCTTCTCGGGCTCGGTCATCGCCTTCCTCAAGCTCAACGGCAATATGTCGGGCTCGCCGATCATGCTGCCGGGGCGCCACATCATCAACCTCGGCACGCTCGCCGCGATCGTCGCGCTGACCGCCTATTTCACCCAGGACCAGTCGCCGTGGGTGTTCTGGACGATCACCGGGCTCAGCTTCGCGATCGGTTTCCTGCTGATCATCCCGATCGGCGGCGCCGACATGCCCGTCGTCGTGTCGATGCTCAACAGCTATTCGGGCTGGGCCGCGGCGGCGATGGGCTTCACGCTCGGCAACACCGCGATGATCATCACCGGCGCGCTCGTCGGCTCGTCGGGTGCGATCCTGTCGTACATCATGTGCCGCGCGATGAACCGCAGCTTCATCAGTGTGATCGCGGGCGGCTTCGGTGCTGACGATTCGGGCGGCGGTGCGGGCGGTTCGAAGGAACAGCGCCCGTGGAAACCGGGCAGCGCCGAGGACGCCGCCTTCCTGATGAGCCAGGCCGAAAATGTCATCATCGTCCCCGGCTACGGCATGGCGGTTGCGCAGGCGCAGCATGCGCTCCGCGAAATGGCCGACCAGCTCAAGAAGGAAGGCGTCAACGTCAAATATGCGATCCACCCGGTCGCGGGACGTATGCCGGGCCATATGAACGTGCTGCTCGCCGAGGCGAATGTGCCCTATGACGAGGTGTTCGAGCTCGAAGACATCAACGGCGAATTCGCGCAGTGCGACGTCGCCTTTGTGATCGGCGCGAACGACGTGACCAACCCGGCGGCAAAGACCGACAAGACGTCGCCGATCTACGGCATGCCCGTGCTCGACGTCGAAAAGGCGAAGACCGTGCTGTTCGTGAAGCGTTCGATGGGCGGGGTGGGCTATGCCGGCGTCGACAACGACGTCTTCTATATGGACAATACGATGATGCTGCTCGGCGACGCCAAGAAGATGGCCGACGACATCGTCAAGGCCCTCAGCGGCAGCGGGCACTGAGGAGCGAAGCGGCGGCGGGCGCTGACGCCTTGCCGCAAAGTTTCGCTCGCGGCCTTGCCCGCGGGCGCCACTTTATCTAGCGATAGGCAGGACCGGGCCGGGAACGACCCGGTCCTGTCGTATTCCGGAGGACCATCTTGCGCAAAATCGGCCTGATCGGGGGAATGAGCTGGGCATCGACCGAGCTCTATTACCGCCATCTCAACAAGGGGGTGCAAAAGCGCCTCGGCACTGCCTGTTCGGCGCCGATCCTGATGGAGAGCCTCAACTATTGCGAGCTGTCGCGGATCACCACGCCCGAACAATGGGCGCATGCGAAGGAGGTGCTGATCGCCTCGGCGCAGCGGCTCGAGGCGGCGGGTGCCACCGCGCTGATGATCGCGGCCAATTCGATGCACAAGGTCGCCGAGGATATCGCCGCGGCGATCTCGATCCCGATCCTGCATATCGTCGACGAGACCGGCGAGAAGATGAAGGCCGACGGGATCCGGTCGGCGGCCGTAATCGGCACGCGCAATGTGATGACCGAACCCTGGTTCCGTCAGCGGCTGGTTCGCCACGGGCTGACGCTGGCGCCCTATGACGCGAGCCGCGCCGACGAGATCGACCGGATCATCTATGAGGAGCTGATGCTCGGCAAGGCGAACGAAAGCTCGCGCCGGACGATGAAGACCTTCATCACCGACATTGCCAAGCAGGATGTGCAGGCGATCGTGCTCGCCTGCACCGAGCTGGTGATGCTGGTCGATACCGACGCCAATGTGCTGCCGATCTACGACACCACGCGGATTCACGTCGCGGCGGGCGTCGACTGGATTCTGGGCGAGGGGTGATCCTCTCCCCTCCCGCCCGGGAAGGGTGACGATCTACGCCACCCGCGTCCAGGTGACCGTGCGGCAGAACACCGATACGCAGCCTTTCATCGTCAGCTTGTTGCCCTTCACGCGCAGATGCGCGGTGTAATAGCGGCCGTCTTCCGGGCTGTAGCCCTCGCCTTTCCAGCCTTCGCCGTGCGGTACGAGGTCCCAGTATATCTGCAGCCCCTCGACCTTGCGACTGCGCTTCGCCTTGTCGGGGTTGCGCTCGTCGCGCTGGCCGCCTGCGGGTTCCTTGATGAGCAGTTCGGCGATCCGGCCGCACATCCTGGTACCGCACGGAGCCATGGCGACGATGCCCTTGCCGTCGTCGGTCTTCCAGCGTCCCGTCAGCGACGCGGGTGCCACCGCCGACGACGGAACGACAATGAGGGCGGCAAGCGCCCACGCAAATCTGTGAATCAAGCGACCTCTCCCCGGTTAGCTACACATATGTCAGCAACATCGCTTGGCATGCGTCAAGTCTTGTACCATGCTCCCCGAAAATAAGGGGAGAGACATATGCGATTCCATGGTCTGCGCCACCACGCGGCGACGCTCTGCATCGTGGCGGCCCTTGCCGCCCATCCGGCGGCGGCGAAAGTGATCAGCGTCAGTGCGGCAACGCCCGACGCCAATGAAAAGCTGCAGGAGGCACTGATCCTCGCGCAGCCCGGCGATACGGTGCAGCTCGGCGCGGGCGTGTGGAAACTCACCGACGGGCTGTCGCTCGACGTCGCCAATGTGACGGTGCGCGGTGCCGGCGCGGGCGAGGGCGGTTCGATCCTCGACTTTACCGGACAGCAGGGCGCGGGCGAGGGGCTGCTCGTCACCTCCGACGACGTGTTCCTCACCGAATTCGCGGTGCTCAATACCAGGGGCGACGGGATCAAGTCGAAGGGCGCCGACCGCATCGTCTACCACAAGCTGCGCGTCGAATGGACCGCGGGACCGAAGGAAACCAACGGCGCGTACGGCATCTATCCGGTCGAAAGCAGCGATGTGCTGATCGACAGCGTCTATGTCCGCGGCGCATCGGATGCGGGCATCTATGTCGGCCAGTCGAAGAATATCGTCGTCCGCGATTCGGTCGCCACCGAGAATGTCGCGGGGATCGAGATCGAGAACAGCCATGACGCCGACGTTCACGACAATGTGGCGACGAAGAACACCGGCGGCATCCTCGTGTTCGACCTGCCCAGCCTGCCGATGCAGGGCGGGCACAATGTCCGCGTTTTCGAAAATGTCGTAAACGACAACAGCACCCCCAATTTCGCGCCCAAGGGCAATATCGTCGCGAGCGTGCCGACCGGCACCGGCGTGCTGATCATGGCGAACCGCAATGTCGAGATTTTCGACAATGTCTTCGACCGGAACGGCACCGCCAATGTGATGATCGTCGGCTATCGCTACGAACACAAGGACCCCAAATATCAGCCGCTGCCGAAGCAGATCGTCGTGCGCGACAACCAGCATGGCAAGGCGGGCTATGCGCCCCAATTCCCGGGCGGCGACATGATCGCCGCGGCGATGGGCGGCGCGATCCCGCCGGTGCTGTGGGACGGGGCGGGCGATGCGATCGTGCTCGACAAGGTCGGCGTGCTGTCGCTGAACCTGCCCGACGTGAAGACGCCGCAGAGCGAGGCGAAGCCCGCACCTGCCGACCTGTCGAAAGGCACGCCGCCCGCGGCGCTGCCGACGATCAAACTGCCCGATACGATGGAGGCGAAGGTCAAGTGAAGCGGGTATTGGCCGCGATCACCGCGGCATTATTATGTTCGAGCGGCGGCGCGGCCTTTGCGCCGCCGGGTGTCGATCAGGCTGTCGTCGAGAGCGACGCGATGCCCCCCAAATTGTCCGCGTTCGGCTTGTTCCGCGGTAACGACCCCGCGCAACCGGCGGCCGGCCTCAGCTATACGCTGCGCGCGCCGCTGTTCAGCGACTATACCGAGAAGCATCGTTTCATCTCGATCCCGGCGGGGAAGAAGGCGAAAGTCGCCGACGACGGGGTGATAGAATTTCCGGTCGGTACCGTACTGGTCAAAAGCTTCGGATGGAGCGACGTCAATAATGGCCGCCCGGTCGAGACGCGCCTCCTGATCCGCCGTGCGTCGGGCTGGACCGCGCTGCCCTACATCTGGGATGCCGACGGCAAGGATGCGACGCTGGCGCTCGGTGGCCGCCGCGTGCCGGTGAGCTTCAAGAGCCCCGACGGCGAGACGCACAGCATCCGCTACGCGGTGCCGAACAGGAACCAGTGCAAGGAATGCCACAGCCTGAACGGCGAGATCGTCCCGATCGGGCCGAAGGCGCGAAACTTCCTTCCCGACCCGGCGGCCTCCGACAAGCTGCGCGGCCTCTATTTCGAGAATCCGGCGGCACTCAAACCGGTGATGCCGCAATGGGACGATCCCGGATCGGGGAGCGTCACCGACCGCGCGCGTGCCTATCTCGACGTCAATTGCGCGCATTGCCACAACCCCGCGGGCAGCGCGTCGAACAGCGGGCTCTTCCTGCGCTGGACCGACGATCCGGCGGGCGTGAATTTCGGCGTCGGCAAGCGCCCCACCGCGGCGGGGCGCGGCAGCGGGGGCATGGACTTCGCGATCGCGCCCGGCGATCCCGACCACAGCTTCCTCATCTATCGCCTCGAAAGCACCGACCCCGGCATCGCGATGCCCGAGGTCGGACGCTCGACGGTGCACAGGGAGGGCGCGGCGCTGCTCAGGCAATGGATTGCGGAGATGCCCAAAGCGTCGCATTAGGCTGCACATGACCCAGCTCGTCCTCCACGACTATTTCCGCTCTTCGGCCAGCTTTCGCGTTCGCATCGCGCTGAACCTGAAGGGGCTCGACTATGAGCGCGTCGAGGTCAGCCTGATCGCGGGCGAGCAGCGCAGCGATGCCTATCTCGAGCAGAATGCGCAGGGCTTCGTGCCGATGCTCGTCGTCGACGGCGAACCGATCATCCAGAGCATGGCGATCATCGACTGGCTCGACCGCGCCTTTCCCGAGCCGCGACTGATCCCCGAGGAGGCGATGCCGCGCGCGGTCGCGCTGGCGCGCGCGCAGGTGATCGCGAGCGACATCCATCCGCTCAACAATCTGCGCGTCCTCAAATATCTGAAACGCGACCTCGGGCTCAACGAGCAGACGAAGGACCGCTGGATCGCGACGTGGATCACGCAGGGGTTCGAGGCACTGGAGGCGATGGCGGGCGACGGCCGGTATCTCGGCGGCGATACGCCGGGGATCGCCGACTGCTGTCTCGTCCCGCAAATCTACAATGCGCGGCGCTTCGAGGTGCCGCTCGAAGCCTTTCCGCGGCTGATCGAGATCGACGCCGCGTGCATGGAACTCGAAGCCTTTCGGAAGGCGCATCCCGACGCGGTCAAACCCGCGTGATCCGGCTGTTTGCGGGGGCCGTGCTGCTGGCGATGCCGGCGGCGGCGATGGCGCAGGAGGATTATGACGGCGAAGTCGACTGGACGATGGCTGATCCGTTTGCTTCGCGCAGCCCGTATGACATCGTGGTTCGCGGGGGCCTGCTTCAGCATAACGACGGCGACTTGATCCAAAGCAGCACGATCCTGACGGATTTGCTGCCCGGCCTCGGCGCCCGCGTCGAAAATCGCCTGCGCGACGAAGCGGGCCTCGTCCAGTTTCGCCGCTCTGACGGTCGCAGCGCCCATCCGACCAGCCAGGGCATCACACTTCGCGGTCTTGGCGGCAATGCGTCGAGCCGCGCGCTGGTAACGCTTGACGGCGTGCCACAGGCCGATCCCTTCGGTGGCTGGGTGGCGTGGAGCGCCTATGATGCGATCAACCTTGGCGGCGCGATCATCACACGCGGTGGCGGCAACGGTGTCGACGGTCCGGGCGCGCTGGCGGGGGCTATCGGCCTTTATTCGACGATGACCGACGGTGTTACCGCGAGCGCGGCTTATGGCAGCCGCGACAGCTGGGACGTATCCGCCAGCGCCGGCGGCGATCTGGGCAACGGACAGTTCGCCGTCGACGGTCGTTACGGCCGTGGCGACGGCTTCATTCCGGTCGCCGGGGGACAGCGCGGCAGCGTCGACCGCGCCGCCTCCTATGAACAGGCCGGGTTGGGCATGCGCCTGCGTTTCGACGCCGGCGACGACAGTCGGGTCGAAGCGAGTCTGCGCGGCTTTGCCGACCGGCGCGACCGCGGTACCGATTTCACCGACAGCAAGACCGATGGCGTCGATGCCAGCCTGCGCTTCGTCCACGATCCCTATAATGCGACCCAATGGCTGGCTCTCGCCTATATCCAGCTTCGCGATTTCGAAAGCGGCTTCGCGAGCGTCGCGGCAGGACGGAACAGCGTCGCCCCTGCGCTCTTCCAGCGCGTCCCCGCCACCGGTCTTGGCGCGCGCCTCGAGCTGCGCCCGGCGATCGGCGGGACCAACCCGCTGCGGGTCGGCGCCGACTGGCGGCGCACCACGGGGCGTACCGAGGAGGATTTCTTCTTCACCGGCGTCGTGCCGGGCCGCCACCGCATTGCGGGCGGCAGCAGCGATACGGTCGGCGCTTTCGCCGAATGGACGTCGGGCGATCCGAACGACGGCTTCCTGTGGACGCTGAGCGGCCGCGTCGATCGCTGGTGGCTCGCCGAGGGGTATCGGCTGGAGCGCAATATCGCCGGGCCCGTCATCACCGACCTGCGCTTCGCCGCGCGACAGGGGTGGGAAGGCAGCGGGCGGGCAGGGGTTCGCTGGACGTCGGATGCGCTGTCGCTCCGCGCCGCGGGCTATCGCGGCTGGCGCCTCCCGACGCTCAACGAACTCTATCGTCCGTTCCGTGTCGGCGCCGAGGTGACGACCGCGAATGAGATGCTCAAGCCCGAACGACTGTGGGGCGGCGAGATCGGGGCCGATTGGGGTCGCGGCGATACGAAACTGTCGCTGACGCTTTTCGCCAATCATCTGACGAACGCGATCGCCAATGTGACGCTCGCGCCGAACCTCAACCAGCGGCAGAATCTCGATGCGATCGACAGCAAGGGCGTCGAGGTCACCGCCGAGCAGCGGATCGGCCCCGCGACGCTGCGCGCGACCTATGCCTTCACCGATGCCGAGGTCGACGCTTCGGGCGGCGCGGCGCCGCTCGATGGCCGCCGCCCGGCGCAGATTGCGAAGCACGGCGGCAGCGTCTCGCTGCGCAGCAATGCGGCCGGCCCTTTCGGCGGCTTTGCGACGCTGCGCTATATCGGAAAACAGAATGAGGACGATCTCGGGCTGCTCGCGCTGGGTGACGCGTTGACGCTCGATGCCGGCTTGTCGTGGCGGTTTTCGGACGCGGTCAGCATCGAGGTGCGCGGCGAGAATCTGTTCGACGAGCTTGTTCCCGCGGCGATCTCCTCGTCGGGGATCGTCGAGCGCGCGACGCCGCGGACGCTGTGGGTCGGCGCGCGCCTTTCTTTCTGATTTTCACGCGTTCCGCCCTTCACAGCTCCGAAACAGGCGATAGGATGGGCTCGCCGGGGTTACGGATTGTGGGGAAGAGTAAGGCATGGCCGCGAAGAAGCTGAATCTCGATAATTTCCTGCCGTACCGCCTGTCCATCGCTTCGAATGCCCTGTCGGTACGGATCGCCGCCGAATATGAGAATCGCTTCGGGCTCAGGATTCCCGAATGGCGGTTGATGGCGGTGCTTGGCGAGGGGCAGCCGAAGACGCAGCGCGAACTGGTCGCGGCGACGCGCATGGACAAGGTGACGGTGAACCGCGCCGCGAAAGTGCTTGCCGACCGCCAGCTGATCGCGCGGCAGGCGCATGAGGCCGACGGGCGCTCGCATCATCTCGAACTCACCGGGACGGGGCGCTCGCTGTATGACGCGATCGTGCCCGCGGCGCTCGCGAGCGAGGCGCGGCTCGAATCGAACATCAGCGCGAGCGAGCGCGCGACGCTGATGGCCATTCTCGCGAAGCTGACCGCCGCCGCCGAAACCTATGACTGATCGCGCCTACCGCGCCGCGCCGCCGGGTGCGCTGCGCGTCGAGCCGCTTGGCGAACTGACCGCGATTTTCGACCGCCGCTCGATGCAGACGCATCTCGTCGTGTCGCCGATGCCCGAGATACTGGCCGCCATGGGCGCGGAGGCGTGCGATGTGGCCACGCTTGCCGCGCGCCTTGCCGCATCGTTCGAGCTCGATGGCGAGGCCGACGTCCGGCCGATCCTTGCCGAGCGCCTCGCCGAACTCGCGGCGACGGGGCTGGTGGAGCGCGCGTGAGGCACAGCACGCGCATTGCCGTCGGTCCGGTGCAGTTCCGGATCGGCAGCGACTGGGCCGGGCCGGTGGCGGCGCTCGAACGGCTGTACGCCGGATATCCGGAGGACGATGCGCGCCCCGCCGACGCGACGGTACGGCTGTTCGCGGCGCGGCCGTGGCGGCGCTGGCTGCGGCCGTCGGTGCATATCGGCGGCGATTTCGTCGTTCCCGATGCCTTGCCGCTCCCCTTGTCGATGGGGCTGCTCGCCGCCGAAATGGGGATGAATCTGCAAGTCGCGCTCGGCTGGCGGCGGCACATGCTGCTTCACGCGAGCGCGGTCGCGAAGGACGGCCGCGCGCTGATCATGTCGGGCGAGTCGGGGTCGGGCAAATCGACGCTCGCGGCGCTGCTCGGCGAGGGCGGCTGGCGGCTGATGGGCGACGAATTCACGCTGATCGATCCAGCGGGCGGCGACGCCTTCGCCTTTCCGCGCGCGGTGAGCATCAAGAACGAGGCGATCGCCGAGGTTTCGGCGCGCGTCGATGCGGCGCGGCTCGGGCCGCTGCTCGCGGGAACGCCCAAGGGCGATATCCGCCACCTGATCCCGCGCCCCGACGCGATCGCCG
Organism: Sphingopyxis sp.; assembly: GCF_016463645.1. Taxonomy (GTDB): domain Bacteria; phylum Pseudomonadota; class Alphaproteobacteria; order Sphingomonadales; family Sphingomonadaceae; genus Sphingopyxis. Next base: position 10,342 of record NZ_JAEMQX010000033.1, on the reverse strand, counting down.
CGATGCACGAGCCCGCGCGCCCGGCGCTGCTGCTCTTCCCGCGCTTCGGCGGCGAAACGACGATCGAACCGATGGGCGAGGGCGAGGCTTTCGTCCGGCTGACCGAAGCGTCGACCAACTATGTCGCGCTGGGGGAAGCGGGCTTTGCCGCGCTGACGCGGCTGGTGCGCGAAACCCCGGCGTTCGGCATCTCCTATCCCGATAGCGCTGCCGGCATCGCGCTGGTCGGGCAATTATGGGCGGATGCCGCGACATGAGCGCGGTGCGGGCCTTTGTCGATCTGCTCGCCGCGCGGCGCGATCCGGGGGCGCTGGTCCCGCGTGACTGGGAAGGGGTGATCGGGGTCGCGCGCAGCGAGGCGATGCTCGCGACGCTCGCGAACCGGCTTGCCGATGCCGACCTGCCGCCGGCGGTGGCCGCGCTCTTCGCCGACCAGCGCGCGGCGGCGCAGGTCGCGCAACGGCAGGCGCTGTGGGAGGCCGAGATGGCGCGCCGCGCGCTCGCGCCCGCCGGGATCGAGTTCGTGCTGCTGAAGGGAGCGGCCTATGCCGCCGCCGGCATGGCCTGCGCGGCGGGACGTCAGATCGGCGATCTCGATATCCTCGTGCTTGCCTCCGACATCCGCCGTGCCGAAAATGCGCTGCTCAACGCGGGGTGGGAGTGGGTGAAATCCGACCCCTATGACGACCATTATTATCGTGCGCACATGCACGAGCTGCCGCCGCTGATCCACAAGGCGCGCGACCGGATGATCGATGTGCACCACACGATCCTGCCGCGCACGCACCGGATCACGCCCGACGCGCTCGCGCTGATCAGCGATGCGGTTACGAGCAACGGTGGCCATGCGGTGCTGTGCCCGCAGGACATGGCGGTCCATTGCGCCGCGCATATGCTCGCCGACGGCGACCTGCAGGGCGGGCTGCGCAATCTCTGGGATTTCCACACGATGACGCGCGACTTTGCCGCGGCCGACGCGGGTTTCTGGGGAAAGCTCGACGGGCGCGCGGCGCTGCACGGGCTGCAGGCCGCGGTGCACCGTGCCGCGCGGCTCGCGCGCGACCTTTATGGCGCGACGTTGCCGGGCGGATGGGACCGGCAGGACCCCACCGACGCCTGGTTCCGCCGCCGCCTGCTCGCGCGCGACGATTGGGGGCGCGTAACAAAACCGCTGCTCGAGCAGGCCTTCTATATCCGCTCGCACTGGCTGCGCATGCCGCCCGCGATGCTTGCGCGGCATCTCTGGACGAAGTGGCGAAAGCGCTAGAGCCGCGCGAGCAGCGGCACCAGCTCGTCATAACGGTCGATGACATGGTCGGCGCCGAGTTCGCCGGCCGGCCGGTCCGGAAAGCCGAAGCTGACCGCGATGCTCGGCACACCGGCATGTTTCGCCGCCATGACATCGTAGATGCTGTCGCCGACGAAGGCGGCGCGCCCGCCGCCGCACCGCTCGATCATTGCGCGGATCGGCTCGGGCGAGGGTTTGCGCGATCCCACGCTATCGCCGCCGATGATCGTTGCCATGCGATCGGCGAGGCCGAATTCGGCGAGCAGTACGCGCGCAAGATGCTCCACCTTGTTGGTGACGACCGCGGTGCGGACGCCGAGCGCGTCGAGCCGGTCGAGCGCGGCGACCACGCCGGGGAAGGGACGGCTGTGGACGGCGATATGCGCTTCGTAAAAGCGCAGCAACCCGGGGTAGAGCCGCTCGACCGCGCCATCGGGCACGCCGCCGGAAGCGCGCAGCCCTTCCTCGAGCATATGCTTCGCCCCGCGCCCGATCATCGGCCGCACGGCGTCCGTGGTCAGCGGGGCGCGGTCGATCAGCGCCAGCGTGTGATTGACGGCGGCGGCAAGGTCGCCGAGCGTGTCGAGGAGCGTGCCGTCGAGGTCGAAGCCGACGGTCGCGAAAGGAAATCCGTTCATCGGCCGCGCATGGCGCGATGCTCTGGAAACCGCAATGATTTGCTGGCATGGCAGCGCGCATGAGCAATCCCATCGCCGCTATCGTCCTTGCCGCGGGCAGGGGCACCCGCATGAAATCCGACCTGCACAAGGTGCTGCACCCGATCGCCGGGCGCCCTATGCTGCTCCACCTGATGGCGAGCATCGACGAACTCGCCCCGGCGAGGAAGGTCGTGATCGTCGGCGACAAGGCCGGCCAGCTCGAAGCCGCGCTCGCAGGCAGCGCCGACCTCGCGGTTCAGGAGCCGCAGCTCGGCACCGGCCATGCGGTGCAACAGGCGGAGAATGCGCTCGCGGGCTTCGACGGCGATGTGCTGATCCTCTATGGCGACGTGCCTTTCGTCCCCGCGGCGACGATGCGCGCGATGCTCGACCGGCTGAACGCGGAAGACAGGCCGGCCGTCGTCGTACTCGCCTTCGAACCCGCCGATGCGCAGCAGTACGGCCGCGTCATCACCGAGGGTGACCGGGTCGTGAAGATGGTCGAGCACAAGGACGCGACCGAGGCCGAGCGTGCGGTGCGCCTCTGCAATTCGGGGCTGATGGCGGCGAGGTCGGCGGACCTCTTCGCCTTGCTCGCGCGTGTCACCGACGACAATGCGGCGAAGGAATATTATCTCGTCGACATCGTCAATATCGCGAACGCCGACGGGCGCCGCTGCGCGGTCGTCGTCACCGATCCCCATGACGTCGCGGGCGTCAACAGCCGCGGCGAGCTGGCGGCGATGGAAGGCGAGTGGCAGGCGCGGCGGCGGGCGCGGGCGATGGCCGACGGCGCCAGCCTGATCGCCCCCGATACCGTCTGGTTCGCGTGGGACACCGAACTCGGCCGCGACGTGCTGATCGAACCCAATGTCTTCTTCGGCCCGGGGGCGAAGATAGCCGACAATGTGAAGATTCGCGCGAATTGCCATATCGAGGGCGCCATCGTCGGTACGGGCTGCGAAGTCGGACCGTTCGCGCGTCTGCGCCCCGGAACGGTGCTTGGCGAGAAAGCGAAGATCGGCAATTTCGTGGAGACCAAGAAGGCGGTGCTCGGCGATGGCGCGAAGGCGAACCACCTGACCTATCTGGGCGACGTCACCGTAGGGGCGGGCGCAAACATCGGTGCGGGTACGATCACCTGCAATTATGACGGCTATTTCAAATACAGGACCGAGATCGGCGAGCGCGCCTTCATCGGATCGAACAGCGCGCTCGTTGCGCCCGTGAAGATCGGCGCCGACGCGATCGTCGCCGCGGGCAGCGCGGTGACGCGCGACGTCGCCGACGGCGAGCTCCGCCTCGTTCGCGGCGAACAACTCGTCAAGCCCGGCTGGGCCGACCGCTTCCACGACGCGATGCGGAAGAAGAAGGCCGCGGAGAAGAAGGCGTGAGCGATCGTTATACCGACAAGCCCTTCCTGCGCTTCGTCGACGCGTGGGTACTGAAGGCGATCGGCCATCTCGACCCCGCGACCGAGAGCTACTGCAAGGCGATGGTGCCGCAGCTCGAACAGAGCTTCGGCACGACGGGAAGCTGGGAGCAGATCGTCGAGCGGCAGATGAAATTCTCTCCCGACCTTCCGGCGCAGATCCTGAAAATCTGGACCGACGGCAAGGCGCGCTTTGCCGCGGGCAATGGCGAAGCGCCCGATCCGGTGCAGTTCGCGATGATCTTCGTCGACCGCAATTTCGGCCTGGCATGAGTGACCTGGTCGTCCGTCCGGCGGCGCGCGCCGATTACGAGCGGTGGTTGCCGCTGTGGAACGGCTATAACGCTTTCTATGGCCGCAGTGGCGAGACGGGGCTGGCGCCCGAGGTCACCGCGGCGACGTGGGAACGCTTCTTCGATCCCTATGAGCCGATGTTCGCGCTCGTCGCCGAACAGGACGGCGTACTGCTTGGCCTCACCCATTATCTTCTTCATCGCAGCACCACCTCGCTGCTGCCGTCGCTGTATCTCCAGGATCTGTTCACCGCCGCCGGGGCGCGCGGCAAGGGCGTCGGTCGCGCGTTGATCGAGGCTGTCTATGATGCGGCGAAAGAGCGATCATTGCCGCGCGTTTATTGGCTGACGCACGAAACGAACGACACGGCGATGCTGCTTTACGATCGCATTGCCGAAAAATCGGGGTTCGTGGTCTATCGAAAGCTCTTGTCAGCTTGATTTGATATCATGATATGATATCAATCCTTCATGCGCTTTCTCGCCGACATTCCAGATGACGATATTCTGTGGCTCGATACGCAGGCGGCCGAGCAGGGCGTGTCGCGCGCCGAACTCGTCCGCCGGGCGGTTGCTGGCTATCGCGCCGATGTCTCGGGCGATGCGATCGACAACGCGTTCGGTATCTGGCGCGCGCGGGACGATATCGGCGACGGCCTGAAATATCAGCGGCGCCTGCGGGGCAAGCGCGAATGATCGACGCGCAGTTCGACAGTGACATATTGATCGACGCGCTCAACGGCGTCGAGGCGGCGCGCAGCGAGATCCGCCGCGCCGGGCGCAAGAGCGTCAGCCGCGTCAGCTGGACCGAAGTCATGTCGGCCGCCGATCCTGCCTCGGTGAAGGCGGTCGAGGCGTTCCTCGGCTGCTTCCAGGTCGAGGAGATCGGCGATGCGGTCGCGCGCCGCGCCGCGGCTCTCCGCGCCGAGCGCAAGGGCTTGACGCTCGCCGACGCTTTCGTACTGGCGACGGCACAGATCAGCGGGCGCATCCTCGTCACACGCAATATCAAGGTGTTTCCGGCATCGATGCCGGGTATTCGCGTTCCCTACACGCTTTAAGAGAAAGCCAGACTCCATGTGCGGAATTATCGGAATCATCGGCAAGGATCAGGTGGCGGATCGCCTCGTCGACGGGCTGAAGCGCATGGAATATCGCGGCTATGATTCGGCGGGCGTGTGCACCGTCGAAGGCGGGCAGCTGATCCGTCGCCGCGCCGAGGGCAAGCTCGGCAATCTCGTCAAGGAACTTGGCAGCAACCCTGCGCCCGGAACCGTCGGCATCGCGCACACCCGCTGGGCGACGCACGGCGCGCCGACGACGAGCAACGCGCACCCGCACGCGACGGGCGAGGTGGCGCTCGTCCACAACGGGATCATCGAGAATTTCAAGCCGCTGCGCGAAGCGCTGCAGGCGCGCGGCCGCAAGTTCGAAAGCGAGACCGACACCGAGGTCGTCGCGCATCTCTTGTCCGAGCAGGTCGAGGCCGGCAAGTCGCCGCAGGACGCGGTGAAGGCGGTTCTCCCGCAGCTTCGCGGTGCCTTCGCGCTCGCGATCGCGTTCCGCCGGCATCCCGACCTCCTGATCGGCGCGCGCCTCGGATCGCCGCTCGTCGTCGGCTATGGCGAGGGCGAAACCTATCTGGGGTCGGACGCGCTGGCGCTCGCCCCGCTGACGCAGAAAATCGCCTATCTCGACGAGGGCGACTGGGTCGTCATCACCCGCGAAGGCGCGCAGATCCACGACGCCGAAAACAATGCCGTGACGCGCGAGATCACCACTTCGGGCGTCACCGCCGCGGCGGTCGAGAAGGGCAATTATCGCCACTTCATGCAGAAGGAGATTTTCGAGCAGCCGACCGTCGTCGCGCAGACGCTCTCCTCCTACATCCGTCCGCTCGAACAGACGGTCGCGCTGCCGCAAATGGACTTCGATCTGTCGAAGATCGACCGCATCACGATCGTCGCGTGCGGCACCAGCTTCTACGCCGGCATGGTCGCCAAATACTGGTTCGAGACCTTCGCGCGCGTGCCGGTCGACATCGATGTCGCATCTGAATTCCGCTATCGCGACCCGGTGCTTGCGCCCGGCGGGCTCGCGCTCTTCATCTCGCAATCGGGCGAGACCGCCGATACGCTCGCGGCGCTCCGCCATTGCAAGGCGAACGGCCAGACGATCGCGGTCGTCGTCAATGTGCCGACCAGCAGCATGGCGCGCGAGGCCGACCTGCTGCTCCCGACCCACGCGGGCCCCGAAATCGGGGTTGCCTCGACCAAGGCCTTCACCTGCCAGCTCGCGGTGCTCGCCGCGCTCGCCGCGCATCTCGCGCTCAGGAAGGGCAAGCTCAGCCCCGCCGACGAGCGCGAGATCGTCAGGCATCTGATCGAGGCGCCCGCCGCGCTCAATGCCGCGCTCGCGCACGACGAGGAAATATCGAAGATGGCGCACCTCGTCGCCCCCGCACGCGACGTCCTCTATTTGGGCCGCGGCCCCGATTATCCGCTCGCGCTCGAAGGCGCGCTCAAGCTCAAGGAAATCTCCTACATCCACGCCGAGGGCTATGCCTCGGGCGAGATGAAGCACGGCCCGATCGCGCTGATCGACGAGGCGGTGCCGGTGATCGTCCTCGCGCCGTCGGGCCCGCTCTTCGAAAAGACGGTCAGCAACATGCAGGAGGTGATGGCGCGCGGCGGCAAGGTCGTGCTGATCAGCGATGCCGAAGGCCTCGCCGAAGCCGGCGACGGCTGCATGGCGACCATCGAGATGCCCAGGGTCCATCCGCTGATCGCGCCGCTCGTCTATGCGGTGCCGGTGCAACTGCTCGCCTATCATGTCGCGGTCGCGAAGGGCACCGACGTCGATCAGCCGAGGAATCTGGCGAAGTCGGTGACGGTGGAGTGAATCCCGCCGCCGTCGTCTTCGATTTCGACGGCGTCGTTGCCGACAGCGAAGTGCGCGCGAACCTGTCGCTTGCCGAGAGCCTGACCGCCGCCGGCATGCCCGCGACCTATGACGAGTGCCTGCGCGACTATTACGGGCATAACTGGCAGGAGACCGAACGCCGGATCGAGGCGCGCTACGGCCGCCCGCTGCCCGTCGATTTTCGCGAGACGCATCGCGCGCGGGCGCGGGCGCGCTATATGGAGGGCTTTGACGCCGTGCCGGGCGTTGCGGAGTTTCTCGACGGGCTCGAAACGTTGCCGCGCGCGATCGCGTCCTCGAGTCGCGCCGAATATATCGGCTGGGCGCTCGGACTGTTCGGGCTCGACCATCATTTCGGCGAGCATGTCTACAGCGCCGACGGCTGGGATCGCGGCAAGCCGCACCCCGACATCTATCTGGCCGCGGCGAGCGGGCTCGGCGTCGATCCGGTACGCTGTCTGGCGATAGAGGATTCGCCGACCGGCGCGCGGGCGGCGATCGCGGCGGGCATGACCGTGATCGGTTTCTGCGGCGCGGGGCATATCGTCGACAGGGCCGCGCATGCCGACATGCTGCGCGGCGTCGGCGTCCATCGCATCGCGATGGCGTTCGACGAGATCGGCATCCCTGCGACAGCCGCCTGACCGGACAAAAACCGCTGTCCTGTAAAGCGGGGCTGGACTAGCCTCGTCTCCGGCTCGATCCCGATGACGGGACGAAAAAATGAAATCGCGAATGAAGTTACGCAGTTTTCTGCGGCTTGCCGGATTTTTCCCAAGGAGAGAAACATGTGCACCGAGAATACCGAAGCCGATCTTGACCGCGCCGGAATGCCCGTCGGACGGCGCAGCTTCACCGCGCTTGCGGGAACCGGTGCGCTCATGGCGGCGCTGCCTGTGCGCGCAATGGCGGGCAGGCCGGTGAAGGGGCGCGACGTCACCATCACGACCGACGACGGCATTTGCGACGCCTATTTCGTTGCGCCGTCGGAGGGCAAGCATCCCGGCATTCTGGTGTGGCCCGATATTCGCGGGTTGCGCCCCGCCTTTCGCCAGATGGCGGATCGGCTCGCCGGCGAAGGCTATGCCGTGCTCACGGTCAACCCCTTCTACCGCTGGCAGAAGTCGCCGGTCGTCGATGCGGCGAACGACTGGGGCAACGAGGCGGTTCGCCAGAAGCTGTTCGGCTATCTGAAGCAGCTTGCGAAGCCGATCGTCGAGACCGACGCCAGGGCGCACCTCGCGTTTCTCGACGCGCAGAAGGAGGTCGATACGAAGCGGAAGCTCGGCACGGCCGGCTATTGCATGGGCGGCCCGATGGTCATCTACACCGCCGCACTGAAACCCGATCGCGTCGGCGCGGCGGCCAGCTTTCACGGCGCCGGCGTCGGCACCGACAAGCCCGACAGCCCGCACCTGCTGATTCCGAAGACCAGCGCGGGCTATCTCTTCGCGATCGCCGACAATGACGACAAGGAAACCCCGAACGAAAAAGTGCTGCTGAAAGAGGTGCTCGCGCCGCGCAAGCAGTGGCACGAGGTCGAGGTCTATGCCGGCGCGATGCACGGCTGGTGCCCGCCCGACGGCCGCGCCTATAATGAAGCGGCGGCCGAAAAGGCGTGGGCGCGAATGCTCGAACTGTTCAAGGCCGGGTTGGCCTGACGCACGGTGCCTGCGATCAGTGCGCGTGCGTGCCGCCGCTCGCGGCGTAGCTCGCATAGACGCGCTGCCCGCCGGGGCCGAAGGTCATGACCCTATAGGCTTCGCGGTGGTCGCCATGCTCCATGCCCGGCGATCCTGTCGGCATCCCCGCGACGGCAAGGCCCTTCACGCCCTTCGGCTTGTCGCGGAGCAGGCGGGCGATCTCCTTCGCGGGCACATGGCCCTCGATCACATAGCCGCCGACAAGCACGGTGTGGCAGCTCCGCAGCGCCTGCGGCACGCCCTGCTTGTCCTTGACCGCGGCCATGTCGGGCGAATTGACGACGACCGCCTTCCGCCCGAACGACGCCTTCACCTGCTCGAGCCATTTGAGGCAGCAGCCGCAGCCGGCGTCGCGGAACATCACCGGGTCCGCCGCGTGCGCGGCGCCGATCACGGCGGTGAAGGCGGCGAGGGCGAAAAACGCGCGGCGGGCAGAAGTCATCGCAAATCCTTTTGGAAGAGATGGCCGCAAACCTATAGGGCAGGGTCATGAAAGTCCATTTCATCCGGTCGGGCGAACGCCGCTACAGCATGCGCATCGAGCGCGCCGGGCTGCCGGCGCTGGTAATGGATCCGGCGCCCGGTTTCGATCCCGACCTGCCGCACGACATGGTGCATTTCGTCGTCGAGGCGGCATTGGGACTCAAGACCGGCGTGTTCGGCCAGATCGCGGCGGGCGGAGACGCGGGCTCCTTCCATGTCGAGGCGGGCGGTGCGCTCTCGGCAAAGGAGCGCCAGCGCGCGGCGCGCAAGCAGGTCGCCAGGGGGGCGAGGCTGATCAAGGCGCAGGGCCGCGAGGGCGAGCTTTCCGAACTCGCCGCTTTTCTGTTCGACATCGGCTGGCGGAGCAGTACGCGCGCCGACAGCGCGGCGCAGCGCGCGGCCCTGGGCGAGGCCGAGCGGACACGGGCGGGTCTCAGCTCCGGCGAACGCGCGCGGATCGACGCCGCGCAGCCGCGCGTGTTTGCGGATTTCGGGCGGCTTTCGGCGGCATGGCGGGCGCTGCGGGTCGGCGAGGCGCTGGTCCTCGAATGGCCGTCGGCTCAGCCCATCGGGTAAAGGATGTCCTTGCTGACCTTGTGCAGCGCCGTCATCACATCGTCGCCCAGCACCAGCTCCGCTGCGTCGAGAACGGGATCGAGCTGGTCATAGGCGCTGACCCCGACGATCGTCGAGGCGACGAAGTCATGCTGTTTCGACCAGGCGGTTGCCATCGTCACCGGATGCAGCCCGGCGTCCGCGGCAATCGCCAGATAGCGTTCGGTCGCGGCGAGCGTCCTGTCGTTGACGAATCGGCGGCCCATCGCCGCCTGCCGGCCTTCCATCTTAAGATAGCGCGAGAAGCGCGCGCCCTCGGGCGTTGCCCCGCCCTGATATTTGCCCGACAGCACCCCGCCGGCGAGCGGCGAATAGGGGATCAGGCTGACGCCTTCCTGCCGGCACACCTGCGCCAGCTCGTCCTCGAAGCGGCGGTTGTTGAGGCTGAAATTATTCTGGATCGTGTGATAGCGCGCGCCGCCCAGCCGCTCCGACGCCGCAAGCGATTTCATCAGCCCCCAGCTCGTCTCGTTCGAACAGCCGAGGATGCGGACCTTGCCCGCGTGAACAAGCTCGTCGAGCGCGTCCATCATCTCGTCATACGGCGCGTCGTGATCGGGCCAGTGCGTCTGATAGAGGTCGACATAATCGGTCTGGAGCCGCGTCAGGCTGTCGTCGATCGCCTGGACGATATTCTTGCGGTCGAGCGCGGTCATGCCGTTCCGGCACGGCGACCTGAACCAGACGTGGCTCGGTCCCGATATCTTGGTCGCCATGATGATCGCGTCGCGCGGCTTGGTCTTCATCCAGCGCCCGACGATCTCCTCGGTGCGGCCGACCCATTTGACATCGGGCGGTACCGGATAGCCCTCCGCGGTGTCGTAGAAGCTGATCCCCGCATCGAAGCAGCGGTCGAGGATGCGGAAGGCCTCGGCCTCGTCGGTCTGGCTGCCGAAGGTCATCGTCCCCATGCAGATGTCGGACACATGGATGGCGCTCTTGCCGAG
>NZ_JAEMQX010000137.1 GCF_016463645.1 Sphingopyxis sp. | reverse complement strand
AGGAAGCGGTCGACGAACAGCGCGCCCGATGCCTTGTCGAATTCATATTTCACCGGCTCGCCGCCGATCGGTACTTCGATCAGGACGTTGAGGCTGTCGGGCGGATTGTCGCCGGCGGGAATCAGGTCGATGCGCATGGGAGAAGTCAGTCCTTATTCTGTTCTCCGCCGAATCTTTTACAGCCGGCGGCGCGGCGCCAATAGCTGATCGAACCAGTCGGGGCCACTCCCCGTTTTTTCGAGATGCGGCCAGCGCAGCCCGCCGTGATAGTCGATCTCGATATTGCGATAACGTCCGCCGCGTTCGACGAGCAGGCGCACCGGCGTCTTGCCGTCGGTCGCGGCGCGGACCGCCGCCTCGATCCGCTCGCGGCTGTAGCTGAGCCCGTCCACCGCGACGATCTTCGTCCCGTTGACGATGTCGGCCCTGAAGGCGGGGCCGTTCCAGAAGATGCCGGTAGCGACGCCGTCCTTGTCGATGGTCATGCCCAGCGAATGGGTGAGGTCGGCATTTTTCGCCTGCGCCATGCGGTCGCGATCATAGACGTTCGGTGCGTCGCGCCAGACGAGCCGGTATCCCGCGCGCTCGATTCCGCCGACCGGTGCGGGCTGTCCGCTCGCCTGCATCCGATCGCGCAGGAAACTCGCCCAGTCATGCGGATGGACGGCATTCAGCGCCGCGACGACGTCGTCGAAATCATAGGTGTCCTGTCCCCAGTCGCCCTCGCGTCCGCCGAAGAAGGCGCGGGCGAAATCGTCGAGGCTCTTGCCGTTGTTCGTGGCCTGGCGGATCAGCATGTCGGCGTCGAGCCACATCAGCGATCCCTCGTTGTAATAATCCTCGCTCCGCGACCAGCTCGCAAAGGGCCTGGGCTTGCGCGCCGCGATGACCGGGTCGAGCGTCGTGTCCTCGACCGAGCGCCACTCGCGCCCCGGCTGGACGCTGTAATTGGCAGCATTGGTCGCCCATTCGGCGAGGATCATGTCCTTCGACTGCATCCCCGACCGGCCGGCGAGGACGAGGTCCCAGAAGCTCGTCTGCCCTTCATAGACCCAGAGCAGATTGCCCTGCATCGGCGTGCGATAGTCGGGTGTCCAAAGCTTGTCCGGCCGGCGGTATTTGCCGTTCCAGCTGTGCGTCAGCTCGTGCGGGAGCAACCCGCGCTCGCTGTCGTTGTCGTTCCATTTGGTGAAATAGTCGGGATTGCGGCTGTTCTCGCTCGAGCGATGATGTTCGAGCCCGATCCCGCCCAGCTCGTCGCTGAGCGCGAGCAGGAATTCATAGCGATCGAAATGGCGGACGCCGAACAGCGCGACGGCTTCAGAAACGAGCGCGGCATGGCGCGCGATATGATCGGGGCTCGCCTCCAGATATTTCGCCTCGTCGGCGACGACGTTCAGCGTCACCCTGTTGCCCAGATCCCATTTGCGGAAATATTTGCCCGCGAACATCGGGCTGTCGACGAGTACCTCGTAACTGGTCGGCGCGAAACTGTAGCGGTTGCCCGTCACCTTGAGTCCGTCGAGCGCCGCGGCGCCGGTCCAGCCTTCGGGCAGCGTCACCTCGAGCTGCACGGGAATATTCCGGGTGAAATAGCCGGCGGGGTAGAGGCTGACCTGTTCCCATTGCAGGTTCATCATCGCCGGGGTGACGACGACGCGGCCTTCGCTCGTCCGCGTCGGCGAGAGGAAATCGAAGGTCACCTCGATGCTCTTCACCCCCGCCGGTACATCGATGTCAAAGGCGTAGACGTCGGTCGGCTGGCGCGTCCAGCTCAGCGGCTTGCCGCCCGCGCTCGGCTTGAAACCCGCCATTTCGGCGATCGCGCCGCGCGGCGCATGCTTGCCGGGCAGCCATTCGGGATAGAGCAGCGTCAGCTTTCCCGACTTCGCGACGGGGATCGTCTGGCGGACGTGAAAGATGCCGCGTGCAAAGTCGGTCGCATCGACCCTGAGTTGCATCGTCCCGGGCCAGGGCCTGTCGGCGGGCCGCGGTCTCGTCAGCGGCTGGACGACCGGCTGGGGGCGGCTGTTGCCGTCCTGGGCGATGGCGGGGAAAAAGGGGGCGGGTGCGACGATGACGGCCGCTGCGACGAACAGTGCTTTTTTCATGGGGAGTACCTCTGCCGCCAAATGTCGGCGAGGTCCAGCGATGGCTCTGCAAGCGCACTTTGCCTTTCGACGAAAAACCATTAGACGCCGCGGCCATGAGCAAGGACAAGAGCGCGAAAATCCCGACGCCGCAGGCTGTGCGCGGTACCCAGGACATGCTCGGTGATTTCGCCGACCGTTTCGCTTATGTGGTCGAGGCGTTCGAGCGCGTGCGCCGCCTTTATGGCTATAAGCGCATCGAGGTGCCGGTGATCGAACCGACCGCGGTGTTCGCGCGCAGCCTTGGCGAGACGACCGACGTCGTCTCGAAGGAAATGTATTCGTTCGAGGATCGCGGCGGCGAATCGATTACCTTGCGCCCCGAATTCACTGCGGGGATCGCGCGCGCCTATGTCACCAACGGCTGGCAGCAGTTCGCGCCGCTCAAGGTTGCGACGCATGGTCCGCTGTTCCGTTACGAGCGGCCGCAGAAGGGACGCTATCGCCAATTTCACCAGCTCGACGCCGAGGTGCTCGGCAGCGACAGTCCGCTCGCCGATGCCGAATTGCTGGTTTTCGCGGATCAGCTTTTGAAAGAGCTGGGGATCGCCGAGGGCGTGACGCTGACGCTCAACACGCTCGGCGATGCGGCGAGCCGCGACGCCTGGCGCGCGGCGCTCGTCGAGCATTTCGAAGCGCACCGTAGTGAACTCAGCGAAGACAGCCTCGCGCGGCTCGACAAGAATCCGCTCCGTATTCTCGACAGCAAGGATCCGAAGGACCGCCCGATCGCCGATAGCGCGCCCGACATCGATGCGTTCCTCACCGGCGAGGCGCAGGATTTCTTCGGCGCGGTGACCGCGGGGCTCGACGCCACGGGGGTGGCGTGGGAGCGCAACGCGCGGCTCGTGCGCGGGCTCGACTATTACCGCCACACCGCGTTCGAATTCGTCACCGACCGGCTCGGCGCGCAGGGCACGGTGCTCGGCGGCGGACGCTACGACGGGCTGATCGAGAATCTCGGCGGGCCGCCAACCCCCGCGGTCGGCTGGGCGGCGGGGATCGAGCGGCTGGCTATGCTGCTCGATGGTGATCTGCGACAAGAGGTTCCCGAGGTTGTCGTGATTCCTCAAAACGAAGATTCAACACCACTTTGCATCGAAATTCTGGCCCTAATGCGCCGTGGCAAAATTAAAGCTGACATGGCCTACACGGGAAATGAAAAGAGGCGCTTCGAACGCGCGAAGAAATCTGGTGCTTGGAAGGTTCTAAACGTCGATGCTGGCTATCCCAGCACAGATATTGGAACTCTGCGACTGAGAAATCTTGTTGACGGTTTGCCCCTTCGGAAACGCTTGCTAGATTTGCTCCGCGAAGGATTTATTGTCGATGACGATGAGGAAACGCGGCTGATCACTCTCAGCGTCAGAAAATGACCTCCGTTTCCTCCAAGCAGATCGACGCCATTATCGAACGTCACGCGGCATTGCAGGCGCGCATGGCGACGGGCGATATGGCGCCTGCCGATTTTGTCGCGGCGTCGAAGGAGTTTGCCGAGCTCGAACCCGTTGCGAAAGCCGCCGCCGAAGTCACACGGCTGCGCGGTGAACTGACCTCGCTGAACGAAATGCTCGCCGATCCCGAGATGAAGGCGATGGCGGCCGAGGAAATCGCCGCGATCGAGCAAGCGCTGCCCGCCGCCGAGCATGATCTTGCGATCAAATTGCTCCCCAAGGATGTCGCCGACGAACGCGCCGCGATGCTCGAAATCCGCGCCGGGACCGGCGGCGATGAGGCGGCGCTGTTCGCGGGCGATCTGCTGCGCATGTACAGCCGCTTCGCCGATACGCAGGGGTGGAAGGTCGAGGTCATCTCGGCGAACGAGACCGAGGTCGGCGGCTACAAGGAAGTCGTCGCGTCGGTGACGGGGCAGGGCGTGTTCGCGAAGCTGAAATTCGAGAGCGGCGTCCACCGCGTCCAGCGCGTCCCCGCAACCGAAAGCCAGGGGCGCATCCACACCAGCGCCGCGACCGTCGCGGTGCTGCCGGAAGCCGAGGAGGTCGACGTCGCGATCAACGACAGCGACCTCAAGATCGATATCTATCGCGCGAGCGGAGCGGGCGGGCAGCATGTCAACACGACCGATTCGGCGATCCGCATCACGCATATCCCGAGCGGGCTCGTCGTGATCCAGCAGGACCAGCGCAGTCAGCACAAGAACAGGGCCAAGGCGATGCAGGTGCTGCGCGCGCGGCTTTATGACCTCGAACGCGAGAAGATCCACAGCGCCGAGGCATCGGCGCGCAAGTCGATGGTCGGATCGGGCGACCGGTCCGAACGCATCCGCACCTATAATTTCCCGCAAGGGCGCGTGACCGACCACCGCATCAACCTGACGCTTCACCGCCTGCCCGAAATCATCGAGGGCGCGATGGACGAGCTGATCGACGCGCTGATCGCCGAGGATCAGGCGCAGCGGCTGGCGGGGCTGGGTGAGTGAGATCGGCGCCGCGCTGCGCGAGGCGGCGGCGCGGCTGGCGGCGGTATCCGACACGCCGCGGCTCGATGCCGAATTGCTGATGGCGCATGCGCTGGGGGTCGAACGGCAGGCGCTGCTGCTCGATCCGGCGCGCTATGCCGTGCCGACGGACTTCGACGCGTTCGTCGCACACCGCATGCACCATGAGCCGATTGCCTATATCCTCGGCTATCGCGATTTCTGGACGGTGCGGATCGGGGTCGGCCCGGGCGTGCTGATCCCGCGTCCCGACAGCGAGACCCTGATCGAAGCGGCGGTCCAATATTTCGGCGCGGCTGGACCGAAGCGCATTCTCGATCTCGGAACCGGACCCGGCACGCTACTCTACGCGGCACTCAGCGAATGGCCCGCGTCGAGCGGCCTCGGCGTGGATGCCAGCGACATCGCGCTCGATTATGCCAATGAAAATGCGCTGACGCTGGGATTGAATAACCGGGTGCATCTGATGTTGGGCCATTGGGCCGATCAGGTGGACGAGTTGTTCGACCTTATCCTCTGCAACCCGCCTTACATCGCCGACAGCGAGGAATTGATGCCCGATGTCGCTGGCCACGAGCCCGCGGGCGCGCTGTTCGCCGGCGCCGACGGGCTCGACGATTATCGCCGGATCATCCCCGATTTGCCGCGGATATTGGCGCCTGACGGCATCGCGATCCTTGAAATCGGGCATACGCAACATATCTCTGTTCGTGAGCTCGCCGAAACCGCGGGATTCAAGGTCGCCTGCCGACAGGATCTCGGCGGTCGCGACAGGGCGCTTTTGCTGACCCGCGCCTGACAGGCCATACAAGAATTTTCTTGGTTTCCGCCGCAAAGCGCGGTAGGGGCGGCTTACAGACCCGGCACGGGTACCTTGATCGGTCCGGCTGGTCTGCTTCCCACTTACGATGCTGGTGCAGGACCGACGGTCCGGCGCAAGCGGTAAAGGGCAAGAACCGCGCTTGGATGCGCGGGCGCGACGCGCAGTTGGCGCGATCGGCCAAAAGGGGTTGGCATAGCTTATTAGCTTATCGACAGGATGTCTCAGTTGAACATGAACAACCGCCAGAGCGGTCGCCGTCGCGGCCGCAACAACAACAGCAACAACAACAACCGCTCGCAGTCGGGCGGTCGCGGTGGCGTCGACCAGGCCAACCGCATCGACAGCCGGGCGCGCGGCAACGGCGCCCAGATGATCGAGAAATACCGCAACCTCGCGCGCGATGCGCAGCTTGCGGGCGACCGGGTCCAGACCGAATATTATCTGCAGTTCGCCGACCATTATTTCCGCGTCGTGAGCGACTTCCGCGCCCGGCAGGAAGAAAAGGCCGCGGCGAGCGGTCAGGAACGCAGCCATGATCGCAGTCGCGAGATTCGCGGCGTCGAGGATTTCGACGGCCATGACGACAGCGGCTTCGAAAACGATGTCGAGAGCGAGCGCGGCGAAGACCGCGACAACGGCGGCCGCGAAGGGCGCGAGCGCGACCGCCGCGACGACGACGACAATCGCGGCAACCGCCAGCAGCGCGACCGCGGCGATCGCAACGACCGCAGCCGCCGCGAACGCGACGAGGATCGCGCGGGCAAGGCGAAGAGCGACGAAGCCGAGGTCGATGCCGGCGAAGCCGAAGCCGCCGAGGAAGCGGCGCCGGCACCCGCGCGCCGCCGCGGCCCGCGCCGCACGCGCGCGACCGAATCCGATAACGATAGCGCGGGCATCGATACCGCCGTGCTGCCGCCGGCGATCGGCCGGACCGAACGCAGTGCCGACGAAAGCGGCGACGCCGCCGAAGCGGCGCCTGCGCCCAAGCCGCGCCGCACGCGCAAGACGCTGGCTCCGCGCGATACCGGGGTCGAAGCGGCCGAATAAGCCAGCGATTTCTCACTGGTTTTTCCGATTCGCATGACATAGCCTCCCCGCGGGACAAACCGCGGGGAGGTTTTTTATGCGCGTCTTGGCACTGGCCTGTCTGCCGCTGGCCGTCGGGGGATCGGCGCTTCCGGCGCTCGCGCAGGATGGCGCACCGGCGAATGCGCAGGGCGATGTCGCGGTCACCATCTACAACAACGGCCAGTCGCTGGTGCAGGACGACCGCCGGCTCAGCGTCGCCGCCGGGCGCAACCGCATCGAATTCCCCGACGTGTCGGCGCGCATCCGTCCCGAAACGGTGACGCTGTCGGGCCCCGGCATCGGGATCGTCGAACAGAATTTCGATTTCGACCTGCTCACCCCCGACAAGCTGATGGACAAGGCGGTTGGCCAGTCGATCACGCTCGTCCGCACCAACCCCGCGACGGGCGCCGAGCGGACCGAGCGCGCGAAGGTGCTCGCCGCGAACGGCGGCATCGTGCTCCAGATCGGCGAGCGGATCGAGGTGCTGCGCGACGACGGACTGCCGGCGCGCGCGGTGTTCGACCGGCTGCCGCCCAATCTTCGCGCGCGGCCGACGCTGTCGGTCACGGTCGATGCCGCGAGCGCGGGCACCGTTCCGGCGCGGCTCTCCTATCTGACGCCGAACCTCGGCTGGACCGCCGACTATGTCGCGCTGTTCGACGCGGCGAAGGGCGCGATGGATATCCAGGGCTGGGTCACGCTGACCAACAGCACCGGGACGACCTTCAGCAATGCACGCACCCTTCTCGTCGCGGGCAGCCCGGGCGGCGGTGGCGGCTTTCGCCAGATGAGCGGCGCGATGGATTCGGCCGGCACCGAATCGAATGATCGCGAGCGGCTCGGCGACTATTATCTCTATCCGCTGGCCGAGCGGACGACGATCGCCAACGCGCAGCAGAAACAGGTGAGCTTCCTCGACGTGAAGGGCGCGCCCGCGAAATCGACCTATGAATATGTCAATCGCTGGCTCGGCAGCAGCAACGATCCGGTCAGCACCGCGAGCGTGCTGCGTTTCTCGACCGCGCGGCAGGGCGGACTCGGCGACCAGCTCCCGGCGGGCACGATCCGCGTCTATATGCGCGACGCGCGCGGCGATCCGCAGTTCATCGGCGAGAATCGCATCGACCACACGCCGATGGGATCGGCGATGTCGCTGCGCACCGGCGACGCTTTCGACGTGAAGGTCCAGCCGACCGTCGTCTCGCGCACGCGCAAGGGCGATTCGCGCTGGGTGACGAAGATGAAATATACTGTCAGCAACGCGCGCCCCGCGCCGGTCATCGTGCAGCTCGCGCAGGACGGGCTCTATGGCGACGTGCGGATCAGCGACGAAAGCCTGAAGGGCGAACGCATCTCCGCCGACCGCATGGAATGGCAGGTGCCGGTGCCCGCCAATGGCAAGGTCGACCTGACCGTCACATTCGATTCGCGTTACTGAGAAGCCGGCGATGCGGGCCTGGCCCCTGCTGGCATGGACGGCGGCGCTGCTGACGCCGGGGATCGCGCTCGCGCAGCCCGCCGCATCGGTGGTCGTTTCGGCGAAGATCGACGATAGCGCGGTCACCGTCTATCGCGCGCCGACGCGCGGCAGCGGGCCGATCGATCCGAACTGGCCGCAAGGGTTCGCCTTCATTACCGAAACGCGCACCATTACCCTGCCGGCCGGCACCTCGGTGCTGCAATTCGAGGGGGTAGCCGAGGGGCTTCTCCCCGAAACCGCGGTGGTCAGCGGTCTGCCCGATGGCGTCATCGAAAAGAACCGCGACGCGCGGCTGCTCTCGCCCGCGGGGCTCGTCGATGCCTATCTCAAGCGCAGCGTCACCGTGCGGCGGACCAGCCTCGCGACCGGCAAGGTCGTCGAACAGGAAGCCGTGATCCGGTCGGGGCCCAACGGCGGCGTGATTCTCCAGACCGCGACGGGCTTCGAGGCGCTCGCCTGTTCGGGGCTTCCCGAACGGATGCTCTATCCCCGCGTGCCCAAGGATCTGTCAGCGAAACCGACGTTGTCGATTCTCGTCGAAAGCAAGACGGCGCGGACGGTGAAGGTGCAGCTTCTCTATCTGGCCGAAGGGTTCGACTGGGCCGCCAATTATGTCGCCGACCGCGGCACCGACGGAAAGACGCTGGGGCTGACCGGATGGGTGACCGTCGCGAACGGCGGGGTGACGAGCTTCCCGGGCGCGCAACTCAACGTGATCGCGGGCCGTCTCAACAAGATGTACAGCCCGCCGCTGCCGCGCAGCACGCCGGGCGCGCTGGTGCTCAAGTGCTGGCCGATGGATATCACGAGCACGCATCCGCTGTGGGAGCTGCCGCCGATCATCGAGTTCGAGCAGCAATATGACGAAGCTGCCGCTGCCGAGGTGATCGTCACCGCGAGTCGTCGCGACCGGCGCGCGATGGCGTTGGCACCTCCGCCTCCGCCGCCC
>NZ_JAEMQX010000136.1 GCF_016463645.1 Sphingopyxis sp. | reverse complement strand
AGTGCGCCCCCATGATCCTCGTCATCGACAATTATGACAGCTTCACCTTCAACCTCGTTCACTATCTGATCGAGCTGGGGGTCGACGTGCGGGTCGAGCGCAACGACGCGCTGACCGCGGCACAGGCGCTCGCGACGGACGCCGATGCGATCCTCATCTCGCCGGGCCCCTGCACGCCGAACGAAGCGGGAATCAGTCTCGACCTCGTCGCCGCCTGCGCCGACGCGCGGCGTCCGCTGCTCGGCGTATGCCTCGGCCATCAGGCGATCGGCCAGCATTTCGGCGGCACCGTGCAGCGCGGCCACCTGATGCACGGCAAGACCTCGCCCGTCTGCCACGACGATAGCGGGCTCTACGCCGGTCTCCCCTCGCCCTTTCAGGCGACGCGCTACCACAGTCTCGAGGTCGTCGACATTCCGGCGGATCTCGTCATCAACGCGACGAGCGACGATGGCGCCGTGATGGGCTTCCGCCACGCGGCCCTCCCGATCCACGGTGTCCAGTTCCACCCCGAAAGCATCGCGACCGAACATGGCCACGCGATGCTCGCCAATTTCCTGAAAATCGCGGGGCTGCCGGTCGGCGAGCGCAAGGCGGCATGAGCCGCTTCGGCCCGTTTCCCGACCCCTCGGAACTGCTGGGGCATGACGAGGCGGCCGATGCCTTCGCGACGATGCTCGACGGCGGCGCGAGCGACGAACAGGTCACCGAATTCCTGATCGCCCTCTCCGACCGCGGCGAGACGATGGTCGAGATCGCCGCCGCGGCGCAGGCGATGCGCGACCGGCTGATCCCCGTCGCGGCGCCCGCCGGGGCGATCGACGTCTGCGGCACCGGCGGCGACGGCCATCATACGCTCAACGTCTCGACCGCGGTATCGATCGTCGTCGCGGCATGCGAAGTTCCGGTTGCAAAGCATGGAAATCGTGCCGCTTCTTCAAAATCCGGCGCCGCCGACACGCTCGAGGCCCTCGGGCTCGACATGGACCGCGCCGACCGCATGGCCGAGGAACAGCTCGCCGACCTCGGCATCTGCTTCCTCTTCGCCGGCACGCGTCATCCGGCGATGAAGCGCATCATGCCGATCCGCAAGGCGATCGGCCGCCGCACGATCTTCAACCTCATGGGCCCGCTCGCCAACCCGGCGCGCGTCACGCGCCAGCTCGTCGGCATCGCGCGTCCGGCCTATGTCCCCGTCTATGCCGAGGCGCTGCACCGGCTCGGCACCGAGCATTCGCGCGTCATCTCGGGCGACGAGGGGCTCGACGAACTGTCGCTTGCGGGCGGTAACGAGGTCGCGGTCGTGACACCCGAGGGCGTGCGCATGCAGCGCAGCGTCGCGGCCGACGCGGGGCTGCCGACGCGCTCGCTCGCCGAAATCCGCGGCGGCGACGCGGCCTATAATGCAAGGGCGCTCCGCCGCCTGCTCGAAGGCGAACCCGGCGCCTATCGCGACGCCGTGCTCTACAATGCCGCCGAGGCGCTCGTCGTCGCAGGCGCCGCCGACACCCTGCCCGAAGGCGTCGAGGAAGCCGCCGAGGCGATCGACAAGGGCCTTGCCAATGCGCTGCTCAATTGCTGGATCGCCTATAAATGAACAAGCTCACCCGGATACTTGCGACCAAGGCCGACGAAGTCGCCGAACGCCGGGCCGTGCGCTCGTTTGCCGATCTCGACGCGATCGACGCGGGTCCGGTGCGCGGTTTTGCCGCCGCGCTGCAGACGAAAATTGCAGCCGGCGGCTTCGGCCTGATTGCCGAAGTCAAGAAGGCTTCGCCGTCCAAGGGTCTGATAAGGCCCGATTTCAATCCCGCCGATCACGCGCGCGCCTATGCCGCCGGCGGCGCCGCCTGCCTGTCGGTCCTGACCGACGCGCCATATTTTCAGGGCCATGAGGACTATCTCGTCGCCGCACGCGCGGCATGCGCCCTCCCCGTGCTGCGCAAGGATTTCATGGTCGATCCCTGGCAGGTCGCCGAAGCCCGCGCGATCGGCGCCGATGCGATCCTGATCATCGTTGCCGCGCTCGACGACGGCCCGATGCGCGAGATCGAGGCCGCGGCTTTCGAACGCGGCATGGACGTTCTCGTCGAGGTCCACGACGAAGCCGAACTCGACCGCGCACTGACGCGGCTCGAATCGCGCCTGATCGGCGTCAACAATCGCGACCTGCGCACCTTCGAAACCGATCTCGCCGTCACCGAACGCCTCGCGAAGCTGGTTCCGCCGGGCACATCGCTCGTCGGCGAAAGCGGCATCGCAAGCCACGCCGACTGCGAAAGACTGGCGGAAAGCGGCGTAAGAGCCTTCCTCGTCGGCGAAAGCCTGATGCGTCAGGACGACGTCGCGGCGGCAACGAGGGCGCTGCTCGAAGGCTGACGGCCGCCCCGGGGCGGCGAGCGCTCCCCTTTCGTCGTCCCGGGTCGAGTCCGGCATGACGATGATCGACAGGTCGGCCTCCGCTCGAAACCTGCCACGTCTCTTGCCTTTCCCGCCTTCTCTTGCTTCGTTCGTCGCGCATGACGAAACCGACTCACCTCGACGACACCGGCGCCGCCCACATGGTCGATGTCGGCGAAAAGCCCGCCACGCAGCGCCGAGCCGTCGCCGGCGGCCACATCACCATGTCGGCGGAGGCGCTCGGGGCGATCCGCAGCGGCAATGCGCCGAAGGGCGACGTGCTGTCGACCGCGCGCATCGCCGGGATCATGGCCGCCAAGCGCACCGCCGATCTCATCCCGCTCTGCCATCCGCTTGCCTTGACCAAGGTCGGCGTAGAGTTCGCCTGGGAAGACAATGGCATAGCGGTCACGGCTGTTGCCCGGACGACGGGCCCGACGGGGGTCGAGATGGAGGCGCTCACCGCCGCCTCGGTCGCGTTGCTGACGCTCTACGACATGGCCAAGGCGCTCGACCGTAGCATGGTCGTCGGCGATATCCGCCTCATCGAAAAGAGCGGCGGCCGCTCGGGCGACTGGCGCGCCGAATGAGCGGCCTCCTCCCCGTCGAGGAGGCGCAAGCCCGGCTTCTTGCGCTTCGCGAACCACTGGGAAGCGAAAATATCGCCTTTTCCGAATCGCTTGGCCGTTACCTTTCGGGCGACGTTGAGGCATTGCGCGACCAGCCCGCCGCACCGCTGTCGGCGATGGACGGCTATGCGATCCGCTTCGCCGATCTGCCCGGCCCCTGGAGCGTCGTCGGCGAAACAGCCGCCGGCGCGGCGCCGGACCGCGCGCTCGGACCGGGCGAGGCGATGCGCATCTTCACCGGCGCGATGCTGCCCGCCGGCGCCGATACCGTGGTCGTGCAGGAAGATGTTGCGCGCGTGGGCGAGGTGCTGACGCTCACGAAGGACGGCCCCGGCGCGCTTGGTCGCCATGTCCGCCCGCGCGCCGCCGATTTCGCCGCCGGCGACACGCTGCTTCGGACAGGCACGCGAATGACCCCCGGCACCATAGCGGCAGGGGCGATGAGCGGCGCGGGAGGGCTCGCGGTCGGTCGCCGCCCGCGCGTCGCGATTCTCACCACCGGCGACGAGCTCGTTCAGCCCGGACATCCGCTCGCGCCGGGGCAGATTCCCGACAGCAACGGCGTGATGCTCGCGGCCATGCTCCACGGCGAGGTGGCCGGGATGATCTTGCCGCATCATGTCTCCGACGATCGGGCAAGACTGGCCAGGATTCTCGGGGAGTTGGCGCGACGTCACGACGTCATCGTCACCGTCGGCGGCGCGTCGGTCGGTGATCACGACCATGTCCGCGGCGCGCTCGACGATGCCGGCGGCATGCTCGATTTCTGGAAGATCGCGATGCGTCCCGGCAAGCCGCTGATCGCGGGAACGCTCGACGACGCGATCCTGCTCGGCCTGCCGGGCAACCCGTCGTCGGCCTTCGTCACCGCGACCCTGTTCCTCCTGCCGCTGGTCCGTCACCTCGCGGGTGCGCGCCATCCCCTGCCCGCCGTGCATCGCGCTCCGCTTTCCGTACCGCTGGCCGAAGGCGGAACGCGCCGCGACTATCTGCGCGCGCGACTCGAGGACGGCCGTCTTACCCCCCTGATCGGCCAGGAAAGCGGCCGCACCCTCCCCCTCGCGTCGGCCAACGCGCTGCTGATCCGCGAGATCGGCGCACCGCCGCGCGATATCGGCGATCTCGCGGATTATCTTGTCATTGCTTGACAAGTTCCGCTTTGTTCCACTATCGTTCTCAATATGTCCGGAAATGACATCATGGAGAACGACCGATGTTGACCGCGAAGCAGCATGAACTGCTCCACTTCATTCAGGAACGCCTCGACTCGAGCGGCATTTCGCCGTCGTTCGAGGAAATGAAGGAGGCGCTCGGACTGAAGTCGAAGTCGGGCATACACCGGCTGATAAGCGCCTTGGAAGAAAGGGGTTTTCTCCGCCGCCTGCCCAATCGCGCTCGCGCGCTTGAGGTCCTCAGGGTGCCCGAGGCGGCAAAGCCCGCGGTGCGCAATGACCGCGACAATATCGTCCCGCTCCGCAAACCTGCGCCGGCGCTCAAGCCGATCGCCGCGAACGACGTCATCGAGATCCCCCTGCACGGCAAGATCGCCGCGGGCGTTCCGATCGAGGCGTTCGAGGATCACAACAATCTCGCCGTTCCCGCGGCGCTTCTCGGCTCGGGCGAACATTATGCGCTCGAAGTCTCGGGGGACTCGATGGTCGAGGCGGGTATTTTCGACGGCGACTATGCGCTGATCCAGAAGGCGAGCACCGCGCGCGAGGGCGATATCGTCGTCGCGCTCGTCGACGGGCAGGACGCGACGCTCAAATATTTCCGCCGCGAAGGGCAGATGATCCGCCTTGATCCGGCGAACAGCGCCTACGAACCGCAACGCTACCCCGCCGAGCGCGTCATCGTGCAGGGGCGTCTCTCGGGACTGCTTCGTCGTTACCACTGAGCTGCTGCGGCAGCCGCCAGGGATGGCCGTCGCCCGCCTTCAGCGCGGCGACGGCTTTCGGCGTTTCGCCCAGATAAAGCGCTAATCCGCCGGTTTCGGCCAGGCTGTCGCGATCGATCGTCAGCCAGCGGGCGACGCATTCGCGCGGCAGCCAGCGATCGCTGATCACGACATCGGCCGCGGCGCATGCCGCCGCCATATCCATCCCCTCGATCCGGTCGCGCCCGCGCGAAGCGAGAATGATCCTGCGCGCGGAATCCTCGCCCTGGTTCCAGCGGCAGAAGTCGCGGTTGCATTCGACATGATCGAGGTCCGCGAGGGTCGCGAGCGGTGTGTCGACCCCTGCGGCCTCGGACATCGTATCGCGAATATAGTCGCCCGCCCGATCGCGCAGCAGCGCATAAGTGCCGTCGGGAAGCGCGGTGGCGATATGACGGCCATCGCCGGTGACCAGCAGATCGGGACGCGGCTGGATGGCCAGCGTCGCCACGCCGATCGCGAGCGGGACGAACCCGGCATGACGCCAGCGCGTTTGCCAGAGCAATATCCAGAGCCCACCGAAGACGGCGAGCCCGAAACCCCGGGGCGGAAAGCTCGGCAGCGTCGCGACGGCGCCCGGCGCGTCGGCGACGCCGTGCGCCAGCCCGAGCAAAAGCCGCAACGCCTGTTCGGTCACCCACCAGAAGGGTGCGCCAAGACCGATGCCGTCGAACAGCAGCGCGAGCGCCTCGAACGGCATGATCACGAAGGTGGTGAGCGGGATCGCGATCACATTGGCAAGCGCACCGTAAAGCCCCGCCTTGTGGAAATGGAAAAGCGCAATCGGCGCAAGCGCCACCTCGACGACCAGACCGGTGATCAATAGCCCCGCAATGCCGCGCCCTGCCCGGAACGGCCATGCCTCGTCGCGGCGCTCGAGAAAGGCCCGCATGCGCCGGCTTTCGTGCAAGGCGATGATCGCGGTCACCGCCGCAAAGCTCAGCTGGAAACTCGGGCCCGCAAGCGACTCGGGGCGCCAGAGGAGCACGATCAGCGCACCCGCCGCGACGAGGCGCAAGGTCAGCGCCTCGCGTCCCATCAGAAACGCGGCGAGCACGAGCAAGGCGGCGATGAACGACCGCAGCGTCGGCACCTCGGCGCCCGCGAGCAATGTATAGCCGCCGCCCGCAAGCGCCCCTGCCGCCGCTGCGAGCGGAAGGACATGGCCCGCGAGGGCGAGCCGCCGGCTCAGCGCCAGCAGTCGCATCGTCAGCAGCATCGCAAAACCGACGACCGCCGTCACATGCAGCCCGCTGATCGACAGCAGGTGCGCGAGTCCGCTCCGGCGCATCGCCTCCTCGTCGGCTTCGGCGATCGCGCCGCGATCGCCCGTCACGAGCGCGGCGGCGATGCCGCCCTCCGACCCGTCGACCTGCGCGTGAATATGCGCGCTGAGGCGCGTCCGAAGCGGCGGATCGGTCGCGCTGCGCCCCGGAGCCCGCGAAACCTCGCCAAGGACGGTCCCGACGGCACCGATGCGGTCGAACCAGGCGCGCTGCGCGAAATCATAGCCGCCGGGCACGCTCGCGGTCGGCGGCGGCATCAGCCGCGCGCGCACGCCGATCGTCTCTCCGCCGGCCAGATCGCCCGCCTGTTCGCCGCTCAGCGTCAGGCGCACGCGGGGCGGCAAGTCGGCGCGTCGCTGCGGCAGGGCGAGAATGCGGACCTGTCCCTTGGCCGACAGCGCCTCCACCCGCTCGACCACTGCCGGAAATGAGGTCACGACGGGCGCCGCGAGCACCGGTGCCGCGACCCATATGGCCCGCGCCCATATCAGCAACAGGCCCACGGCCATCGCCGCGCAAGCGATCACGACCGATCGCCCGAGACGCGCCTGCCAGCCGAGCAGGAGGCCGCCGAGCGCGCCGCCCGCCAGCAACAGGAGCAGCCCGATCCAGTGGGCGGCCGCCGGAAGCGCGAACCACGCCGCGATGCCGGCGCCCAGCGCGACCGGCAGCCACAGGCCGATCCGCTCGCGCTCGGCCTCGAGCCGCGCTTCGAGCGCGTCGGCGATCCGATATCGATCGATGGCCCAGGCCTGCACATTGGGCGTTTGAAGCGGCCCTGTCGCCATGCTAGGGGCACCCCCGATCCCGCCCGCCGATCCCGCTCGATCGCGCGGCAAAGTGAGTGAAAGAGGCCGCAGTGGCAACCGAAAACCCAACCAAAGTGGCAGAAGCCGCCCCCGAAGCGACCGGCGCCGACGTCGTGACGCGCTTCGCACCCTCGCCGACCGGCTACCTCCACATCGGCGGCGCGCGCACCGCGCTGTTCAACTGGCTTTTCGCGCGCCATCACGGCGGGAAATTCCTGCTCCGTATCGAGGATACCGACCGCGCCCGCTCGACCGACGCCGCGATCGACGCGATCCTCGACGGGATGCAGTGGCTCGATCTCGATTGGGACGGCGAGACCGTCTATCAGTTCGCGCGCGCGCCGCGCCACGCCGAGGTCGCACACGAACTGCTCGCGAAGGGCGAGGCCTATCGTTGCTACCTCACGCAGGACGAACTCGCGGCGATGCGCGCCGAAGCGCAGGAAAAGCGCCTGCCCTTCCGCGTCCGCAGTCCGTGGCGCGACCGCGACGACGGCGATCCGTCGGTCCCGCACGTCCTCCGCCTGCGCGCGCCGCAGGAGGGCGAGGTCACCATCGCGGACAGGGTTCAGGGCGAAGTGACCGTCCAGAACGCCGAACTCGACGACTTCGTCCTGCTGCGCAGCGACGGTACTCCGACCTATATGCTCAGCGTCGTCGTCGACGACAACGACATGGGCGTGACGCACGTCATCCGCGGCGACGATCATCTCAACAATGCGTTCCGCCAGCTCGCGCTGATCCGCTCGATGAACTGGCGCGAGCCCGTCTATGCCCACGTCCCGCTGATCCACGGCGCCGACGGCGCGAAACTGTCGAAGCGCCACGGCGCGCTCGGCGTCGACGCCTATCGCGACGAGATGGGCTATCTGCCCGAAGCGGTGAACAATTATCTGCTCCGCCTCGGCTGGGGTCACGGCGACGACGAGATCATCAGCCGCGCCCAGGCGACCTTGTGGTTCGATCTCGACCATGTCGGCCGCTCGCCGTCGCGCTTCGACTTCAAGAAGCTCGAGAATCTCAACGGCCATTATCTGCGCGAAGCCGATGACGCGCGCCTCGCCGGTCTCGTCGCGCCGCGTGTCGAAAAGCTCGTCGGCCGCGCGCTCGATGGCCTCGACCGCGATCTGCTCGCGCGCGCGATGGAGTCGCTGAAACCGCGCGCCAAGACGCTCGACGAGATCGCCGACGGCGCGACCTTCCTCTTCCGGCCGGACCCGTTGCCGGTGGACGAGAAAGCGGCCGAGGTGCTAAAGGCCTCGCCCGAAGGCCTGCTCGCTGCCGTGACGGAGCGACTGCGCGGGCTCGACGACTGGACGACAGAAGAGCTGGATGCGGCCGTGCGCGCCGAAGCCGAAGCCGCCGGACTGGGGCTCGGAAAACTCGCGCAACCCCTACGTGCCGCCCTAACCGGCCGAACCGTTTCCCCGGGAATTTTCGACGTGCTGCTGTTGCTCGGACGCGATGTGAGTCTGGCGCGACTTGACGCAGCGCAACATTATCCGGCAGGGGCGTAGCCACTCTCTCTCCCCGCCGTCAGTACAGGGAACAAAATATGACCGACACCGCGAAAATCACGCTGGGCGACAAGACCGTCGACAGCCCTGTCCTGTCGGGCACCGTCGGCCCCGATGTCGTCGATATCCGCAAATTCTACGCCCAGACCGGCGCCTTCACCTACGATCCCGGCTTCACCTCGACCGCGAGCTGCGAATCGCAGATCACCTATATCGACGGCGACGAAGGCGTGCTGCTCCACCGCGGTTACGCGATCGGCGACCTCGCCGAACATTCGAGCTTCATGGAAACCTGCTACCTGCTGCTCAACGGCGAACTGCCGAACGCGCAGGAACTTGCCGATTTCGACAATACGATCACGCGCCACACGATGCTGCACGAACAGCTCGCGACCTT
>NZ_JAEMQX010000032.1 GCF_016463645.1 Sphingopyxis sp. | reverse complement strand
GTAATAGGTCGCCGCTGGGATCGGCCTTGCGGCCGGTTCGGATACCGGCGGCGGTACGGAAACCGGCGCACTTGGCGCCGGCGCCGCGGTTTCGACCGCCGCGGCGGGCGCCGCCGCCGGTTCCTGGAACCAGCTGTGGCGGCAATTGGCGCAGCGCACGGTGCGGCCCGTGGGTCCGATCGCCGTATCGGGAACGACATAGCGGGTGTGGCAGGACGGGCAGGCAAGGATCATGGGCTTCCTCTAAACACGCCGATTCGCGCGTTGCAAGCCTTGCGTCGCACTCGCCGCTTGTCCTCTGTGGACAGCCGTGCGAGATGCTGCCGGATGAGCGGACCAGCGCCCCTGTTCCTTGCCCCCGCACAGGCGCTATCCGGCGCGCCGGTGACGCCATGACGGACGTCTCCCCCGCGCGGCCCGGCGGCGCGATGGTCGAGTTCGACGGCGTCGGCCTCCGCTATGGCCCCGATGCCGAGATTCTCTCCGACATCAGCTTCAATCTTCAGCCGGGCAGCTTCTATTTCCTCACCGGCGCGTCGGGCGCGGGCAAGACCTCGCTCCTCAAAATGCTCTATCTCGCCCAGCGCCCGAGCCGCGGGATCGTGCGGCTGTTCGGCGAGGATCTGGTCGCCATGCCGCGCCACCGCCTGCCCGGCTTTCGCCGCCGCATCGGGGTCGTTTTCCAGGATTTCCGCCTGATCCCGCATTTGAGCGCGCGCGACAATATCGCATTGCCGCTGCGGATCGCCGGGGTCAGCGAGGAGGATCTGTCGGGGCCCGTCGGCGAGATGCTGAGCTGGATCGGGCTCGGCGACCGCGCCGATGCCCGCCCCGCGACGCTGTCGGGCGGCGAGCAGCAGCGCGTCGCGATCGCGCGCGCGGTGATCGCGCGCCCGCAACTGCTCGTTGCCGACGAACCGACGGGTAACGTCGATCCCGACATGGCGATGCGCCTCCTCGGTCTGTTCGAGGCGCTGAACCGCCTCGGCACCACCGTCGTCGTCGCTACGCACGATATCCATTTGATCAGCCGTATTGAAAACGCGCAGATGATGCGGCTCGAACGCGGCCGCCTGTCCGACCCGACCGGCGCGCTGCGTTATCCGCCGGCGAACAAGGCATGACGGGGCACTCATGATCATCCCGCGCGTCCCGATCCAGCATCGCCGCCTGCTTCCCGACCGCCGCCTGTCGGGGCCGACGCCGTGGGTCATCGCGATCCTGATGATGCTCACGCTGCTCGCCGCCGCCGCCGGGGTCGGCCTCGCGCGCTCGGCCAATGCGATCGGCAACGCGATCGCGGGGCGCGTCACCGTCCAGATCGTCACCGCCAACCCGGTGACGCGCGCCGAACAGGCCGCCGCGCTCCGCCGCGCCGCGACCGCCCAACCCTTCGTGCTTTCGGCCCGCACCGTCGAGCAGGAGGAACTGCGGGCGACGCTCGGCCAGTGGTTCGGCAGCGCCGAGGGCGACGACCCGCTGCTGAAATCGCTCCCGTTGCCGGCGCTGGTCGATGTGGATTTCGTTGGCGGCGACCGCGGCGCCCACATGCGTGCACTCGATGCGCTGGTGGCGCGCGAGGCGCCCGGCGCACGGATCATTCCGCACGCCGAATGGCTGGGCCCCGTGGCGCGGCTCATCCGGTCGCTCGCGTGGATCGCCGGCGCGATGGTGCTGTTGATGGCCGCGGCGAGCGCGGCGGTCGTGATCATGACCGCGCGCGCCGCGCTCGGCACCCATTTCGCGACGATCGAGATGCTCCACATGATCGGCGCCACCGACCGCCAGATCACGCGGCTGTTCCAGCGCCGGATCGCGATCGACACCGCCTATGGCATCGCGCTCGGCAGCGTCGTCGCCGCGGCGATCCTGCTG
The DNA here is from genome assembly GCF_016463645.1 of Sphingopyxis sp. Classification (GTDB taxonomy): domain Bacteria; phylum Pseudomonadota; class Alphaproteobacteria; order Sphingomonadales; family Sphingomonadaceae; genus Sphingopyxis. The sequence goes on along the minus strand of NZ_JAEMQX010000032.1, from coordinate 32,925 downwards.
CTGATCGGCTGGCAATGGTCGCGGGTGACCGCAGGCCTCGCCGCGACCGCGTCGCTCGGCCCTGCCGGATGGGCACTCTTGCTGGCGCTCCCGCTATTGGCTATCGCGCTCGCAGCCCTTACCGCACGCCAGACCCTGCTCGCGGCGCTCAAGAAGATATTATGATCAAGCGCCTGATTTCCCTTTTGTTCCTGGCCTGGGTACTTGGCTTCGCATGGTTCGCGCTGCTGTTGCCGCTGCCCGCCGGTCCGCAAAAGACCGATGCGATCGTCGTGCTCACCGGCGGTCCCGGCCGCATCGACCGCGCACTCGAGCGGCTCGAGGCGGGCGACGCCAGGCGGCTGCTCATCAGCGGCGTCGCGCGCGAGGTGAAGCCGCGCGAACTCGCCGCCGAATACAAGCGCCCGGTCAGCCTGTTCGACTGTTGCATCGCGCTGGGGTTCGAGGCCGAGGATACGCGCTCGAACGCGACCGAGGTCGCGACCTGGGCGCAGCGCCGCAAATACAAGAGCATCCGGCTGATCACCACCGACTGGCATATGCGCCGCGCCGAATATGAAATCGGCCGCGCGGTCGGCGACAAGGTGACGATTCTGCCCGACGCGGTGCGCAGCCAGCCGAATTTCGCGACGTTGTTCCGCGAATATCATAAATATCTTGCGGGGCTGGCGGGCGGGCTTCTCGGCCTCTAAGACCAGCGCCGATGCGCTACACCGTCGCCCTCTTCCGTTCGGTCCTCTTCTGGCTGCTCTTCGTATTGATGAGCAGCATCAGCTCGATCGGCGCGGTGATCTCGCTGCCGATTTCGCACCACGCCACCATCTGGTTCGTGCGCATCTGGGCGCAATTCCACCGGCTGATCTGCCGATTCGTGCTGGGCCAGAAGATCGTCGTCGAGGGCGAGATGCCCGACAGCCCCGTCCTCTATGTCTTCAAGCATGAATCGGCGTTCGAGACGATCGAACAGCCGATGCTGTTCAAACATCCCGCGGTTTTCGCGAAGGAAGAGCTGTTCTCGATCCCCGTCTGGGGGCAGGCGGCGCATTTCTATGGCCTGATCCCCGTCGACCGCGACGGCGGCGGCAAGGCGATGCGCGCGATGCTCGGCGCGGCGAAGGCAGCGCTCGCCAACGGCCGCCCGCTCGTCCTCTTCGCCGAGGGCACGCGCGTCCCGCACGGGCAGGCGCCCCCGCTGCGCTCGGGCTTCGCGGGGGTCTACCGCCTGCTCGGCGTGCCGGTGATTCCCGTCGCGGTCGACAGCGGCGTCGCCTATCCGCCGCGCAAATGGGTCAAATGGCCGGGCACGATCACCTACAAGATCGGTGAAACGATTCCAGCCGGGCTGCCGCGCGACAAAGCCGAAGCGCGCGTACGCGCGGCGATCAATGCGCTGAACCCGCCAGAGTCATCGGAAGGCGCAGTTTCGCCCGACGGGGCTTGAGACCGGCCGCGATCCGGTTGGCGGCCGGCCTTAGTGCTTGCGCCCGAAATCGGGCGCCGCATCATCCTGCCCCTGTTCGATGATCGACCGCCGGATAGCACGCGTGCGCGTGAACCAGTCCTCGAGCTTCGCGCCGTCGCCGCGGCGGATCGCCTGCTGCAGCACGGTCAGATCCTCGTTGAAGCGCTGGAGCGTCGCCAGCACCGCGTCCCTGTTCGCGAGAAAGACGTCGCGCCACATCACCGGATCGCTCGCCGCGATGCGCGTGAAGTCGCGGAAGCCGCCCGCCGAATATTTGATGACCTCGCTCTCGGTGACTTCCTCGAGCTCGCTCGCGGTGCCGACGATCGTATAGGCGATGAGGTGCGGCAGATGGCTGGTCACCGCGAGAACCAGATCGTGGTGCGCGGCGTCCATCGTCTCGACCTTCGCGCCGAGCGCCTGCCAGAAGGAGGTCACTGCGGTCACGGCGTCGTCCGATGCGTCCGCATTCGGCGTGACGATGCACCAGCGGCCTTCGAACAATGTCGCAAAGCCCGCGCCGGGTCCGCTGTTCTCGGTCCCCGCAACGGGGTGCGCCGGGATGACGTCATGATCGGGCAGCGCTTTTGCCAGCGCCTCGGCCACGCCGGCCTTCGACGAGCCGACGTCGGAAACGATCGCCCCCGCCTTCAACCCGGGTGCGATCGCCGCCGCCGCCGCCGCCATGCGCCCGACGGGCACCGCCAGGATCACAAGGTCGGCGTCCGCGACCGCGCCGTCGGGGTCATCGACGATCGTGTCGCAAAGCCCGAGCTCGCGCGCGATATCGCGAACTTCGGCCTTGGCGTCATATCCGGCAACCGCCACCTCCGGTAGCCGATCGCCGATCGCGCGCGCAATCGACGAGCCGATCAGCCCCAGCCCGACGATGGCGACGCGATCGATCGCCATCAGCCAGCCAGCGCCGCGCGGATCGCCGCCGCAAGCCCGCGCGTCTCATCCCCGGTGCCGATCGTCATGCGGAGCGCATCAGGCAGTCCCTGCCCCGGCAGCCAGCGGACGATATAGCCCGCCTTCATCAGCCGGTTGTAGACCGTCTCGGCGCTCGTCTCGCCCTTGAACAGCACGAGCAGGAAGTTGCACGCCGACGGCACGACGCGCACGCCGTGGTTGCCGAGGCTTTCGAGTTCCCCGGCCAGCCAGGCGCGCCATTTCGCATTATGCTCGCGGCTGTGCGCGACGAATTCCTCGTCGCCAAGCGCCGCGACCGCCGCCGCCTGTCCGGCGCGCGTGACGTTGAACGGCAGGCGGATGCGGTGCAGCGCCGAAATCACTTCGGCGGCGGCATAGCCCCAGCCGATGCGCTCGGCGGCAAGCCCGTGGATCTTCGAGAAGGTGCGCGTGATGAACACGTTCGGCTGCGTCCTGGCGAGTTCGAGCCCGCCGTCGTCCTCGGCCTCCGACAGATATTCGCTATAGGCCTGATCGATCACGAACAGGACATTCTTCGGCAGCCCGGCATAAAGCCGTTGCACTTCGTCGCGCGTCGCGAGCGTGCCGGTCGGATTGTTCGGATTGGCGAGATAGACGACGCGCGTCCTGTCGGTTACCGCGGCGAGCAGCGCATCGACGTCGGTTGCATAATCCTTGTCATCGGCCTCGACCGGCACCGCGCCGACGCGGCGCGCGGCGATTTCGTAGACCGCAAAACCATAGCGAACGTAGAGAATCTCGTCTCCGACACCCGCATAGGTGCCCGCGGCGAGATGGAGCAATTCGTCCGACCCGTTGCCGCAGATCACGCGCGCCGGGTCGAGCCCGAACTTGGCCGCGATCGTCTCGCGAAGCTCGACCGAGCCCGGGTCGGGGTAGCGCGAAAGCGCGTCGGATGCCGCTTGCGCCGCCGCGAAAGCCGCGCGCGCCTTTTCTCCCGTGCCGAGCGGATTCTCGTTCGCGCTCAGCTTGATCAACGGGCGGCCATCGGCGCCGGCGGACTTGCCGGGAACATAGGGAGCGATGCCGCTGATCCACGGCTTGGGCGTAAGGGTCTGGGTCGCGTCGGTCATGCCGCGCCGTTTAACGGTTGTGCGTGGCGAGTCCAGCACGTTGACACGCCCCCCGCGCCCGCTTAGCCCCCGCGAACCATGGCGAGCCTGCTCCACGATATCCGGCATCACAGCGTGACGATCGCCGCGCCGCTGCCGCTCGACAGCGGGCAGGTGCTGCCGTCGGTAACAATCGCCTATCAAAGTTACGGCGCGCTCAACGCCGACAGGTCGAACGCGGTGCTGATCTGCCACGCGCTCACCGGCGACCAATATGTCGCGAGCGATCACCCTGCGACGGGCAAGCCCGGCTGGTGGGCGCGCATGGTCGGCCCCGGCAAGCCGATCGACACTGACCGTTTTCACGTCATCTGCGCAAACGTGCTCGGCAGCTGCATGGGGACGAGCGGCCCCGCGACGCCCGATGCCGCGACCGGCGCTCCGCTCGGCATGGCCTTCCCCGTCATCACGATCACCGACATGGTGCGCGCGCAGGCGATGCTGCTCGACCATCTCGGCATTGCGCGGCTGCACGCCGTCGTCGGCGGGTCGATGGGGGGGATGCAGACGCTCGCCTGGGCGGCGTTCTATCCCGAGCGCCTCGCATCGGCGCTCGTGATCGCGAGCGCTGCCCGCCATTCGGCGCAGAATATCGCGTTCCACGAGGTCGGGCGACAGGCGATCATGGCCGACCCCGACTGGCGGGACGGGCAATATTACGGCAGCGCGCGCGCCCCCACCAAGGGGCTCGCGGTCGCGCGCATGGCGGCGCATATCACCTATCTGTCCGAGGAAGGGCTGACCGAGAAATTCGGCCGCCGGCTGCAGGCGCGCGACATCAAGAGCTTTGGCTTCGACGCCGATTTCCAGGTCGAATCCTATTTGCGGCATCAGGGGCTCGCCTTCACCGACCGCTTCGACGCCAACGCCTATCTCTATATCACGCGCGCGATGGACTATTTCGACCTCGCCGAGCCGCACGACGGGCGGTTGGCCGGTGCATTTGCAGGCGCGAAGGACGTGCGCTTCACCCTCGTCAGCTTCGATACCGACTGGCTCTATCCGACCTCCGAATCGCGCCGCATCGTGCAGGCGCTGCAAAGCGTCGGGGCCGCGGCGAGCTTCGTCGAACTGTCGGCGCCCTTCGGCCACGACAGCTTCCTGCTCGACGTCCCCGCGCTCGACCGCCTTGTCGCGGGATCCTTGCGGGCGGGTCTGGCATGACCGGTAGCTGGCGCCTGTCCTTCGACCCTGCGGACATGCAGGTCGACGCGATCCACGCCTTTCTGGCGCAAAGCTACTGGGCCGAAAATATCGCGCGCGGCATCGTCGAACGCGCCATTGCCGGCTCGCTCTGCGTCGGCGCCTTCGCGCCGGCCGGCGAGCAGGTCGGCTTTGCCCGCGTCGTCACCGATCGCGCGACCTTCGCCTATCTCGCCGACGTCTATGTGCTCGAGGCGCATCGCGGGCACGGCCTCGCTGCCCGCATGGTGACCGCGTTGCACGATCACCCCGAGCTACAGGGACTGCGACGCTGGATGCTCGCGACCAGCGACGCGCATGGCCTCTATTCGGCGCTCGGCTGGACCGCAATCGAGGACAGCACACCGTTCATGCAGAGGCATTTTCCTGACGTTTACAGGGGGGCAGCCCAATGAAGCTGCGCCCCGATCTCGCGATCATCGCCGATGCCGTCCCATCGACGGCGCGCGTGCTCGACGTCGGCTGCGGCGATGGCGAACTCATGGCGGCGCTTCGCGACAAGGGTGTCGACGCACGCGGGCTGGAGATCGATCCCGACAATGTCACCGCGGCGATCGCACGCGGCCAGTCGGTGGTGCAGGGCGACGCCAACCGCGACCTCGCCGACTATCCCGACGACGCGTTCGACTATGCGATCCTGTCCCAGACGCTGCAAACGACCGAGCGTCCCGACAAGGTGGTCGACGAGTTGCTGCGCATCGCACCACGCGCCTTCGTCAGCTTCCCCAATTTCGCGCACTGGCGCGTGCGGCTCGCACTGCTGTGGGGCGGGCGGATGCCGGTGACGCGGTCGATCCCCATCGCCTGGTACGAGACGCCGAACATCCACCATGTCACGGTCAGCGATTTTCGCGACCTCGTCCGCGCAAAGGGCATCAAGGTCGAACGCGTCTGGCATCTTTCGGGCGACCGGCCGACGAGCGACGCCGCCGCGAGCTGGCGCGCCGAACATGCGATCTTCCTGATTTCGCGCTGATTCAGTCCTGCTTCTTCAGCCCGTTCGCGAGCAGGTCGTTCGCGATCGCGGCGATTTCCGAAATATCGCTTTCGGTATCCCACAATCCGTAGCGCATCCCCAGAAATACGTTCATGCCGCCGATCGCCCAAGCGTGGATTTCGCTGACGTCGCCGCGAATCTCGCCACGCGCCGCACCATTTTCCAGCCGCTGCCGGACGCGCGCGACGGTCGTTTCATAGTGGCGGCGATAGCTCGCATAATCAACGAACTCGGCCTCGTCGATGATGCGGTAGATCTCCTTGTGCTCGCGCACGAAGCCCAGATAGGATTCGAGCCCGATGCGCTCGGCGTTGATCTCGTCGGGTGCCGCCTGCACGAGGGGCGTGACATGATCGCGCAATTGCTCGCTCATATAGCGGACGAGCGCCTGGAAGATTTCCTCCTTCGAATCGAAATAGGTGTAGAAGCTGCCGAGCGCGGTTCCCGCGCGGCGTGTGATCGCGCTGATCGATGCTTCGTGAAAGCCCCGCTCGCCGAATTCGAGCGCCGCGGCGTCGAGCAGCTTGCGCAGCGTCCGCCGCCCGCGCTCGGTGCGCGGCGTCTTGTCGCGCGCTTCGCTCTCGGCGCTTCCTGTCGCGGCTGGCGGTTGATCCATAACGGTCCTCGTCTCCCCTCCGTCGCTGCCCCCTATCGCTGCATCGTGGCTTTTCCGCACCACTGGCAAGCAAAAAACGACGGTTGCACATTCCAAGTTGAAACTTGGTTCATGTTTCATTATTGGATGCGACGCGGCTTGGCAAGCACCGGCCCAAGAAAAGCAAACAGGGTGGCGAGGGGCCGCCCGCCACATGGGAGAGTCATATGCGTCCTTTCGCCCGCCCGCTGCGCCGTGCCGTGCTCGCCACCAGCGCGCTATCGATGATCGCTTTCGCCCCGCCGGCCCTTGCGCAGGAAGAGGGCACCACCGACGCCGGAGACAACGAGATCATCGTGACGGCACGCCGCCGCGACGAGCGGCTGATCGACGTGCCCGTCGCGATCACCGCCTATTCGGGCGAGGCGCTCGAAAAGGCGGGCGCGATCGACATCACCGAAATCGGCCAGACCACCCCGAACACGACGCTCGAGGTATCGCGCGGGTCGAACTCGACGCTCAGCGCCTTCATCCGTGGCGTCGGCCAGCAGGATCCGGTGTCGGGCTTCGAACAGGGCGTCGGCATCTATCTCGACGACGTCTATCTCAACCGCCCGCAGGCGGCGGTGCTCGACATCTACGACGTCGAACGTATCGAAATCCTGCGCGGACCGCAGGGCACGCTCTATGGCCGCAACACGATCGGCGGCGCGGTCAAATATGTCACCAAGCCGTTGCCGCAGGACTTCTCGCTCAAGATCAAGGGCACGCTGGGCACCTATGACCAGGCCGACCTCGTCGTAACCGCGAGCGCGCCGGTCGGCGACCTGCTGCGCGTCGGCGGCTCGGTGGCCCGCCTGTCGCGCGGCGGCTTCGGCGACAATCTCACGACGGGTCTCGAAAATTACAACAAGGATGTCTGGGCGGGACGCGGCACCGTCGAACTCGGCGGTTATGACGCCCCGGTGCTGATCCGCATCACCGGCGACTACAGCAAGGACAAGAGCAATCCGCGCGGCGGGCACCGCCTGATCACGGGGCTCAAATCCGGCGCCCCCGTGCTCGACGACGTTTACGACACCCGGGGCGGCCTGAACGATCCGAAACAGGATATCGAGGCGTACGGCCTTGCGATGAACGTCACCGCCGAACTCAGCGACACCGTGACGCTCCGTTCGATCAGCGCGTGGCGCAAGGACAATTCGGCGACCCCGATCGACTTCGACGCGTTGCCCGCGGTCGACGTCGACGTCCCCGGCTATTATTTCAACGAACAGCTGAGCCAGGAATTCCAGCTCCTTTACGAGGGCCACAAGCTGAAGGGCCTGCTCGGCTTCTATTATCTCGATGCCAAGGCCGACACCTTGTTCGACGTGCGCATCTTCAACAATGTCGCGGGTCTCACCGCCTTCACCGAGGCCGACGTCGACACCACGACCTTCGCGGTGTTCGGCGACTTCACCTATGATTTCACCGACCAGTTCAGCCTGTCGGTCGGCGGCCGTTACACATGGGACAAGCGCGATGCGCACATCCTGCGTCAGAACTATGTCGGCGGCGGTTCGCCCGTCTTCGGCGGCGCAGGCATCGCCGCCGGCGCACCGGCGACCAATTTCAACGGCAGCCGCAGCTTCAACAAATTCACGCCGCGCGTCTCGCTGTCGTACAAGCCGACCCCCGACCATAATTTCTACGCCAGCTATTCACAGGGCTTCAAGGGCGGCGGCTTCGACCCGCGCGGGGTCGGCGCCAATGCGCCCGCCGCGATCCCCGGCGCGCCGACGAACGACGAGGTCGCCGACTTCCTCGGCTTCCGCCCCGAAAAGGTCGAAAGCTATGAGGTCGGCTACAAGGGCAGCCTGCTTGACGGCGCGCTCAACGTCGCGCTCGCGGGCTTCTATGCCGACTATACCGACGTCCAGATCCCGGGGTCGGTCGCCTGCACCTCGCAGGGCCTGCCGACCTTCTGCGGTGTGGTTTCGAATGCCGGCAAGGCGAAGTTCAAGGGGCTCGAGTTCGAGGGCCGCGCGCGGCTCGGTCAGGATATGGCGACCCCGGGCGACCGCCTTACCGTCTCGACCGCGCTCGGCTTCATCGACGCCGACTATAAGGAATATATCACCAATATCGCGAGCGTGCCGACCGACGTCGCCGATTTCCGCGAGGTGCAGAATACGCCCAAGTGGACCGCCAGCGGCACGCTCGCCTATTCGGCGCCGGTCGGCGACGGCGACATCAGCTTCTCGACCACCGTATCATACCGCAGCAAGACCTATCAGTTCGAAATCCCCAACCCCTATATCGATCAGAAGGGCTTCGCGCTGTGGGATGCCAGCCTCGTCTATACCGCGCCCGACGATCGCTGGAGCCTCGGCGTGTTCGGCAAGAATCTGCTCGACAAACAATACAAGACCTCGGGCTACACCTTCATGGTCGCGAATGCGACGACCGGCGCGCTGACGCAGACCGCCGCACCAACGCCGATCGCGGCGAGCTGCCCCGGCATGGCGCCGCTCCCGGCGGGCAGCCTGATCCCGGCCCTCGGCTGCGAGGGCGTGCTCACCGCCTTCTACGGCAACCCGCGGCAGGTCTTCGTCACCGGCACGGTCAAATTCTGATTTCCGGATAATAAGGGGGAAAGGGGCGTCCGGTGCGGCGCCCCTTTTTCTATGGCGCGAGCGGCGGCGCCCCGGTCGATGCGACCATGCGTTCGCCGTCGATCACGATCGGGCTCGCGACGCCATCGATCGACGCCCCTTCGGGGCGAAAGCGCATCCCGCGCGCCTGAACCTGCGGATCGGCGAACACTTGGGCAAGATCGTTGATCGGCCCCGCGGGCACACCCTCGGCCTCGAGCGCGAGTGACAAGGGCTGCGCGTCCCACGCGGCGATCTTCGCGGCGAGCAATGGAATCAGCTCCGCGCGGTTCGCGAGCCGCGCGGCGTTGTTCGCGAAGCGCGGGTCGTCGGCCCATTCGGGCACGCCCAATATGCCGCAGAGCTTGCGATATTGCCCGTCGTTGCCGACCGCGATCACCAGCTGCCCGTCGGCCGTCGCAAACACCTGATAGGGCACGACATTGACGTGCGCATTGCCCATCCGTTTCGGCACTACGCCGCTCGCCAGATAATTGGCTGCCTGATTCGCGAGTACCGCGACCTGCGAATCCAGCAATGCCATATCGACATGCGCACCCATCCCGGTGACGTCACGGCGTCGCAGCGCGGCAAGGATCGCAACCGCCGAATACATGCCGGTAAAGATGTCGGCATAGGCGATCCCCGCCTTTTGCGGCGGCCCGTCAGGCTCGCCGGTCAGCGACATGAAGCCGCTCATCGCCTGCACGATATAGTCGTAACCCGCGCGGTGCGCATACGGCCCGGTCTGACCGAAGCCGGTGATCGAACAGACGATCAGCCGCGGGAAATCGGCACGCAGACGCGCCGGATCGAGTCCATATTTGACGAGCCCGCCGACCTTGTAATTCTCGATGACGACATCGGCGTCGGAAAGGAGCGCGCGCACCTCGGCCTGCCCCCCGGCCGACGCGATATCGATCGCGACGCTGCGCTTGCCGCGGTTGCAACTGTGATAATAGGCCGCGCCCAGCTCTTCGCCATCCGGACCCGTCACGAAGGGCGGCCCCCATTCGCGCGTATCGTCGCCCACGCCCGGCCGTTCGACCTTGACCACCTCGGCGCCGAGGTCGGCGAGCAATTGCCCGCACCACGGCCCCGCGAGCACCCGCGCCAGTTCGACGACGCGGATGCCTCGCAAAGGTTTTACATCGTGCGGTTCAGGCAAAAGCCGAAATACCCGTGATCGCGCGGCCGAGGATCAGCGCATGGACGTCGTGCGTGCCCTCGTAAGTGTTCACCGTCTCGAGGTTCACCGCGTGACGGATCACATGATAATCCGCCGAAATCCCGTTACCGCCATGCATGTCGCGTGCGACGCGCGCGATATCGAGCGCCTTGCCGCAATTGTTGCGTTTCAGGAGGCTGATCGCGTCGGGAACGAGCCGCCCCTCGTCGATCAGCCGGCCGACGCGCAGCGCCGCGTGCGTACCCAACGCGATTTCGGTGAGCATATTGGCGAGCTTCAGCTGGACGATCTGGTTCGCCGCGAGCGGGCGCCCGAACTGCTTGCGTTCGAGCGTATAGCCCCGCGCCGCCTCGTAACAGAATTCGGCCGCGCCCATCGCGCCCCAGCCGATGCCGTAGCGCGCGCGGTTGAGACAGCCGAACGGACCCTTGAGTCCCGAGACATGCGGCAAGAGCGCATCTTCGCCGACCTCGACGCCGTCCATGACGATCTCGCCGGTGACCGACGCACGCAGGCTCACCTTGCCCTCGATCTTCGGTGCCGAAAGGCCCTTCATGCCCTTTTCGAGGATGAAGCCGCGAATCGCGCCGTCATGCGCCTCCGACTTCGCCCAGACGACGAAGACGTCGGCGATCGGCGAATTGGTGATCCACATCTTCGCGCCCTTGAGGCGGTAACCGCCCTCGATCTTTTCGGCGCGGGTGCGCATCCCGCCCGGGTCGCTGCCCGCGTCGGGCTCGGTCAGGCCGAAACAGCCGACGAGTTCGCCCGCGGTCAGTCCGGGCAGATATTTGCGCTTCTGCTCCTCGCTGCCATAGGCGTTGATCGGGTGGATCACGAGCGAGCTCTGCACCGAGCAGGCCGACCGGTAGCCCGAATCGATACGTTCGACTTCGCGCGCGATCAGGCCGTAGCTGACGTAATTCAGCCCTGCACCGCCATATTCGGGGTCGATCGTCGCGCCGAGCAGGCCGAGCGCGCCCATTTCGGACATGATCTCGCGGTCGAAACGCTCGTCGAGAAAGGCCGAGGTGACGCGCGGCAGCAGCTCGCCCTCGGCATAGGCGCGCGCGGCGTCGCGGATCATCCGCTCCTCTTCGCTCAGTTCGGCGTCGAGCTGAAGGGGATCGAGCGGGTCGAGCGCTTCGATGCGCTGCGGATCGGCGAGGGCCATGGAACGGGCTTTCTGTCAAGGCGGGCAGCCCTTACGGAATGCGCGCTACGGGGTCGGTTCGCCCGTTTTGCGGGCCATCGCGGCAGTCGGGCTGTCGCGCGGTTCCAATATCGCCGCCGTCTCGATCAGGTCAAGCGCGCGCCGCGCCTCATGATAACGCCGCGCCTCGATCAGCCATTCGCCCGCGACCTCGACGCCGGGCATCGCCTCGACCTCGGTGATCGCAAGATCGACCTGCCCCGCAGCAAGAAGGCGGCGCGCGCGATCGAGCCGTTCGGAGGCGCGGGGTGACTGGGTGCCGGCGGCACGCACAACGAACAGCTCGCCGAGTTCGCGGCGCAGTCCGGTCCAGAGGCTCCCGTCGCCATTGCCATTGCGGCCGACGAGCTGCGGCGCCATCGCATCGAGCTCCGCGCGCAACTGTTCTAGCGTCACCGGTTCGCGCGACGTATCGATGATCGTCTTGACCGCATTCGGCTGATCGTCGCCGAAGCGCAGGCGGAGCTGCGCGTCGAGATAGCCCAGCGAAAGGCCGCGATCGAGCGCGCGGCGCACCGCGAAAGCGACCAGCAGCCCTTCGGCGCGCGAGGCGTTGCCCGACGCCGATTCGGCCTGCAGCGTGATGCGCGACAGCCGCTGTTCGAGTTCGGCGACGCGCGTGGCAAGCGCGGTGGCGCTGTCGACGGGTGCGGCAACCGGCGCCACGCCGGCCGCAACGCCCTTCGCGGCTCCGCCGGCGAGCAGCGGGTTCGCCGCACCCTGCGATGTCTCGATCATTTTCGCCGGGGGCAGATTGTTACCCGTCAGCCAGCGGTTCACCGCCCATCCGCCGCCGAAGACGCCGATCAGGAGGAGGAGGACGGCACCAAGGACCAGGGCACGGAACGATAGCCCCCTCGGGACCGCCTCGTCCGGCGTGGACAAGGAGGTGTCGATACTGTCGATTGCCATGTTTCTCTTTCGAACGACCCTATTTTGCACCCTTGTGCCACAAAGCACGCGCTTGTGCCAATATTGCGACATCGTCAGGCTGGTCCGCGATGGCGCGGCGCCGCCAGCCCTCACCCGCCGCCGCCGCGACCGCCGGGCTGATCGCGACGAGCGAGAGATGTGCACGCGCCTCGCCGGCGAGGTCCGATATGCGCTTCGCCGCGCGCACCGAATGCGCGAGCAGGATAGACGGTGCGGCGATCAGCGCGCTCCACTCTGCCGGGGGATCGACAGGATCGACGGCATAGCAGGCAAGCGCGGTGATCGCCGCGCCCCGCGGGTCGAATTCGGACCGGTCGCGACCGCAAAGCCATAACAAGTCACGGATATTTTCTGACGTCATATCGTCAAGAAGCCGCGAGGCATCGGCCGTTCCGGTCCTCGCCACCGTCAGCCCCGCGGCTTCGGCGGCCCGCGCGGTCGCCGCGCCGACGGCGTAGACGGGCAGGCAGGAAAGGTCCGCGAGCCCCGGTCCGGCGAGGCGCGCCGCGAAGGCGCTGGTGAGCAGCAGCGCGTCGAAATTCCGGGCTTCCGGCGCAGCCCATTCGATCGGCCGCGCGGCGAACAGCGGCATCGCATGGACCGCAAAACCCATCGCCTCCGCCCGCCGGGTCGTCGCAGCATTGCCCGGTTCGGGCCGCGTGACGATCAACGGCGGGCCGGTCACGCCGTGAACAACCGCCGGACGCTCTCGGGCGCCTCGCCGAGCAATCGTTGCGCGAGCGCCTCCGGCGCGGACGATTCGGTCACGATGATGTGCCCCGCGGCATGATCAGCGCCATCCCCGGAAAAAATCTCGGCATCGAGGCGCAGCATGCCATCGTCCCGCCAGAAGGCATGCGCGGCGACGGGCGAGCGGCAATCGCCGCCGAGCGCCGCCAGAAATGCGCGCTCGGCCATCACCGCGCGATGCGTCGGCGCATGGTCGACCGCCGCGAGCAGCGCGCGCGTCGTCCTGTCGTCCGACCGGCACTCGATCCCGATCGCCCCCTGCGACGCAGCGGGGAGCAGCAGGCTCGCTTCCTGCACCGCGCCGATATCGTGCATCCCCAGCCGCTCAAGCCCCGCCGCCGCAAGCAAGGTCGCATCGGCGTCGCCATTTGCGAGCTTCGCGAGCCGCGTCGCGACATTGCCGCGCAACAATACGGTTTCGAGATCGGCGCGGATCCGCCTGACCTGCGCGGCGCGGCGCGGGCTGCTCGTACCCAGCCGCGCGCCGTGCGGCAAATCGGTGATCGTCGCCGCGTCGATCCCCTCACGGACCACCAGCCGGTCGCGCGGGTCGGCGCGCTCGAGCATCGCGCCGAGGAAAAACCGTTCGTCGCGGAGCGTTTCGACGTCTTTCAGCGAATGGACCGCGATATCGATCGTTCCCGCATCGAGCGCGGCGTCGAGCTCGCGCGTCCACAGCGCCTTGCCGCCGACGTCGGCGAGCGCGCGATCCTGGATCCGGTCGCCCGTCGCGGTCATCGGCACGATTAAGAGCGCCGCCAGATCGATGCCATGGCTGGCAATCAGCGCCGCAGCGGCCATATGGGCTTGCGCCATCGCGAGCGGCGAAGCCCGCGTACCGATACGCAGCGGGGTTTCGGGAGTAGGAAGAGAACTCATCTTCGCGCTGCTAGCGCGGCTTGCCCTGCCGATAAAGGGGCGGGTAAAGGAACACGCAACAATATGACCCTGATCCTCGGCCTTGAATCGAGCTGCGACGAAACCGCGGCGGCGCTTGTCGACAGCGAACGGCGCGTCCTCGCGCATCGAGTCGCCGGGCAGGAGGCCGAGCACCGCCCCTTCGGCGGTGTCGTTCCCGAGATCGCGGCGCGCGCGCATGTCGACCGGCTCGCGCCGATCGTCGAGGGCGTACTCGCCGATGCCGGCGTGACGCTCGCCGATATCGACGCCGTCGCTGCGACCGCCGGCCCCGGGCTGATCGGCGGCGTGATGGTCGGGCTCGTTACCGGCAAGGCGCTCGCGCATGCGGCGAACAGGCCGCTGATCGCGGTCAATCATCTCGAAGGCCATGCGCTGAGCCCGCGCCTCGCCGACGAAACGCTTGAATTTCCCTATCTGCTGCTGCTCGTATCGGGCGGGCATTGCCAGTTGCTGCTCGTGCGCGGCGTCGGCGACTATCGCCGCCTCGCCACCACGATCGACGACGCCGCGGGCGAAGCGTTCGACAAGACGGCGAAGCTGCTCGGGCTCGGCTATCCCGGCGGTCCCGCGGTCGAACGCGTCGCAAGGGAGGGCAACCCGCGAGCGGTGCCGCTCCCCCGCCCGCTCATCGGCAGCGCTGAACCGCATTTCTCCTTCGCCGGGCTCAAGAGCGCGGTCGCGCGCGCCGCGGCATCGGGCGAACACAGCGTTCCCGACCTCGCCGCTTCCTTCCAGCAGGCGGTCGTCGACTGTCTCGTCGACCGCAGCCGCATCGCGCTCGCCGCCTGCCCCGACGCGACCGCCTTCGTCGTTGCGGGCGGGGTCGCCGCCAATGGCACGATCCGCACCGCGCTCACCGGCCTCGCGGCGCGCTTCGACAAGACCTTTGTCGCCCCACCGCTCTGGCTCTGCACCGACAATGGCGCGATGATCGCCTGGGCGGGCGCCGAGCGCTTCGCCGCGGGGCTCACCGATCCGCTCGACACCGCCGCGCGTCCGCGCTGGCCGCTCGATCCCGAAGCCGAAGCCGTCCGCGGCGCCGGAGTGAAAGCATGACGTCATATGCGAATTTCGGCGTGGTCGGCGGCGGTGCGTGGGGCACCGCGCTCGCGCAGCTGCTCGCCGCCGATGGTGTGCCCGTGCGCCTCTGGGCCCGCGAGGCGGATGTCGTCGCGGCGATCAACGCCGAACACCGCAATCCCGTCTTTCTCCCCGACGCGGCGCTGTCGCCGTCGCTGACCGCGACGGGCGACCTCGCCGGGATGGCCGATCTCGACGCGTTGCTCGTCGTCGTCCCCGTCCCCTTCCTGCGCGCCGTCCTCGCCGAGCTGCCCGCGGGCGACGCGCCGCTGGTCTTCTGCAGCAAGGGCATGGAGGCGGGCAGCTTCGCCTTTCCGGTCGACATGGCGCGCGATCTTGCTCCGCGGCGTCCGCATGCGGTGCTGTCGGGCCCGACCTTCGCGCATGAGGTCGCCGCCGGCCTGCCGACCGCGATCACCCTCGCCGCCGCGGATCCGGCCATTGCCTCGACATTGGCGCAGGCGCTCGCACGGCCGCATTTCCGTCCCTATGTCTCGACCGATGTCATCGGCGCCGAGATCGGCGGCGCGGTCAAGAATATCCTCGCGATCGCGTGCGGGATCGTCGACGGCGCCGGACTCGGGCTCAACGCCCGCGCGGCGCTGATCAGCCGCGGCTTTGCCGAAATGACGCGCTTCGGCCTGTCGCGCGGCGCGCAGGCCGAAACCCTCGCCGGTCTTGCCGGGCTCGGCGACCTCGTCCTCACCTGCACCTCGTTCAATTCGCGCAACTTCGCGCTCGGCCAGGGCCTCGGGCGCGGCGAAGCGGCCGACGTGCTGTTGGCCGACCGCCGCACGGTGGCCGAAGGCGCGTTCAGCGCGCCTGTCGTCGCCGCCGCCGCGCGCGCCGACGGCATCGACATGCCGATCACCGATACCGTCGCGCGCCTCGTTGCGGGAGAAACGCGCGTCGGCGACGCCATTCAGGCCTTGCTCAGCCGCCCGCTGCGACCCGAAGGGCGATGATTTGCTTCGCACAATTGCCTGCCCCCCTCGACCGCGCTAAACTGCACATCAGGGCAAAGCAGAAGGGGCGCCAGGCTTGAGCCATAACGACAGCGCAGCTGCGCCCCAATCATCCGATCCCTCGCCGCATGTACCCTCGCGCGATGCCGACACCGCCGCGCTCGCCAAGGGTGGCCGCACCAATTTCTTCGGTTTCATCCTGCGCCTCGTCGCGCGCCTCCCCTTCCTCTACGTGGCGGGACGCTGGTACGGCCCCGAAGCGGTCGGGCGCTTCGCCTTTGCCGTGCTCGTCATCGAACTCGTCGCGCAGCTCGCGACATTGGGCCTCAAGCGCGGGCTCGCCGAACAGCTGAGCGCGCCCGGCGCCGACCAGCGCACCGTCGTCTGGGACGGCATGTTCGTCGCCTTTATCGCGTCGGCGGCCGGCTCGCTGCTGCTCGCGCTGTTCCCGCAGCTGATGTTTCCGTCGGGCGGCGTCGACAGCGCCGATCGCTGGATGGCACTGCTCGTCTTCGCGATCGCGGGAACCGATATCGCGCTCGCCGCCTGCGCCTATAAATTCGACGTCGGCGCCACCGTCCGCGCCCGCGCGATCGTCGAGCCCTGGGTGATCAGTGCCGCCGCCGCGGGGTTCTGGTTCATCTCGGCGCGCGACGGGCTGATGCTCTCCTATGCCGCCGCGATGCTCGGCGCCTTCCTCACTGCGCTCATCCCTATGCTCCGCCATTATGGCGGGCCGCAGGGGTGGCAGCCGCATCCGGCGCATCTGATCGCGGTTGCGCGGCGCAACGCGCCGCTCGCCGCCGCCGACGCGATCGAATGGGGCACGCGCCGGCTCGACCTCTTCATCCTCGGCCAGTTCACTTCGCCGACGGTCTACGGCATCTACTATATGGCGCAGCAGGTCGCCTCGCTGCCGCAAAAGCTCAAGACCAGTTTCGAACCGATCCTCGGCCCCGTCATCACCCGCAACCTCGCCGAAAAGCGACTTGCCGCCGTGGCGGCGCAAGTGAGCCAGGTCGGTTTCTGGATCATCGCCGCGCAGGCCGGCGTCGCGCTCGCGCTCGGCATTCCGGGCGAGGCGGTGATGGGGCTCGTCGGCCCCGAGTTCGTCAGCGGCACCGCCGCGCTCGCCTTCCTGCTTGCCGCCGAGGTCGTCGCGGCGACCGCGGTCGTCAGCGAGGCGGCGCTCGTCTATGTTGCGCGCCACCGCAACCTCCTGATCAGCATCGCGACGCTCGCGCTGCAGGCTGGGTTCAGCGTCGCGCTGATCCTGATCGCGAAATCGATGGGCCTGCCACCGATCACCTATGCCGGCGCGGTCGCGCTCGCGCTGATGCTCGCGCTCGGTTTCGCCTCGCTGGTGAAGGCACGGCTCCTCTCGCGCATCCTCGGCGCGCCGGTGAACAGCCTGCGCTGGGCGCTCGTCTGGGCGACCGCGGGCGCGACGATCCTCGGCTATGGCGCGACGCAGCTTCCCGAATGGGCCGAACTGCTGATCGGCGTACCCTTCATCCTGGGCATCTACGGCTGGCTGATCTGGACCCGCGGCTTCGGCCCCGCCGATCGCGAATTGTTCAAGAAACATCCCGATCCGGCGACGGCGCCCGCGGCCTGACCGTCAGTCGACCGCCTTCTGCGCCGCGTCGCCGACATCCTCGGCGGCATCGCCTACCTTTTGCGCCGCTTCGCTGATCGCGCCGCTCTCGGTCTTTTCGCTCGCAAGGAACTGGAAGGCGAAGAAGGCCGCAACCAGAATCGCGACGAGAAAGATCAACCCCACGCCGATCCCGCCGCCGCGGCGCGGCTCGCGGTCGATGACCGTGGTGGTATGCGTCGTTCCGTCGGGATCGCGCGTCGTGTGGATTTCGTCGGCCATAAGAATCACTCCTATGCTGTCTGGCGGATAGGACGCTTCACGGCCGCCGAAGGTTCCTAGCCGAGGCGTTCGGCGACCTTCGCCTTGAGGTCCGTCTGCGCGCGCGGGCCGACCTGTGCGATGATCTCGCGGGCGCAAACCGCACCCATGATGAGGCAATCCCTGATCGAACGCCCCTCGGCAAGGCCCGACAGGAAGCCCGCGGCGAACAGGTCGCCCGCGCCCGTCGTGTCGACGACGGTCTCGATCGGCTCGGCGCCGACTTCGGTGCGCGTCCCGTCCTGCAATGCGATCGCACCGTGCGATCCGCGCGTGACGATCAGCAGCGGCACCTGCGGCGCGATCTTCGCGACCGCCGCCTCGAAGTCCTCGGTCTCGGCGAGCGCGCGAATCTCGACTTCGTTCGCGAACAATATGTCGAACAGCCCCTCGGCGATCAGCTTGCGGAAATCGGCGCCGTGGCGGTCGATGATGAAGGCATCCGACAGGGTGAAGGCGACCTTGCGACCCGCCGCGCGCGACACCTCGATCGCGCGCCGCATCGCCGCGCGCGACAGCTCGGGATCCCACAGATAGCCTTCGAGATAGAGAATCTCCGAATCGGCGATCCATGCCTCGTCGATCATCGCCTGTTCAAGCAGATGGCTCGCGCCGAGGAAGGTGTTCATCGTGCGCTGGCCGTCGGGGGTGACGAGGATCAGGCAGCGCGCGGTCGGCGCGCCTTCCTTGAGCGCCGGCGTCTCATAAGCGACGCCGAGCGCGCGCAGATCGTGGGTGAAGACATGGCCGAGCTGGTCGTCGGCAACCTGCCCGATGAAGGCGCAGCGCTCGCCGAGCGCCGCCATGCCCGCGAGCGTGTTCGCCGCGCTGCCGCCCGATACCTCGACCGCGGGGCCCATCGCGGCATAGAGCCGCTCGGCTTCCTCGCCATCGATCAGCCGCATCGATCCCTTGACCAGGCCCTCGGCCTCGATCAGCGCGTCGTCGGCGCGGGCAAGAACGTCGACGATCGCATTGCCGATGGCGACGACATCGAAACGGGCGGTGGAGGCCATGAAAAATCCTGTGATGCGTGGGAAAAGCTGCGCGCGCCTTTAGTGGCGCGCGCGCGCCAACGCAAGCGCGGCGCTTGACGCGGGGCGCGGCGCCGATCATCCCGGCGCCATGGCCCGCGCCGTCCACGCTTTTCTGCTCGCGCTCGGAGACTTGCCCCGTCCGGGCGTCATGCGGGTTCTCGCGCAGAGCCTTGCGCTTACCCTGCTGCTGCTCGCGATCTCGGGCGCCGCGATCTTTTTCGGTATTCGCTGGGCGCTCGCGCACGGGCAATGGCTGGACGACGCGCAGCTCGACATGGCGGGGGTGCTGATCGCCCTCCTTATCGTCGCGGGAAGCTGGTTGCTGTTCCGCGCCGTCGCGATCGTCGTCGTCGGCCTGTTCGCCGACGCGATCGTCGCCGAGGTCGAGGGACGCCACTATCCCGCCGCCGCACGGCGCGCCATCGATGTCGGCTGGCGGCAGAATATCCGCCTCGCGCTCGCGTCGCTCGGCCGCCTGATCGGCGGCAACCTGCTCGCGCTGCCCGTCTATGTCGTGCTGCTCGTCACCGGGATCGGCACCCCGATCTTCGCGCTCCTCGTCAACGCGCTGCTGCTCGGCCGCGATCTCGAAGCGATGGTGCTCGCGCGCCATCCCGGCCATCCGCGCTTCGACCGGCCGGCACGCTGGTCGCTCGGGTTGCTGTCCGCCGCAAGCTTCGTGGTACCCGTCGCCAATCTGTTGGCGCCGATTCTGAGCGCGGCTATGGCCGTCCACATGCTGCATCTGGGCAAGGGGGACCCCGAAACATGATTGAAAATCGCCGCCTCGGCGCCATTGCGGCGCTCGGCTTGACGCTCGGCGCCTGCGCCGGCCCCGCGATTCCGCGCCCCTCGACGCTCCCGCCGACGACCACCGCGCCGCCGCCGACGGTGGTCAAGCCGGTGCAGAACAACGTCCTGATCGGGAACAGCGCCGACGCGATCGGCCGCATGTTCGGCAAACCGCGTCTCGACGTCACCGAAGGCGCCGGCCGCAAGCTGCAGTTCGCCGGATCGAGCTGCACCCTCGATATCTATTTTTACGCCCCGCGCGCTGGCGCCAATCCCGTCGCGACGCACGTCGACGCGCGCACCCCCGACGGTCGGAACGCCGAGGTCAACGGCTGCGCGCAGTCGCTTCGGCGGTAAATGACGTCACGACGCCAGCTCGGCCAGCGCCCATGATGCGGCATCGGCCACCATCGGCGATTCGTCGCCGACGAGCTTCTGAAGCGCCGGTACGAACTGCACATCGCCGCTGTTCCCCGCCGCGATTGCCGCATTACGCACCATCCGCCCGCGCCCGATCCGCTTGATCGGCGAGCCCGCGAACACCTGCCGGAACGCGGCATCGTCGAGGTCGAGCAGGTCGCCGATCGAGGGCGCCGCAAGTTCGGCGCGTGGCAGGAAGGCGCGGTGCCGGTGCGCGGTGTCGGCGAATTTATTCCACGGGCACGCCGCGAGACAATCGTCACAGCCATAGATACGGTTGCCGATCCCGCGCCGCAGCGCGAGGGGGATCGGGCCGCTATGCTCGATCGTGAGGTAGGAGATGCAGCGCCGCGCATCGAGCCGGTAGGGTGCGGGAAAGGCCTGCGTCGGGCACGCGTCCTGGCACGCCGCGCAGCTGCCGCATGTGTCGCGCCCGGGCACCGAGGGCGCCAGATCAATCGTCGTGTAGATCGCGCCCAGGAACAGCCAGCTGCCATGCTCACGGCTGACGAGATTGGTGTGTTTGCCCTGCCAGCCGAGCCCCGCCGCTGCGGACAGCGGCTTTTCCATCACCGGCGCGGTGTCGACGAACACCTTGACCTCGGCATCCTCGACCTCGGCGACCAGCCAGCGCGCGACCGCCTTCAGCGCCTTCTTGACGACGTCATGATAGTCGCCGCCCTGCGCATAGACCGAAATCCGCCCGCGGTCCGGATGCCCGGCCAGCGCCAGCGGGTCGAGCGCGGGCGCATAACTCATGCCGAGGGCGATCACCGAACGGACCTCGGGCCACAGCCCCTTTGGCGATCCGCGCTGCTCGGCGCGGCTTTCCATCCAGATCATGTCGCCGTGGCGCCCCTCGGCAAGCCACTGCTTCAGCCGTGCCGCGGTCTGCGGCGCCGCATCGGCGCGCGCGATCCCGAACGCCGCGAAGCCGTGCGCGCGCGCGACCGCTTCGAGGCGGGCTTCGAGAGGAGGCAAGGCTTCGGCAACCATTGGCGCTCTATACGCGAGCCGTCTCGCCGTGCCATAGCCCGGTTCAGCGAATGATTGGGGACCGAAGCTTGAGCGATTTCAGCGTCGAGGCGACCCGCCTCACCAAATATTTCGGCGATTACAAGGCGGTCGATCATGTCAGCCTCGCGGTGCCCGCGGGCTGCATCTACGGCGTGCTCGGCCCCAACGGCGCAGGCAAGACCACCAGCCTGCGCATGACGCTCGGCATCATCGACCCCGACGAGGGCATGAGCCGCCTCCTCGGCGGACACAAGCCGCAGAGCGTACGCAGCCGCATCGGTTATCTCCCCGAAGAACGCGGCCTCTATCCCGGCATGAAGGCGCGCGAGGCGATCGCCTTCATGGGCGCGCTGCGCGGGCTCGACTGGAGCGAGGGCCGTCGCCGCGCCGCGACCTTCATGACCGAACTCGGGCTCGAACGCGTGATCGACACGAAGATCCGCAAGATGTCGAAGGGCATGGCGCAGATGATCCAGCTCATCGGATCGATCGTCCACGCCCCCGACCTCATCGTGCTCGACGAACCTTTTTCGGGACTCGACCCCGTCAACCAGGAACGGCTCGAAATGCTCGTCCGGCGCGAGCGCGATCGCGGTGCGACGATCCTCTTCTCGACCCACGTCATGGCGCATGCCGAGCGGCTCTGTGATCGCATCGCGATCATCGCGCGCTCGCAAAGACGCTTCGAGGGCACGGTCGACGAGGCGCGCGCGCTGCTGCCGATGCAGGTCCGCTACACGCCGCGCGATCAGGGTGATCCCGCCGCGATCGCCGCCAATCTGCCCGCCGGCGCAGAGCGCCACGACGACGCCTGGCATTTCACGATCGAGGATAGCGATGTCGAGCCGCTGCTCGCACGGATCACCGCGAGCGGTCATGGCGTCGCCGGCCTGTCGATCAGCCGCCCGGCACTCCACGACGCCTTCGTCCATATCGTCCGTCAGGTCGACGCCAGCTTCGACGCCGACGCTGCCGGGGACGCCATCGAGGAGGCAAGCGCATGACCCCGTTCATCCGGAATATGTTCGTGGTTGCGCGGCGCGACTTTCTCGCGATCGTCGCGACGCCGACCTTCCTCCTCTTCCTCCTCGCCCCGCTGTTCATGGTGGGCATGGCTCTCGCGGGTGGCATGGGCGCGTCGCAGCTCGCCGACAGCGCGCGCGGCAAGGGCCGCATCGTCGCGATCGCCGATCCGGCCGACGTCGAAGCCCTCCGCTCGGCCGACGCGCGCCTGCGCGCCGCCTTCCCGGGCCGCGACGCGCCCGAAGCGCTCGAATTCCGGATCGCCGGTCCCGACACGCCCGATCCGCTCGCGATTGCAGGCGAAAAGGGCACCGACACCTATGCGGTGATGAGCGGCCCGCTCGAAAATCCGCGCATCGTCGAACGCAATGCCGACGGCAGCTCGGGGCGCTATCTGGCGCTGCTTGCGGGACAGGTGCTGCGCGACCGCGCCGCGGGCGCAGTCGCGCCGGTCAAACCGCGCTTCGAGAGCCTCCGGCACGGCGGCGCGAGCATCGCGCTGCAACAGTCGATCGGCTTCGGCGCGGTGTTCGTCATTTTTCTCCTGACCCTGCTGCTCGCGGGACAGACGGTGAGTTCGCTCGCCGAGGAAAAGGGCAACAAGGTCATCGAGATCCTCGCCGCCGCGGTACCGCTCGAAAGCGTCTTCCTCGGCAAGCTGCTCGGCATGCTCGGCGTGGCCGTGCTCTTCATCGCTTTCTGGCTCGCGATGGCGTTCGGCGGCGGCCTCGTCGCGGCAACGCAGATCGATCCCGCCACGATCGACGCTGCGGGCAAGGCGGGCAAGGCGGCAACCGCGCTCGCCTCGATGCCTGCGACCGGCTGGCCCTTCTTCCTCGGCATCGGGTTTCTCTATTTCATCATGTCCTTCCTGCTGCTCGGCGCAGTCTTCCTCGGCGTCGGCGCGCAGGCGGCGACGGTGCGCGAGATCCAGATGCTCAGCCTGCCGATCACCATCTTTCAGGTCGGCATGTTCAGCCTGTCGACGGCGGCGGCGAGCGCGCCGGGCAGCGGCCTCGCCCGCTTTGCGCAGATCTTTCCCTTCTCTTCACCGCTCGCGATGGCGGCGCGCGCCGCAACCGACGATGCGAAGGCGGTCCATCTGCTCGCGCTTGGCTGGCAAGCGCTCTGGGTCGCGCTCGTCATCTGGATTTCGGTGCGCCTGTTCCGCGCCGGCGTGCTCAGCGGCGGCAGTGGCTGGAAATTCTGGCGCAGGGCAAAGGCCTCGACCGCAGTTGCGGCCGCCGCCGAGGCCGCTTCGTCCCAGCCTCGTTGACAAAGCTGTAAACAGTGGCATCCTGCAACTGATCTGGCCGACGGCGGCAAGCGTCGCGGCGAGTCCCTTTTGAGGAGGAGGATGCCCGATGGCGACTGCAGCCGCGCCCCAGCCCGTCACCGATCGCTATGACATGAGCCCCGCCGCGATCTATTCGGAGGATCGCTGGCAGGTGCCCTTTGCCGAGATCCGCAAGGCGGGCGGCATCGTGAAATGCGAGGACAGCGTCCACGGCCCCTACTGGAATATCGCGAGCCATCAGGCGATCCAGCATGTCGAGGCGCTGCCCGACATTTACAGCTCCTCGTGGGAATATGGCGGGATCACGATCCTCGAACGCGACGAGGACGAGGATTTCCGCCTGCCGATGTTCATCGCGATGGACCGGCCGCAGCACACCGATCAGCGCCGCACCGTCGCCCCCGCCTTCACCCCCGCCGAAATGACGCGCCTGTCCGACGACATCCGGAGCCGCACCGGCGAAGTGCTCGACGGGCTGCCGTGGGGCGAGAGTTTCGACTGGGTCGACCGCGTGTCGATGGAGCTGACAACGCAGATGCTCGCGCTGCTCTTCGATTTCCCGTGGGAGGACCGGCGCAAGCTCACCGAATGGTCCGACTGGATGGGCGACGTCGAACTCGCGCAGAAACCCGAACTCAAGGAACAGCGCCGCGCGGTGCTTGAAGAGGCGTTCGTCTATTTCCAGCGCCTCTGGATGGAAAAGCTCGACCAGCCACCGACCCCCGACCTCCTGTCGATGATGCTGCACAGCGAAGCGATGCGCAACATGGACAAATATGAGTTCATCGGGAACCTCGTACTGCTGATCGTCGGCGGCAACGACACGACGCGCAACACCATGTCGGGGCTCGCCTACGGCCTCGACAAGTTCCCCGAGCAGCGCGCAAAGCTTGAGGCCGATCCGTCGCTGATCCCCAATGCGGTGAGCGAGATCATCCGCTGGCAGACCCCGCTCGCGCATATGCGCCGCACCGCGCTCGCCGATGCCGACCTCTTCGGACACCAGATCAGAAAGGGCGACAAGCTCATCCTCTGGTATCTGTCGGCGAACCGCGACGAGGGCGTGTTCGACGAGGGCGACGCACTCAAACTCGACCGCGAGAATGCGCGGCGGCATCTCTCCTTCGGCTATGGCGTCCACCGCTGCGTCGGCGCGCGCCTTGCCGAACTGCAGCTGCGCATCCTGCTCGAGGAAATGGCGGCACGGCGGATGCGCGTGACGGTGACGGGCGAACCCGAACGCGTCCATGCCTGCTTCGTCCACGGTTTCCGCGCGCTGCCGGTGCAGATCGCGAAATATTGACGCATCCTTGTAACCCGCTGGCGGGGCCATACGTATCAAGGGCATGATCGAACGTCGTCATCTTCTCGGCGGACTCGCGCTCGGCGGCGCCATCATCGGCGCACCGGTGCTCTTCGCCAAATCGGCGCGGCCAAAGGCGCAGGCGGGCTGGCAGCTTTCCGACGCCGAATGGAAAAAACGCCTGTCGCCGCTGCAATACCGCGTGCTGCGCGAGGCGGCGACCGAGCGCGCCTTCACCAGTCCGCTCGACAAGGAAAAGCGCGCCGGCATCTTCGACTGCGCCGGCTGCGCGCTGCCGCTTTATTCGAGCAGGACCAAATTCGACAGCGGTACCGGCTGGCCGAGCTTCTGGGCGCCGCTCAGGGGTGCGATCGGCACCTCGACCGATCATGATCTCGGCTATGCGCGTACCGAAGTGCATTGCCGGCGCTGCGGCGGCCATCTCGGCCATGTCTTCAACGACGGGCCGCGCCCGACAGGCAAACGCTATTGCATGAACGGCGCGGCGCTCGTTTTCCGTCCCTCCTGACGCTACTCGGGCTTCACCCGCCACACCGCCAGGCCCGCGCGCGAGCCGATCGGCACCGCTTCGAGCCACCCTGGCGGCCTCCCCGCATAAAGCTGTGCCCCCAGCGAATCCTTTCGCGCACGGCGATATTTGGTGAAGTCGTTTGCGGTGCGACAAAAGACGATCAGCGTCGCCTGCTGCTTGCGAACGAGCGCTTCGGCTTTCGCCGGGTCACCCGCAAAGGCGCGAATCGTATCCGCCATCGCTTCCTTGTTGCGGTGGTGCGGCGTCGCGACAAGGCTGTGCCGCGTCCAGAAAACCAGCGGCGCGCCGAGGTCGATCGGGGTCAGCAGCGTCGTCGCGGGCAGCTTTTCGAGATCGGCGATCGCCGCGGGGTCGAGGCAGTTGGCCTTGTAGCGATTGGCGCCCGAGGCCTCCTCAGCCGCGCGCTTTTCGTCATTCCGCAGCACGGGGATCACCGGCGCAAGGACGGCGGCGACCGCCATGCTGCCGAGCAGCGGCAAAGTCAGCGCCGCCATCGCCGATGCGAGGACGCGCGGCACGGTAGAGACGATCGTCCGTGCCCTTGCCCAGGCGCGAAGGCCGAGCCAGGCGCAGCCGGGCAAGGCGAAAAGATGCGCGGTCGAAACGCTGCGCAGCACGAGCAACGACAGCGCCGCCGCGCCGGTCAGCGCAACGACGATCGTCGCCCAGTTGCGGCGATCCCCTGCGGCGGCACAGCTCCGCCAGGCGAGAATCGAGCCCGCAAGTCCGACGAGCGACGGCACGAGCACGTGAATCACATCGTGCGGCTTCGACATCCACAAGGGCTGCCCCTCGAGGACGCCCCGATACCAGTATTGGACGACGATCGGATCGAGCGACGCAAAGGGTCCGTTCGCGCATTGCGGTCCGGTCCACACGAGCGCGCCCGCCGCCGATACGCCCGCCAGCGCGAGCAGCGCGAAACGGCCCCGGGCGGCCCCCGGATTGGCCCGCGCCGCGCCGAAGGTCACCGCCGCCGCCGCGACGAACGCAGCCATATAGGGCGCCGACAGCGAATCGCACCATCCGCCGGTCAGCCCGGCAGGGCCGCGCGTCGCGAACTGGAGCAGGATCGCGCCGCCGGCGAGCGCAGCCATATAGCCGCAGAGGCGCGCGCGATCGTCGGCTTTGCCGTGGAGCGCCCAGCGCAACGCGGCGAGGCCCGCGAAGATCGCGACGACGGGCAGGCCCTCGATCGACACCGCAAGCAGCGCCGCGCCGAACAGCCCGCCCAGCAGCCCCGCCCGCCAGCCCGCCGGCCGCAGCGCCTGCGCCATCACCAGCATCGCGAGAAAGATCTGCCAGCCGTGATGATCGACGCGGAGCGGACGGAACTGGACGAGGATATAGCCCGACATGATCAGGAACAGCGGCACGACATAGGCGATGCGGCGGTCGGAAAGGTTGCGGTAGCCGAGCACGCACGCGACACTGAGCGCGGCGCCGAGCAGCGGCGGCCACAGCGCCATCACGATCCGCTCGGCCATCGCCTGCCCCAACAGCGGCTTCAGTATCAATATGCCCGCGGCGAGCGGCGCGTCGACGATGCGCGACCAGTGCATCAGCACCCCGCCGCCCGCCGGATTGACGCGATATTGCACCAGATCCCACCAGCCTTGCCCCGCGAGCAGGTCGCGAACCTGCGCCATGCGCATCGCGTCGTCGGTGTCGGCGAGATCGAGCGCGCCGATCGCCTGCCATTTGGCGACGATCGCGATCAGGCTCATCAATCCCCAGACGATGAGCGCGATTCGCACCGGCGTGAACCACGGCCCGAATGCGAATCCGCCGGGGACAGACGCGGAAGCCGGCGGCCCCGCGGCGGGTGCCGCGGCGTCGCTCATGCCGCCGCGGTCCGGAAAACGATATGGCGGCGCAGCAGATAGGTCGTCTGGAAACTCACGATGATCGCGGCAAGCTTGGCAAGCCGCGGGTCGAGCCCCAGCGCGCTGCCGCCGCCGACGATCGCGGTCGTGACCGCGAGGCCGACAAGCGCCGACCCGACGAAAAGCAGTTTCTGCCGATGCCGCTCGCCCGTACCGCGCGCTGCGGCGCCATCGGCGAAGACGAGCCGGCTCGAAACCAGCCAGTGGACGAGAATTCCGGCGCAATAGCCGGTCGCCGACGCCGTCACCGGGGCGAGCCCGGCGTCGAGCAGCAGCAGGAAGAGCCCCGCGTCGCTGCCGAGCGCGAGCCCGCTCGCGAGCAGATAGTTCAGCCAGCGGATTTCACCGCGCCGGACCGACGCGATCAACTTGTTCACGGCCAGCATGACGCCGATCCTCCCGGGCGGCCTCAGGCCGCCTTGGCGACGCGCGTCGGCACTTCGCGGACCGAAGCCAGCGCAGCCTGTTCGCCCTCGGTGCCGCTTTCATGATATTCGGCATCCTCGTTGACGCCCCAGATGTCGTAAAGCTTCTCGCCCGCGACGATGTTGCGCACCGTCAGCATCGCGGTCATCATCGCATGATCCTGGTTGTTATAGCGGTGCATGCCGTTGCGCCCGACCATGTGCAGCGTCGGATAGCGCGCTTCCAGTTCGGACCGCATCGTCTCGACATGCGCGGCATAATCGTCGTCATAGACGGGATAGGCCTTTTCCTGCCGTACCACCGCGCCGCCGACGACGTCCTCGGGATCGCAAAGACCCAGAATTTCCATTTCCTTCGTTGCCAGCGCGACCAGTTGCTCATCACTCGCCGCCCAGAGCCCGTCGCCCTCGAAACAGAAATATTCGAGGCCGACGCACGCGAGTTCGGGATCGGGCACCATTTCGGGCGACCAGCTGCGGAAATTCTGCACGCGGCCGACCTGCACCTTGCTGTCGTGGATATAGATCCAGTTGTCGGGGAACAGATCTTCCGAACGGATCTTGAGCGCGACGGTCAGGAAGTCGCGATATTTGAGGTTTGGCGCGGCGTTCAGCGCGCACGCGGGCAGCGGATGAATCCGCGCCGCCAGCTCGCGCATCGGTGCCGAACTGATCACATGGCCTGCATCGATCACGACGTCGCCGTCGGGGCCGGTCGCGGTCATCCGCCAGCGGCCGGTCTTCTGATCCTGCGTCAGCTGCTTGAAACCGTGGCCCATCAGCACATGGTTGCCGCGCGCGACGACCTTGTCGCGCGCCGCTTCCCACATCATGCCCGGGCCGAGCCGCGGATAGCGGAAGGTTTCGAGCAGGGTCTTGGTCGCCATGCCGTCGTTGGGCTTCCTGTTGAGCCCGAGGCTGCGCTTCAGCCCGTCGATCACCGCGCCGCCGAGGCTCAGCCCCTTGATGCGCTGCGCCGCCCAGTCGGCCGACATCTCGTCGCACGGCATGCCCCACACCTTCTCGGTATAGGTCTTGAAAAAGATCGAATAGAGCTTCTGCCCGAACTGGTTGACGGTCCAGTCCTCGAAACTGCGCACCGTCTTCTTCGGCAGCAGCTTCGCCTCGGCATAGCTGATCATGCACAAGGTCGACCGCACCACGCCGAGGTTCCACAGCGCCTCGAACGCGCGCAGCGGATAGGAATAGAATTTGCCTTCATAATAGATGCGGCTCATCCGCGGGCGCTCGATGAAATCGTCCGGCAGGATCTCGTTCCACAGGTCGACGACCTCGCGGCTCTTCGAAAAGAAGCGGTGCCCTCCGATATCGAAGCGAAAGCCCTCATGCTCGACCGTGCGGCTGATCCCGCCCACATAGACCGGATCCTTCTCGATCACCGTCACGCTATAGCCCTGCTGCGTCAGCAGATAGGCGGCGGTGAGCCCCGCCGGCCCCGCGCCGATGATGGCGACGTCGGCGCTTGTCGGACGGCTTTTCGAAACTCGGGCGATGGTCACGTGCTATTCCCCCACACAGATAACTGGCTTGCCCCGCCATGGACGAAACATGGATAAGAACCGGTTAATGCCGCGGAGGATTTCCCGCGGATCGCGCCGCTTCCTCCGTGGGGCGCCGAATGCGATAGACATGGAAGCTGCCCGCCGAGAGCCGGACCTGCGGCTCCAGCCAGTCGATCGGCTGCCCCGCGAGCAAGCGCGCCGCCAGCCCATCGGGGTTGCCGGGAGCCAGCCGCGCGAGCTCCTCATCGCAGAAGACCAGATATTGCGCCCCGCTGCCCGCAACAAGCGCACGCGCCGCGGCGGGCCGCGCAAGAAAGGCCGACAGGACGCGGTGGAGCGTTGCATGGTTGCGGTGATGCCCCGTCGTCACCACGCTGTGCGGCGTGCGTACCAGAAGCGCCGGCGCGATGTTGATCGTCGAAAAGAGGAGCGTTGGACGTTCCTTCGCAAGCGCATCCATCCCCCGGACCGGACAGGGCGGCGCGGCGCTCGTCGCCACCGGCGATCCGGCGCGCAATGACGCCAATCGGAAGCCGAGCGCCATATCGATCGTCGGAATCGCCAGCATGAAGAGCAGAACGCCGCCCAGCCGGCGGAGCGATCCCGATTGGGCGTCGGCGCGACGCCACAACGCGACCCCCAGCGCGGCAAAGGCCGGAATCATGAAGGCGTGCGCCACGGCGATCGTTCGCACGACCAGGCAGGCCATGATCGCCGCGAATGCTATCGCGAGCCCGAGACGCAGCCAGTTTTCGCCCTCGGGGCCGCTCCGCGTCCGCGCGGCCGCCCAAAGCGTCGCCGCGACACCGATCGCGGTGGGCATGGCATAGCCGAGCATTCGCGCGGGCGTCTGAACCCACAGCGGCCGGCCTTCGTAAATCGGATCGTACCAATAGGTGCGGACGAAAGGCTCCAGTTCGCCGAAAGGTCCGGCCAGACAGGACGGACCGACCAGTCCGAATCCCGCCGCGGCAACGATACCCGCGATCAGTACGACGCCCGTTCGCCGCGCGGGCGAGTCGACCCGGCACGACGCGATGCCGATCACGAAAACCGTCCCGGCCGACGCTGCGGCAAGCAGATAGGGTAGCGAGAAACTGTCGCAGAAGATGCCCGACAAATAGGCCGGTCCGCGAAACGGCAGAGACCAGAGCGCCGGAAACAGGATCATCCCGGCCGAAAAGCCGCGCAATCGCCCCGCACTCGACGGATGGCGCAGCCAGTCGAATACGAAAAGCGCCCAGAAAAGCCCGAGAAACGGAAAGCCTTCGAGCGAAATCTCGACATATATGCTGGCGACGAGCGCCGCGAGCAGGCCGTTGCCAAAGCCGGGCGGCCGGAGGGCGAGCCACAGGAGCGTGACCGAGAGCAGGATCTGCCAATTGTGATGGTCGATGTTGAGCGGCGCGAAATGATGAAGATAGCTGAGCGTCGTGGCCGCGATCACAAGCCCGAACAGCACCGAGGTGCGATCGCCCAGCATCTGCAATATTCGCGAAAGGACGAGCAGCACGGGCAGCGCCAGAAGCGGCGGATAGACCGCCAGCACCAGCCGTTCGGCGGTTCGCGGCTCGGCGAAAAGACCAAGCAGCCAGATCAGCCCTGCGATCGGCGCGTCGATGAACCGCGACCAGTGCGTCGGCCCGCCGCCACCCGATGGATTCGTCCGATACTGCGTCGTGTCGAACCAGTTCTGCCCGGCGATCAGGTCGCGAACCTGCGCCAGCCGCATGGCATTGTCGGGATCGGAAAAGGTCAGATGGGCGATCGCGTCGCGGTTCAGCAGCAGGCTGACTGCAAAAAAACCGCACCACAGGATCAGCGCCAGCCGTTCGGGCGACAGGGACGCATGCGTGCTGCCGCTTTCCTGCGCTTTCGCCCTCGCTCCGGCCATCGCCACCCCCCTCGGGCCTTTCCGCCCGCAGCCCGTCCTAGGATTGGCGCTCTAAAAACCGGTTAATGTCGCGCCAGGGATTTCAAATCGGCGGGTTTTCCGCCGATGCACGCGCCAGCGCTTGGGTGGCGGGCGAAACTGCGATAAGCTGTCCCTCGCCAAGGAGGCGCACGGTATGGCTGGCGGTCTGGCAATCGTATTGAGCGGCGGCGGCGCCAAGGGCGCCTTCCAGGTCGGCGTCGTCCACGAACTCGTCGTCAACCGCGGTGTCCGGCTCGATATCGTCGCCGGCGTCTCGACCGGCGCGATTCAGGCGCTCGGCGTCGCGCAGGACGATGTACCGGGGTTGCTCGACGCTTGGCTCGGCATCCGCGGCAACAGCTCGATCTACAAGGCGCGCCCGCTCGGCGTCGTCGGCGGGCTGCTCGGCGAGGACGCGCTCTACGACACGGCGCCGCTCAAGAAGCTGCTCAAAGGGTTCGCGAACGACGCGAAACTGCGTGCCAGTGGGCGCAAGCTGCTCCTCGGCGTCGTCAATCTCGGCACCGGAACCTATCGGACGATCGACGAAAGCGTGTCCGGCATCCACAACTGGGTCTATGCGAGCTGCGCGATGCCGCTCTTCTTCGATCCGCTGAAGACGCGCGCGAGCGACGGGACCGAGGAACAATGGGTCGACGGCGGCGTGCGCGACGTGACGCCCTTGAGCTCGGCGCTCGAAATGAACCCGCGCGGGGTGATCGCGGTGCGCGCCTCGCCCGCGCCGCGGCCCGGCCCGGTGCGCACCTTCCCCAACCTCATCAAGATCGGGCTGCGCGCGGTCGATATCCTGCAATCCGAGGTGTCGGCAAACGACCTTGCCGGTGCGGCGCTGATCAACGACCTGATCGCCGCGCGCGAGGGCCAGCTCCGCGCGCTCCAGAACGAAGGCATCGGCGGCGCGCAGGCGGCGCGCATCCTCCGCCCGCTCGACGTCCAGATCGCGCGCTACCGCTTCGCGCCGATCCGCATCATCGAACCCGAAGAGGAAGTCGCCGAAACGCTCGAATTCAATCCGGCGAAAATCCGCGCCGCAATCGACGCGGGCCGCCGCGCGGTCGAGCGCGAATGGGACGCGCTCGAACCGCTATTGAGCTGAAACCCGCCCCCCGCGATAATCCATGATCGATGCGACGCAGCCTTCGGCATCGACCTGACCCCCGACGGCGACAACATCGGCCCCGGCCGCTTTCGCCGCCGCGATACCTGCGGGCGCATCCTCGAAAACGAGGCACGCGCCGATCGCGACACCCAGCAGCGCGGCGGCGTTGAGATAGCCCTCGGGATCGGGCTTGCCGCGCCGGACGTCCTCGGCGGCGACCATCGTCGCCGGCACCGGCAACCCCGCCGCGCGAAACCGCGCCTCGGCCAGCGCGCGCGGCGCCGAGGTGACCACCGCCCAGCGATCGGCGGGCAGCATCGCGATAAAGGCCTCGATGCCGGGGACGGGCAGGATTCCGTCGACCGCCGCGATTTCGGCCTCGGTCAGGCGAATCGCCTCGGCTTCGGCATCGGTTCCCGCGCGCGCGAAGCGGCGAACCGTATCGACCGCACGTACGCCATGCACGGCGGCGAGCAACGCGGAGGCGTCGGCGCCGTTTCGCTCCGCCCATTCGCTCCAGATGCGCTCGGCGACGAGGGTCGAATCGATCATCGTGCCGTCCATGTCGAACAGGAAGGCGGCATATCCACGGCCGTCGAACCGCAACGGCCGGCTTGTCTCGTCTATCATTCCCGGGCCATACTTGGCGTCCTGTCCTTCGTCACCCCTGAACGGCGATCCCCGCC
>NZ_JAEMQX010000243.1 GCF_016463645.1 Sphingopyxis sp. | reverse complement strand
ATCCAGCTCGACGATGCGGCGCGCGAATGGCTGACCGGCAAGGGCTATGACAAGCTCTATGGCGCGCGTCCGATGGGCCGCCTGATCCAGGAAAAGATCAAGCAGCCGCTCGCCGAGGAACTGCTCTTCGGCAAGCTGGTCCACGGCGGCGAGGTCAAGGTGAAGATGAAGACCGGCGAGGACGCCCATGTCGGCAACCCGCTCGCCTTCGAAATCACCCCCGCCGCGCCCAAGGCCGGCAAGGGCAAGCCGAAAGCCGACAAGGCGAAGAAGGCGGCAGAATAAGGCGACGGGGCGGCCGATGATGGCCGCCCCTCGCTTTTTCAGCCTCCAGCGCCTATATCCCTTCCCATGTACGACTATGTCTCCGTAACCGCCGACGATGCATCGGCGCCCGCCCGCGTTCGCGATGGCACGATCAAGCTCCACGACGAGGCGGGCTTTGCCGGGATGCGCAAGGCGGGCCGGCTGTCGGCCGAAATCCTCGACGCGCTCGTTCCCTTCGTCCAGCCGGGTGTGACCACCGCCGCGATCGACGACCTCGTCCGCACGATGATGCTCGACGGCGGCGGCATTCCCGCGACGCTCGGTTATCGCGGCTTCACGCACAGCTGCTGCACCAGCATCAACCATGTCGTCTGCCATGGCATTCCCGACGACAAGCCGCTGCGCGAGGGCGATATCGTCAATATCGACGTCACCAGCATCGTCGACGGCTGGCACGGCGACACCAGCCGCATGTATCTGGCCGGTGAAGTGGGCGTAAAGGCGAAGCGCCTCGTCGAGATCACCTACGAATGCCTGATGCTCGGCATCGAGCAGGCGAAGCCCGGCAACCGCATGGGCGACGTCGCGCATGCGATCCAGAGCCACGCCGAAAAGCACCGCTATTCGGTCGTCCGCGATTTCTGCGGTCACGGGCTCGGCCAGATGTTCCATGACGCGCCGGAGGTCGTCCATGCCGGCCGCCCCGGCACCGGACCCGAACTTCGCCCCGGCATGTTCTTCACCATCGAGCCGATGATCAACACCGGCAAATATGCGGTGAAGATGCTGACCGACGGCTGGACCGCGGTGACGCGCGACCGCTCGCTCTCGGCGCAGTTCGAACACAGCATCGGCATCACCGAAACCGGCTGCGAGATTTTCACCGCCAGCCCCAGAGGCCTCAACGCGCCGCCCTGGGCCTGATTCGTACGACGCCTCGAATTTCGTCATCCCGGACCTGCTCCGGGATCCATGACTTCAACGCAGCGCTGGTCTTCGTGAACCCCGGAGCAGGTCCGGGATGACGAGTGTTGCTATGCCCCCTCCCCCACCCCCCATTTTCCCGCTTGCACGTCCGCGCCTTCGCGCGCAGTCTTGACGTTAACGTCAACGATAGGCGTCGAACGGGAGAGCAAGGGATGGTGAAACGGGTCTTTACGGCTGCGCTGCTGGGCTGCGCGGCACTGGCACTGGCTTCATGCAACGCATCGAAGAATGACAGTGTTTCGGGCGGCGGATCGCTCGACGATGCCGAAAAGGCCAGCGAGACCCTGCTCAGGACCGGCGGCAACGGCGACGATTGGGGCGCGATAGGCTACAGCTACGACGAACAGCGCTTCAGCCCGCTCACCGATATCAACGACGGGAATGTCGGCGAGCTCGGCATCGCCTGGACCGCCGACCTCGACGATGCGCGCGGGCAGGAAGCGACGCCGGTCGTCGTCGACGGCGTGATGTATGTCACCCACGCCTGGTCCAAGGTCAGCGCCTGGGACGCCGCAACGGGCAAACCACTCTGGAAATTCGACCCCAAGGTTCCCGGCGAACGCGCCGTCAGTGCCTGCTGCGACGTCGTCAACCGCGGCGTCGCTGTCTGGGGCGACAAACTCTTTGTCGGCGCGCTCGATGGCCGGCTGATCGCGCTCGACAAGAAGACCGGCAAGGAGCTGTGGTCGACGCAGACCTTCGACACGTCGAAGCCCTATACGATCACCGGCGCCCCGCGCGTCGTGAAGGACATGGTGCTGATCGGCAACGGCGGCGCCGAATTCGGCGTGCGCGGTTACGTCACCGCCTATGACGCCGACACCGGCAAGGAACGCTGGCGCTTCTACACCGCGCCCAATCCGAAGAAGGAAAAGGACGGCGCCGCCTCCGACGACATCTTCGCCTCGAAAGCCAATGCGACCTGGTCCGACAAGGGCGAGTGGCAAACCTCGGGCGGCGGCGGCACCGTGTGGGACGCCATCGTCTACGACAAGGATCTCGACCAGATCTATCTCGGCGTCGGCAACGGCAATC
>NZ_JAEMQX010000135.1 GCF_016463645.1 Sphingopyxis sp. | reverse complement strand
CGCGGGCGCTATAGACCCGCTTGCCGCTTGCCTCAAGCATCTCTAACACTATTTTGCGGCTGGATAATCTGCGCCGCCAAAACCCGGTCGTCCGCTCGGGACGACGTACAGGACATAAAGAATAATCTCCCATGACCGACGATGAAATCCTGGCCGAGTTCCGCGCCGCCGACGCCCTGCTCCAGGGCCATTTCCTGCTCTCCTCGGGCCGCCACAGCGAATATTATCTGCAGTGCGCGCGCGTCCTGATGGACACCGAGCGTGCCGGGCGCCTCGCCGTCGCGCTCGCCGCCAAATTGCCGCGCGACCTCCGTCAGGCCATCGACATCGTCGTCTCGCCCGCGATGGGCGGGGTGATCATCGGCCATGAAATGGGCCGCGCGCTCGGCAGGCCCGCGATCTTCGTCGAGCGCCCGACCGGCACCTTCGAACTGCGCCGCGGCTTCGCGATCGATCCCGGCGCCAGGGTGCTGATGGTCGAGGACGTCGTCACCACCGGCCTCTCGTCGCGCGAGGCGATGGAGGCGGTGCGCGCCGCCGGCGGCGAGGTCGTCGCCGAGGCCGCGCTCGTCGACCGCTCGGCGGGCAGCGTCGATCTCGGCGTCCCCTTCTATCCGCTCGTCGCGATCAACTTCCCGACCTATGCCGCCGACGAACTGCCGCCCGAACTCGCGGGAACCGAAGCGGTGAAGCCCGGCAGCCGGAGCAAGGCGGCTTGACCGGCCCCGCGTCCTCGCGTCTGCGGCTCGGCGTCAACATCGACCATGTCGCGACGATCCGCAACGCGCGCGGGGGCGAGCATCCCGACCCGGTGCGCGCGGCGGAGATCGTCGCGGCGGTCGGCGGCGACGGCATCACCGCGCATCTGCGCGAGGACCGGCGCCACATCCGCGACGACGACCTCGCGCGCATCCAGGCGGCGACCGACCTGCCGCTCAATCTCGAAATGGCGGCGACCGACGAGATGCTCGGGATCGCGCTGCGCCATATGCCGCACGCCGCGTGCATCGTTCCCGAAAAGCGCGAGGAGCGCACGACCGAGGGCGGACTCGACGCGGCGGGCCAGCATAATCACCTCGCCCCCATCGTCGCGCGGCTTTCCGACGCGGGCATCCGCGTCAGCCTGTTCATCGAGCCCGACCCGCGCCAGATCGAGGCCGCGATGCGCCTTCGCGCGCCCGTCGTCGAATTCCACACCGGCCGCTACGCGCATGTCGGGGGCGAGGAACGCGCCGCCGAGCTCCGCCGCCTCGCCGACGCCGCGGCGCTCGCGTGGAAGAACGGTATCGAACCGCACGCCGGGCACGGCCTCACCTACGAGAATGTCGTCCCCGTCGCCGCGATCCCGCAGCTCGCCGAACTCAACATCGGCCATTATCTGATCGGCGAGGCGATCTTTACGGGCCTCGAGGATGCGGTGCGCCGGATGCGCGCGCTGATGGACGAGGCGCGAGGCGCGCTGTGATCATCGGCCTCGGCTCGGATCTCTGCAATATCGAGCGCATCCAGGCGTCGCTCGACCGCTTCGGCGAACGCTTCGAAAAGCGCGTCTTCACCGACATCGAGCGCGCCAGGGCCGCGCGCCGCCCCTTCACCCGCGCCGGCACCTACGCGAAGCGGTTCGCCGCGAAGGAGGCCTTCTCCAAGGCCGTCGGCACCGGCTTCAAGCGCGGCGTGTTCATGAAGGATATCGGCGTCGTCAATGCCCCCTCGGGCGCCCCGACGCTCGCGCTCACCGGCGGGGCGGCCGAGCGGCTCGCGCAGATGGTCCCGCCCGGCCACAGCGCGCAAATCCATCTGACGCTGACCGACGACCATCCGTGGGCGCAGGCCTTCGTCATCATCGAAGCAATCAAGGACTGATATTTTCATGGTCAGGAAAAAGGCAAGGGATGACGGCGGCTGGGGCAAGCTGATCCGCGATGTCGTGGTGATATTGCTGCTCGTGCTCGGCATCCACAGCTGCGTCGCCAAGCCCTTCTATATCCCGTCCGATTCGATGATGCCGGTGCTGCGCAACGGCGACCGGCTGATCGTCAGCAAATATCCCTATGGCTGGTCCTATTCGTCGGTGAGCTTCCATCTCGCGCCCAGGGTCGCGGGCCGGATCTTCGGCAGGCTGCCCGAACGCGGCGATATCGTCGTGCTCGAACATCCGGTGACGCGCATCGACTATATCAAGCGCGTGATCGGCCTGCCCGGCGATCGCGTAGAGCTTCGTAACGGCGAACTCAGCATCAACGGCAAGCCGGTGAAGCGCGAGGTCCAGCCGATGCTCGCGATCCCGGTCGACCTCAACACCCCCGGCCCAGACAGCAGCCTGTTCCGCTTCGTGAACCGCGACGCGAGCGGCAAGGAGGTGCTCGAACTGCCGATCGTGCGCGAAACGCTGCCCGGCGGCGCGACCTTCGACACGATCGACATGGGGCCGGGATACGCGACCGACGATTATGGCCCGGTCACCGTGCCCGCGAATCACCTGTTCCTGATGGGCGACAACCGCGACGGCAGCGCCGACAGCCGCGTCGATACGAGCCAGAAGGGCCTCGGCGGCCCCGTTCCGTTCGACGCGATCGCGGGGCGCGCCGAGATCATCAGCTTTTCGACCGATGGAACCGCCCGGTGGTATAACCCATTGAGCTGGTTTAACGCCCTCCGGTCGGGACGCGCGGGAACCGACCTGCGGCCCGGGCGTCAGGGCGAATAGGCAACGGGGAACACGGCATGGCGGCGACACGAAAACCAGCAGCAACGCGCACCGCCGCTTCCGCCGCCGCCAAGGCCGAGGCGCATCGGGAAGCCCCCGGCCCCACCGAAATCCGCAGCCAGCTCGTCCGCGGCGAGTTGCTCAAGGCGGGCGTCTGGATCGGCCTCGCGCTCCTCGTCGGCGTCTGCATCGTGCTGATCCAGCCGATCCTGCTGATCTTCGCCGGGATCGTCATGGCCTCGATGCTCGACGGCGGGACGCGCCTGCTCGGCCGCATCTTGCCGATCGCACGTGGCTGGCGCCTGCTCATCGTCTGCCTCTCGCTCCTCGCCTTTCTCGGCTGGACGATCATTTTCGCGGGCTCGCAGATCGCCGATCAGGCCGCGACGCTGCAAACCGTGGTGATGGCGCAGATCGAGCGCATCGCCGCCTGGGCGAGCGACCATGGCATGGGCAATCTCCAGCTCGATACCAAGACGATCACCGACAATATCGCCGGCACCGTCGGCCGCGTCACCGCAGCGGTGGGTACCGTGCTCGGCGGGCTCACCAGCCTCGTCATGATCATCGTTCTCGGCATCTTCATCGCGATCGAACCGCGCCTCTACGAGCGCGGCGTCGCATGGATGCTGCCGATGAAGTCGCGCGAGAATTTCTACATCACCACCGCGCGCATGGGCTTCACGCTGCGCCGCCTGATGGCGGGCCGCCTGCTCGGCATGCTCGTCGAGGGGGTCGGCACCTGGCTCGCCTGCCTTGCCGTCGGCATCCCGATGGCCGCGCTGATGGGCCTCCTGACCGGCCTCCTCGCCTTCATTCCCAACATCGGCGCGATCGTATCGGGCGTGCTGCTCGTGCTCGTCGGCTTTTCGGCAGGGACCGATACCGGGCTCTGGGCGATCGCCATCTATTTCATCGTGCAGACGGTCGACGGCTATCTGATCGTCCCGATGGTCGCCAAAAAGACGGTCGACCTCGCCCCCGCGCTCGTCCTCGGCGCGCAGATCCTCTTCGGCGCGCTGCTCGGCCTGATGGGCCTGTTCCTCGCCGACCCGATCGTCGCGATGATCAAGGTCGCATTGGAACGCGAGGCCGAACGCAACGCCGGTGCGGCCGATACGAAAACGGCGGCGGGCACCTAGCCCGCCGCCGTTCCGGTTTCCTGTGATCGCCGGTCAGCGTTGCGGCGCGCCCGGCGGCGGCCCGGCCGGACCACCGGGGGCGCCCTGCATCATCTGTTGCTGCTGCATCTGTTGCATCTGCTGCTGCATCGCCCGAACCTCGGCTTCCGAGCGGAAGTCGAGCAGCGTCACGTCGAAGTGCAGCGTGCTGCCCGCCGGGATCGGCCCGACGGCGCGGTCGCCATAGCCGAGCTGCGCGGGAATGGTGATCTTGTATTCGCCGCCCTTCTTCATGCGCGTCAGCGCTTCGGAAAAGCCCGGAACGACCTGCGCGACCTGCATCGGCGCCTGTTCGTTGGAATCGAACACCGTGCCGTCGTCGAGCTTGCCTTCATATTTGACCAGCACGACATCGGCCTTGGTCGGGCTCGGCCCGGTGCCTTCCTTGACGACCTCGAACCCGATGCGCGGGGTCATGTGCCAGGCAAAAGCCGCGCCCGCGACGAGCAGCGCCGCGAGGCCGAACCACATCAGCCACAGCCCGCCCTTGCTCACCGGACGCAATGGAACCGTCGTTACGCTCATCTTGGATGATCCTTCCGCTGCCCCGGCCGGGGCGAAAATGCTGGCGAGGCCTATAGGCGGAGCGGCGCGCGGCGGTCCAGAGGCAATATGTGTGTGGAGCACGAACGGTGACGTCGGGTTCGGGGTGGGAAGCGGACGGCAAGCCACGCCGCTTCGTCATCCCGGGCTTGACCCGGGATCCCGCTTCTTATGGCGGAAGAGCAGGTTTCGATTTCAAGCGGGACCCCGGATCAAGTCCGGGGTGACGATGATGGCCAGGTCAGCTTCCGGTCGTTTGCGGACAGCCAGAACGCGTTTGGGAAATCGACAATCGGACGTTGTCCCTCTTCCGGCCCCGGCGCCGCGCAAGGTGTCGCCGCCGCAGGATACTGCGGCGACATTCTGGACGCGCCATCCGCGCCTCTTCTCCGGCAAACCGCGCGGCCGCCGGCATGCGCGGTCGCTCATCGGGCTCAGAAACCGACGGTCATGCCGGCCCGCGCGGCGGTCTTGCCGCGGCGGTTGAATCCCGACGCCACGCCCGCATTGAGCGCAACGTGCGGATTCAGCAACACCCCCATCTGGATCGACCCCGCATGCGCGCCATCATAGGTGGCGACATTCGCGGTCAGGTTGAACCGCATGTCGGGCAGGAAAGCGTTGCCGCTCAGCGCGGAAGCGACCGCCGCCGAACTCGAAATGCGGTCATCGAGGATCGTCATCCGCGATTCGAGCTGATCGAGCCGCGTCGACACGGTGTCGATCCGCTGGGCCAGCGCATTGTCGGCGGCGAGCCGCGACGACATCTCGTTCGCAAGACTGGTGGTCAGGTTCGTCGTCGACGCCTCCTGCACCGCCAGTCGCTGCGAAATCTGCAGATCGACCTGCTGACGCACCGCCGCCTCGGCGTCGAGCTGGGCCTTGTTCACCGCATCCCCGGGCGCGACCGCCGCGCCAAGGCCGGTGATGCGACTGCCGTTCATCTCGATGCCTTCGCTCACCTCCACCCGGGGGGTGATCAGGCCATTTTCGTCGAGGCGCGTGGTATCGACGGCCTCGACATCATATTGCAGGCCGAAGGGCGCCACAAACTGATCGGATCGCCCCGGTATGCCGATGAGGCCCGGGTCGCTCACCAGCGTCGCCGTGCCGGTCAGCCGGCCGAAGACGATCGCGTTGGTCCTGCCCTCGCCGCCAGTCATCCTGTATCCTCCCGCCACGGCGGTCGAATTGCCGTTGACGATGTTCGCGGGGTCGACCGAGCGCAGATGATAGGACCGATCGAGCCCATTCGCCCCGCTGGATTCGAGGTCGACGTTGATCGACCGGACGACGGTCGAAAAATCGCTATATTCGTCAAAATAGGACCATTCGTTGCCCGCCGGCGGGGTCGCGCTCGTCGTCCGGTCGATCAGTTCGCCGCGATAGGTCGTGGTGACATCGGCCGACTGTGTCCCGTCCTGGAAATAGATATTCGGATCGGCCGCCTCTGCGGTCGTGGGCAAATAGGGGCGTCCCTCGACCTTCAGCAAACCGTCATAGCTGACGTCGAAGGTGCCGTTCACGACCGAATATCCCGGATATATCGGCGAGGGCTCCACCGTGACCGGGCCGACCGGCGTGACCGTGCGCGTTCCGATATTGGTGCAGGGCGGTATCGTATCCGCGGCCGATCCCTGTCGGACGCAGTCGACGTCGCCCATCGGCGCGGTTGGAATATCGAGTTGGGCCTCGGCCAGGACAGGTATCGAAGCCGCCGTGAAAGACATGGCAAACAGCGAAGCGCGGATC
Source organism: Sphingopyxis sp. (assembly GCF_016463645.1). Taxonomy (GTDB): domain Bacteria; phylum Pseudomonadota; class Alphaproteobacteria; order Sphingomonadales; family Sphingomonadaceae; genus Sphingopyxis. Next base: position 2,918 of record NZ_JAEMQX010000135.1, on the reverse strand, counting down.
GTGCGCCGAAAATCGATGATCATGAATATCTCCCTGAAAACAGCGCGACAACAATCGGCCGCCGCCCCACCGGAGCGTCGATGACAATCTCCGGATTTGCAATGAGGATCGCTTCGGCGATGGGCGAACGAGCCCCGCGGGCGCCGCGCCATCCCCGGGAAGCGGCAACCGGGTAGCGACGTCAGCTCGCTGGGGCCCCGCTTTTAGGGGAGGTGACGAAGGCAGATGGGCTGCGACGTCCGCAACCGGCCGCAACCCCGCACCCTCAAGCCGCCATGCGCAGCCGGTTCCGCCCCTCGCGCTTCGCCGCATAGAGCGCCTGATCGGCGCGGTGCAGCAGCTCCTCGACGTCGGGTTCGCCGTCATAGATCGCCAGTCCGACGCTGATCGTCGCCTCGGGCAGTCCGTCTTCGGCCGCGGTGCCGGCCTCGACCGCCTTGCGCATCCGTTCGGCGACGATTTCCGCCGCCTGCGCGCTCGCGCGCTGGAGGATGCAGACGAACTCCTCACCGCCGATGCGGCCGACCAGATCCTCGTCGCGCAGCGCCGCCTTGGCACGCTGCGCGACGCGGTGGATCACCCGGTCGCCCGTTGCGTGGCCGTGCGCATCGTTGATCCGCTTGAAATGGTCGATGTCGAAGATCGCGACCGCCAGCGGCGCGCCATGATCGCGCGCGCCCGCCAGCGCCTTTTCGAGGAAGGCCAGCGTATGGCGCCGGTTCGGCAGACCGGTGAGCATGTCGGTGTTGGCGACGCGTTCGGCCGCGCTCCGTGCCGCCTCCAGGATTCGCGCATTCTCGACCGTCTCGGTCACATCCTGCACCGTCCCGAAGATCGCGACCGCCTGACCGCCGCGCCCGGTTTCGATCGATCCGTGCGATTTGACGTGGCGGATTTCGCCGTCGGCGCGCCGGATGCGTCCCTGAAATTCGAACGGCTCGCCCGTGCGCACCGCCTCTTCGAGAATCTTGCGCACCGCGTCGCCGTCCTCGGCGACATATTGCCTGACGCTATAGCTGACGTCGACCGGCGATCCGGGGATGAGCCCGTGGATGCGATAGGCCTGATCGGACCAGTGGATCGTCCAGCCGATCAGGTCGACGCGCCAGTGACCGACGAGCGCCGCGGCCTCGGCCTGCAGCAGCCAGCGGTTGCTCTGTTCCAGCCGTTTCGCCAACCGCTGGCGCACGACCAGCAGCGCCGCCAGCGGCAGCGTCGTGAACAGGAGCGAAAGGAGATAGAATTGCAGGAACAGCACTTTGACCTTCGGCGCCTCCTCGATCGCGGCGATCGGGCCATAGCCCTGTCCGGTCAGCAGCGATGTGATGATCGTCACGATCAGCATCCCCGCCGCGGCGCCGAAGGGGCCAAGGCGATAGGCGGCGGCGACGACCGCCATGCACGGCAGGAAGGTCAGCGGGAAATGCGCCTGCGTGAACGCGACGATCGTGGCGAGGGCGGCCCCGGTCAGGATTCCCGTCGCCTCGGCCTTCATGGCCGTCGACGCGTTGCCCAGCGCCCTCGTGCCGACCATGCGCGCGAGCATCACGATCGGCGGTGTGACGATCAGCATGCCGAGCAGCACCGTCGTGAACCAGGACAGGAAGAAATCGAGGGTCGTGCCGGTCAACAGCCCGACCAGCGTCCAGACGAGCGCCGCGCTGATCGCGCTCGCGCCCAGCGCCGCGGCGCAGAAGATGGCGACCGAGCGCGGCACCATGAACGACAGTTCGCCCGGCTCGCGGCGGCGGATCAGCCACAGCGCGACCGCGGCCTCGCATCCGTTCGCGATGGTATAGGCGAAGCAGGAGGCGATCGGCACGCCGCCCGATATATTCGCCGCGAGGCTCGCGGCGGCCATGCCCGCAAAGGATATGAGGCGCGTGGGACGATGGTCGGGCATCATCAGCAACAGCGCGAGAAAATAGCCGCTCGGCGGCCAGACCGCCGCGATATTGTCCGCGCCTTTCGTCGCGTACAGCGCCAGGCTGGCCAGCAGGAAATATCCCGTTGCCGTCAGCAGCAACCAGAAGACCGCTTCGACTCTGGGGGACAGCGGCTGGGTCATGCCGCCAGATAAACAGAAACGGGAAAATAAACCGCTAATTTATTCGGCGGGCCGCGCCGCCGCTTTTGCCGCGGCCGGCGCCGCGCGCCATCGCGGCAACTTAGCCGACACCGCCAAAGGTCAGCCCGACGACTTCCCGCACCTTCGCCTCGTCCCATTCGATGCGCCGGTCGAGGATCAGCATCGCGAGACCGTGCACCAGCGCCCAGGCGTGCAGCGCCGCGGTGTCGGGGTCCGCGACGCCGGGCAGCGCCTCCCCGACCCCCGCGCGAAGCAGGTTATAGGCGACCTCGCCGCCGTCCTTGCTGTCGTCGGGGCAGCGTTCGGACATCTGGCGCGTGAAGCTCAGCCGGAACAGCGCCGGCTCGTCATGGGCGAAGCGGACATAGGCGATCCCCGTCGCCTTGAAGCCCGCGACCCCGCCGCCGGCCTTGAGCCACGCCTGCGCCTGCAGCGCGCCCAGCCGCCGCAGCCCCTCGTCGGCAAGCGCGTCGAGCAGCGCCTCCTTGTCGGGGAAATGGCGATAGAGCGCGGTCGCGCTCACCCCGACGTCGCGGGCGAGCGCGCGCAGGCCGAGTTCGGCGCCGTCGCCTTCGCCCAGCCGCGCGAGCCCCGCCGCGATCACCGCCGCGCGCAGGTCGCCATGATGATAGGCGCCCGCCGCCTTCGCGCCGTCGCTTTTTATGTTGACACTGTTATCTTTGCTGGCCATCATGTTGTCACTGTAAACATATCGAGTCGTCCGCGCAACCCCACGCCGCGCGGCACTTTCGCCAACATCCGCAAGGAGCAACATCATGGCAAGCAACGTCGAAACCCTCATCCGCGGCGCCGTCACCAAAGGCATCGT
>NZ_JAEMQX010000134.1 GCF_016463645.1 Sphingopyxis sp. | reverse complement strand
TCGCGCTCGTTCCACCAGTCGGCGAGCGAGCCCTGCGGATCGATGTCGATCAGAACGACCGGGCCGGCGCCCGCGAGCTGCGCCTGCACCGCCAGGTGCCCCGACAGCGTCGTCTTGCCCGACCCGCCTTTCTGTGAAGCCAATGCCAATACGCGCACTGCGTTACCCCCTCGGAAATCCAGAATTCGGCGAAGGGATGCCATGCGGGGCGCTAAAATTGGGTTAACGATGATAAAAAGAGGGTGAACGACTTCCTCGCTCTTATGGTAAACGAGGTCTCAACGCCTACTTGTCCCGGAACGGGTCAACTGCGGGGCGTACGCTTTTGTCGCTAACGCCGTGTTAGCCAATTGGCGCTATAGGGATCACGGGGACTGCACCCGGCGGGTTTACGGACCCGAACCGACGCAAGTCATTGGAGAATAAGATGCGTTCATTCCGCACCGCCGCCCTGCTGGCCTTGCCGCTCGCGATGGCATCGATGCTGGCGGCGCCCGCCCTTGCCGACGTCAAGGACGGCGTCGACGCATGGCAGGCCGGCAATTATCAGGCGGCGGTCGCCGAATGGCGCCCGCTCGCGCTCGCGGGCGATGCCGACGCGCAATTCAACCTCGGGCAGGCGTACAAGCTTGGCCGCGGCGTCCCCGCCGACCTGACGCAGGCCGAAGCCTGGTATCGGCGCGCCGCGAAACAGGGGCATCTCCAGGCCGAGGACAATCTCGGGCTCGTGCTCTTCACCGCGAACCGCCGCGAGGAAGCGATGCCCTTCATTCTGTCGTCGGCCGCGCGCGGCGAACCGCGCGCGCAATATGTCCTCGGCACCGCGCACTTCAACGGCGATCTTGCCGCGCAGGACTGGCCGCGCGCCTATGCCCTCACGAAGCGCGCGAGCGACGCCGGGCTCGGCATCGCCTCGGCGCGCCTCGCGCAGCTCGACAATCTCATTCCGCTCGAACAGCGCCAGCGCGGCCTTGCGATGCTTCCCGAAATCGAACGCGGCGAACAGCAGGCGCGCCTTGCCGCCGTGAACGCCGCCGCGCCGCCCGCGCCGAAGCCCGTGGCGGCCGCCTCGCCGGTCAAGGTCGCCAGCCTTCCCGCCTCGACGCCCGGCGCCAGCTACACGCCACCGCCGGTGATCGACACGCCGTCCGCGCCGAAGCCGGTGCCCGAACCGATCCGCAGCGTCGCCGTACCGTCCTCGCCCGTCGCGAGCGCCGCCGCTGCGGCCGCCGCAGAAGCGACCGCCGACGCCGTCGCCGCGACCGGCCAGCCGGGCACCACCTACGCGCCGCCGCCCAAGAACGGCAAGCTGCCGCCGAAGCCCGAACCGGCCAAGCCCGCTGAGGCCAAACCTTCTCCGGTCAAAGCCGCCGCCACACCGGCACCCGTTCGCGTCCACAGCGGCGGTGCCGCGAGCCCTTGGCGCGCGCAGCTCGGCGCCTTCGGGGTCGAGGCGAACGCCCGCAACCTCTGGGCGTCGCTCGAAAAGAGGAACGCCGTCTTCGCCGGCCGCCAGCCCTATCTGGTCAAGAGCGGCAAGCTCACCCGCCTGCAGGCCGGTGGCTTCGCGACCAAGGGTGAGGCCGAAAGCTTCTGCGCCGCGCTGCGCAAGCAGGGACAGGCCTGTCTGGTCGTCGACAGATAGCCGGTGCCTCGCGTCAGCCGGTGACGGGTTCCGCGTCATCGGCCGCCTGATCGCGGACCGGCATCATGAATTTCACCGCCTCGACGCAGCCCGACGCGCCCTGCGCCGACGGCACGACACGTCCGCTCCGCACGATGCCGATCGCCTGACGGCCGAAATCCGCCGACGGCTGCGCAGCGATTATCTTCACATTGCGGATCTCGCCCTGCGGCGCGGTGTCGAACGAAACGACCGCCCACCCCTCGATCGCGCGCTTGCGATAGGCGGCGGGATAATGGGTCGCCGGGCGTGTCGTCCATTCGACCTTCGTCGGGCAGGTCGCGTTCGCGGGGCGCAATTGCACCTCGTCGGGGCGTTCGGGCGCGGCGATCGTGCCGGCCGCGCGCCAATAGGGATAGAGGCACCCCGACCGTGCTCCGCCGGTGAAGCGCGACTTTCGCACCGCCTTGATCGCCGCCGCGTCGAGTTCACCATTGCCCGTTCCGTGCGCGACCCGCACGCCTGTCGGCCGTCCCTTCGCATCGGTGTCATAGGCGACGAGCGACCAGGCGCGCACGCCCGGCGTCGCCTCCAGCTTCGCAAAATCGGGGTGCGCGCGCAGCAGCGGCGCCGGCCGCGGCTTCTCGCGACAGTTGCCGAGCGCGGCGAAGCGGTCCCAGCCCTCCTTCGGCAGCCGCGTGCCGGTCGGGAAAATCGAATAGGCGGCAAGGTCGGCGATCGGCGCGCTGCCGATCGCCTCGATCTTCGGCGCATAGTCGATCGAGCAATTGTCGCGCGGCGTCCCCGCGGGAAAACGGCTCGCGGCGAGTGCGGGGCCGATGTCCTCGCCGGATCCCGACATTTCGCCCGCGTCGCGGGCGATCGATCGCGTGCGCCCCGTCCCGTCGATCGCAAAGCGATAGGCGATGCTTTCGACCTGCCCCGCCTTGCGCCGCGTCATTTCGGCCAGCGGGCGCAACATCCCGGGGCTTTCGACCCCGATCCCGTCGCAGCGCACCTCGCCCGGGGTCCATGTCAGCATCTGCTGCAGCACCGGTGCAGCAGGTGCCGCGGGCATCGGCTGCGGCGCCGTCGGCGGTACGGTCGCGGCGGGTAAAAGAGCAAAGAGCAACGCCGCACCGAACATCATGCCCCCCCCCGCAAACGCGCCGCCAGACTAGCGCGATTGCGGGAGCTTACAAGCTTGGAAAGCAACGCGATTAAAGCCTATTTCGCCTCCGCGCGCTCCGTCGCCAGCCGCTTTTCGAGCAGCCCGCGCGAACGGTCGGTATAGGCGCGGCACGCCCCCGGCCTGTCGTTATACCGCCCCGGCCCCGCATTGTCGGGATGCGCCGAAATCAGCACGTCGCACGCCGTCGCATCCATCTTGCGATAGCTCTCTTCAAACGCCTTCACGAACGGCGCGCCAGCCTTCGACGTAAAGCGATAGCCCTCGGCCGACACGGGGTTGAGGCTCGCGGCGAAGACGATCGTCTTGCACGCCGCGCCCTCGCACGCCTGCCAGCGCCAGCTCATGCTGCCCATCGTATGCCCCGGCGTCGCCACCGCGGCGATCGATGTCCTGCCGAGCTTCAGCACCTCGCCGTCGCCGATCACGCGCACCCGGCTCACCGCGGGCCAGCTCCCGCCATAGGCAAGCTGCGGATCGTCCGCCGCGTGCCGGCCCGACCGCAATCCCTCGGCCCCGCGCGCGCTCGCCACCACCGTCGCGCCGGTATCGCGCGCCAGCGCGGCGAGCCCGCCGGCATGGTCGAAATGCGGCTCGGTACTCAGAATAAATTTGATGTCTTCGAGGTCGAACCCGAGCTTGCGGACATTGGCGAGGATCGCCGGCGCGCCCTGCGGCAGCGCGCCGTCGACCAGCACCAGCCCGTCGCCCGTATCGATCAGCGCGACGCTCATCCCGCCAAAGCCGACAAGATAGCTCGTCCCGAAAATCTTTTCGGGCTCGGCGGGAGCCAGCCATTCTGCGGCACGCGACGCCGCAATCGGCCGCGTCAGCGGGTCGTCGCCCTCGGGCACGGCCCCGCCCGCAACCACCCCTGCATGCGCCGCCCCGACGATCGGCAGCGGTATATGGTTCACGCCCGCCAGCCAGGCGGCGATCGTCATCATGGCAATCATATTCGTCTCCCTTCGTCGCCGGAATGCCAATCCGCCCGTCCCGCGACAAAGCATCATTTCTCGACAAAGCCATGAGAATTATTAATGATTGGCCATGGACCGCGCCCAGCTTCCCCTCAATGCCCTCCGCGCTTTCGAGGCCGCGGCGCGCCACCTCAACTTCACCCGCGCCGGTATCGAGCTTCACGTCAGTCAGGGGGCGGTCAGCCATCAGGTCGCGCAGCTCGAACGCCGCCTCGGCACACGCCTCTTCCACCGCCTGCCGCGCGGTCTCGCGCTCACCGACGAGGGGCATGCGCTCGTCCCCGTCGTCGCCGAGGCGTTCGACCGCGTCGCCGCGACGCTCGATCAATATGCGGGCGGCCGTTTCCGCGAGGCGCTCAAGGTCGGCGTCGTCGGCACCTTCGCGACCGGCTGGCTGCTCCCGCGCCTGGGCGCCTTCGCGCGCGCCTTTCCCGCGATCGACCTCCGCATCTCGACCAACAACAATCGCGTCGACCTCGCCGGCGAGGCGCTCGACTATGCGATCCGCTTCGGCGACGGTGCCTGGCACGGCACCCATGCCGAGCCTTTGCTCGCCGCGCCGCTGGCGCCGCTCTGCGCCCCCGCGACCGCGCAGCGCCTCCGGGCTCCCGCCGACCTCCTGTCCGAACGCCTGCTTCGCTCGTACCGCGCCGACGAATGGGCGCTCTGGTTCGGCGCCGCGGGCGTTGCCGCTCCCGTCCTGCGCGGTCCGATGTTCGACAGTTCGGCGCTGATGGCGACCGCTGCCGCCGCGGGTCAGGGTGTCGCGCTCGCCCCGCCGTCGATGTTCGCCCGCGAGCTCGCCGCCGAACTGCTCGTCCAGCCGTTCGCGCTGGCCGTCGACGCCGGCCGCTACTGGCTCACCCGCCTGATGTCGCGCCCCGAAAGCGACGCGATGCAGCGCTTCCGCGAGTGGCTGTCGACAGAAATCACGGCCTCGGAAGCCCGATAGATCGCCTCAATGTTTACGTCGTCAATATGGATGCCGTGCGAATGCTGGCAATGATAACGTCGTCAACATACAGGATTATCCGGTCGGGCTTCGCAATATCTTCGCCATCGCCTTCCCCTTGGCGAGTTCGTCGATCAGCTTGTCGAGATAGCGGATTTCCTTCATCAGCGGGTCCTCGATATTCTCGACCCGGATACCGCAGATCAGGCCGGTAATCAGCCCGCGCGCCGGGTTGGGCGCGGGGGCGTGCGCAAAGAAGTCCTCGAAATTCGTCCCCTTCGCCAGCCCGGCCTCGAGCTGCTTCTGATCATAGCCCGTCAGCCAGCGGAAAATCTCGTCGACCTCGGCCTTGGTCCGTCCCTTCTTCTCGGCCTTCGCGATATAATGCGGATACACGCTCGCGACGCTGATCGAATAGATGCGGTGTCTGGCCATGCGATCCTCCTTCCGACACGATAGGGCGCCGCCGCCCGGTCGTCACCCCTACGTCGGCATTGGGGTGGAAAGCGGGCGGCAAGCCACCCCGCTTCGTCATCCCGGGCTTGACCCGGGATCCCGCTTCTTATGGCGGAAGAGCAGGTTTCGATTTCAAGCGGGACCCCGGGTCAAGTCCGGGGTGACGATGATTGATCGGGCAGCTTCCGGTCGCTAGCGGCCGCAGCTCCTACCCCATCACCCACTGCCGCCGCGAATAGCCCTGCGCCCACAAGAGCGCGGTCAGGTCGTGATGGCGGATCACCGCCGCCGCCGCCTCGCCCGCCGCGGGGTGCGGATAATAGCCGATCCCCAGCCCCGCGCTCGTGATCATCGGAATATCGTTCGCACCGTCGCCGACCGCCAGCGTCTCGGCGAGCGGCAGGCCGTGCCGCGCCGCCTCGGCCTTCAGCGTCTCGAGCTTCGCCGAGCTGTCGACGATCGGCTCGATCACCTTGCCCGTGAGCTTGCCGTCCCGGATTTCCAGCTCGTTGGCGACGATCCTGTCGAACCCGACCGCCTCGCCCACCGGCCCGGCAAAGGGCATGAATCCGCCCGAGATCAGGATCGAAAACGCTCCATGCGCCTTCATCGTCTGCACCAGAGTGCGCGCGCCGCGCGTCAGCTTCACCCGTTCCATCCGGCAATCGACCAGCGTCGATTCGGGCATTCCCGCGAGCAGCCCGACGCGTTCTTCCAGCGCCGCGCGGAAATCGAGTTCGCCACGCATCGCGCGCTCGGTGATCGCCGCGATCTGCGGCTTCAACCCGGCATAATCGGCGAGCTCGTCGATGCATTCGACGGTGATCATCGTCGAATCCATATCGGCGATGATCAGCTTTTTCGTGCGGTCGCCCAGCGGCTGGACGACGATGTCAAGCGCGCCATGGTCCATCTGCGCCAGTTCCTTGCGCGCGCTGACCAGACTGCCCTGGAATACGATATCCGCCGCATCATGCTCGTCGAGCCAGTGCGGCGCCCCGACGTCGTGCCCCGTCGCCGCCAGCCGGTCTATGCCTTCGCGAACCACCTCGTCGGTCAGCTTTCCGGCTGCTATCAGCGTCGCGACGAACATGGCATCTCCTTCTTTCTCGACCGCCAATGCGCGGCTGCCCGTGGCACTTATCGCCGGACCCACCGCCAGCGGCAAGAGCGCTTTGGCGGTCGCGCTCGCAAAATCCCTTGCCGGGACAGGCCCCGAAGCGATCGTCGTCAATGCCGACGCGAGTCAGGTCTACGCCGACCTCGCCATCCTCTCGGCGCGGCCGACTGTCGGGGAGACGGGCGGCGTGCCGCACCGCCTCTTCGGCCACGTCGACGGCGCGGAGGCGTATAACGCCGCGCGCTGGGCGGGCGAAGCCCGAGCCGTCATCGCAGGCGCGCACGCGGCGGGCGAGGTTCCGATCCTCGTCGGCGGCACCGGCCTCTATCTCCGCACCCTCCTGAACGGCATCGCGCCGGTGCCCGCGATCGACCCGGCCGTCCGCGAGGAAGTCCGCGCGCTTTCGGTCGACGACGCGCACGCGGCGCTCGCCGAGGCCGATGCCGGGGCGGCCGCGCGCCTCAACCCCGCCGACACCACGCGCGTCGCGCGCGCGCTCGAAGTTGTGCGTTCGACCGGGCGGACATTGGCCGAATGGCAGGAGGCGCGCGAGGGCGGCATCGCCGGCGACATCGCGCTCGCCCCGCTCATCCTGCTCCCTCCGCGCGACTGGCTCCGCGAGCGCTGCGATCGCCGCCTCGTCCGGATGTTCGACGCGGGCGCGGTGGAGGAGGTCGAAGCGCTGCTCGCGCGCGGCCTCGACCCCGACCTTCCCGCGATGCGCGCGATCGGCGTGCCGCAGATCGCAGCTTTCCTCCGCGGCGAAACCGGCCGCAGCGAAGCGCTCGAACAGGCGCAGGCCGCGACCCGCCAATATGCAAAGCGCCAGTATACATGGTTCCGGCACCAGCCGCCCGCCGATTGGCCTCGCCATGAAGAATCATTAAACATCGATTCTGTCAACAATTTAGCAATAATATTACGTGATAGAATGTTGACAGGATAGAATCATGCACCTATTGCCCGCCGACTGTTGCAGCGCACAAGTTGCGTCCGCCGAAGGTCGGCGGTGACAAGGAAAGGAGTTTCGTCGTGACGGAAATGAGTGGTGCCGACATGGTGGTTCAGGCGCTGGTCGACCTCGGGGTCGACACGGTGTTCGGCTATCCGGGCGGTGCGGTCCTTCCCATCTATGATGCGCTCTTCAACCATCCGACGATCAAGCATGTGCTCGTACGCCACGAGCAGGCGGCGACCCACGCGGCGGAGGGCTATGCGCGCTCGACCGGCAAGCCCGGCGTCGTGCTCGTCACCTCGGGGCCCGGCGCGACCAACGCCGTCACCGGCATCACCGACGCCTTGCTCGACTCTATCCCGATGGTGGTGCTCACCGGGCAGGTCTCGACGGCGCTGATCGGCACCGACGCCTTCCAGGAATGCGACACGGTCGGCATCACGCGCCACTGCACCAAGCATAATTATCTCGTGATGGACCCCGACCGCCTCGGCCCGATCCTGCACGAGGCGTTCCATATCGCCACCCACGGCCGCCCCGGCCCGGTGGTGATCGACATCCCCAAGAATGTGCAGGTGGCGACGGGTGACTATGTCGTGCCCGAAAAGATCCTGCACAACAGCTACCGCCCGCAGGTCGAACCCGACGCCGACGCGATCGCCCGGGCCATCGAGATGATCGCCGCGGCCGAACGCCCGATCTTCTACACCGGCGGCGGTGTGATCAACGCCGGTCCCGATGCGAGCGCGGCGCTGCGCCAGCTCGTCGCGCTCACCGGGGCGCCGGTCACCTCGACCCTGATGGGCCTCGGCGCCTTCCCGTCGGACGACGACAAATGGCTCGGCATGCTCGGCATGCACGGCACCTATGAATCGAACATGGCGATGAACCGTGCCGACCTGATCATCGCGGTCGGCGCGCGCTTCGACGACCGCGTGACGGGACGTCTCGACGCCTTTTCGCCCGATTCGAAGAAAATCCACATCGACATCGACCGCAGCTCGATCAACAAGATCATCCCCGTCGACCTGGCGATCGTCGGCGACGCCGGCCGCGCGCTCGATGCACTGATCGCGGGCTGGCAGGCGAAGGGCCACACGGCGCGCGACCTCGGCGAATGGTGGCGCCGCATCGACGGCTGGCGCGCGACGCGCTGCCTCGACTTCCCCGAAAAGAAGGATCCGGCCGCCGACATCATGCCGCAGCGCGCGGTCAAGGCGCTGTTCGACGCGACGCGCGGGCTCGACCCGATCATCACGACCGAGGTCGGCCAGCACCAGATGTGGGCGGCGCAGCATTTCGGCTTTTCGGCCCCCAACCGCTGGCTCACCAGCGGCGGCCTCGGCACGATGGGCTATGGCTTCCCCGCCTCGGTCGGCGCGCAGATCGCGCATCCCGACCGCCTCGTCATCTGCATCGCGGGCGAAGCCAGCCTGCAGATGAACATCCAGGAAATGGGCACGGTCAGCCAGTACCGCCTGCCGGTGAAGATCTTCATCCTCAACAATGAGTGGATGGGGATGGTCCGCCAGTGGCAGGAGCTGACCTATGAAAGCCGCTATTCGAACAGCTATTCGGACAGTCTGCCCGATTTCGTGAAGCTCGCCGATGCCTATGGCTGGACGGGCCTGCGCATCGACAATCTGGGTCAGCTCGAGGACGGCATCAGGAAGATGATCGAGACCCCCGGCCCGGTGATCGTCGACTGCCGCGTCGCGCAGCTCGCCAACTGCTTCCCGATGATCCCGTCGGGCGCCGCGCATACCGAAATGCTCCTCCAGCCGAGCGACGTCACCGGCACGATGGACGACGAAGCCAAGGCACTGGTGT
>NZ_JAEMQX010000242.1 GCF_016463645.1 Sphingopyxis sp. | reverse complement strand
TGGCGGCACATTCGCAAACCCTTTATCAGCGGTTAATGTGCCTTGTCCCATGATGGGGATTTCAACGCCGATACCGGTGTCACAAATGACGGAAAGTGGATCGATCATGCGCCTCCCCCGCCCCGCCGCCATCGCTGGCATTCTGATCTTAACCCTTGGAATTCCCGCCGTTTCGGCGATGCAGGCGCCAGCCCCCGCCGCGGCGGCCAGCCCGTACAGCTATGCCGACGTCGCCGACCTCGCGACCGCGGCGCCGATCGCGCTGCACGCGCGCATATACAAGGCGACGGCGCTGAAAGCCGAGCGCGCGCCCGGAGTCGCGGCGGGTCATGCCCGATTCTATGTCGAGGCCGACGTTATCAGCCTGATTCGCGGATCGGGGCCGCTCGCGGCGCGAATCTCCTACCTCGTCGACCTGCCGCTCGATGCGAGGGGCAAGCCGCCCAAGCTGAAGAAGAAACAGCCCGTCCTGCTCTTCGCCCGGCCCGTCGCCGGCGCGACCGCGGGGACGAGCAACACCGGCAGCGTCCGCCTGATCGCGCCCGATGCGCAACTGCCGTGGGACCCCGCGACCGAGGCGCAGGTGCGCGCGGTGCTGACCGAGCTGGTCAAGCCCGGCGCCGCGCCCGCGATCACCGGCATCGCCAACGGCTTCCACGTCCCGGGCACGCTGCCCGGCGAGGGCGAGACGCAGCTCTTCCTCAACACGAGCACCGGCGAGCCGGTGTCGCTGACCGTGCTGACCGCCGCCGACGGGTCGCGGCGCTGGGCGGCGGCGTTCGGCGAGATCGTCGACGGATCGGCGGCGGTCCCGGCGCGCAATACGCTCGCCTGGTACCGCCTCGCGTGCGGATTGCCGCGCCAGCTCCCGCTCAACAAGCTCGCGGGCACCGCGCCCGAGGACCGGCGCAAGGCGGCGTCGGACTATGGCGTCATCCTGGGCGCGCTCGGCGAATGCACGCGCACGCGCAAGCCGCCGGCCGGGTGACGGCGTAGCTTTCGGCATCGCCGAAACAGAAAAGCTTCCTTGTTTCCCCCGGAAAAGCCGATAGGGCGCTCGCGATGACGGGGCGAGGCTCCGCGCTTTTACGGAGTTCCCGCATGTCGCCCTATTCCGCCCCGACCGCCCCCCGCCCGCCGCTTCGCGTCGCGCTCGCGGGGATCGGCGTCGTCGGCGGCGGGGTCGTCCGGCTGCTCGAGGCGAACCGCGACCTGATCGCGCGCCGCGCGGGACGCCCGATCGAGATCGTCGCGGTGTCGGCGCGCGACCGGCACAAGGACCGCGGCATCGACCTCGCCGCCTATCGCTGGGAAGACGATATGGATGCGCTCGTCGCGGCCGACGATGTCGACGTCGTGGTCGAGATGATCGGCGGCGCCGACGGATCGGCGCTGACCCTCGCGCGCCACGCGCTCGGCGCGGGCAAGGCGCTGGTCACCGCGAACAAGGCGATGATCGCGCATCACGGGCTCGACCTCGCGCGGCTCGCCGAGGCGGGGGACACGCCGCTGAAATACGAAGCCGCGGTCGCGGGGGGCATTCCCGTGATCAAGGCGATCCGCGAGGGCGCGTCGGCGAACGAGATCGCGCGCGTCTATGGCATCCTCAACGGCACCTGCAACTATATCCTGACGCGGATGGAGCGCGACGGCGCGAGCTTTGCCGATGCGCTGGGCGCCGCGCAGGCGGAGGGCTATGCCGAGGCCGATCCGACCTTCGACGTCGACGGGATCGACGCCGCGCACAAATTGTCGATCCTCGCCGCGCTGTGTTTCGGGACCCGGCTCGATATCGGCGCGGTGACCGCCGACGGCATCCGCGGCCTGATCGCCGCCGACATCCGCGAGGCCGAGGCGCTCGGCCACCGCGTCCGCCTGATCGGCATGGCCGAACGCGACGGAAGCGGGCTGTACCAGCATGTCCAGCCATGCCTCGTCCCTGCCGACCATCCGCTCGCCTATGTGCCCGGAGCGTTGAACGCGGTCGTCGCCGAGGGCAATTTCGTCGGCCGCCTCTTTTTCGAGGGCGCGGGCGCGGGCGCGGGGCCGACCGCGTCGGCGATCGTCGCCGACATCATCGACATCGCGCGCGACGAATATGGCCCCGCCTTCGCGATGCCGGTCGACGCGCTCGATGCCGCCCCCGCCGCCGACGCCGGCGCGCGCGTCGGCAAACATTATGTCCGCCTGATCGTCGAGGACCGGATCGGCGTGCTCGCCGAGATCGCGACGGCGATGCGCGACGCCGGCGTCTCGATCGAAAGCCTGATCCAGCGCGGCAGCGAGGACGGCAGCGGCGTCGTGATCGTGCT